>JANYGO010000296.1 GCA_025362325.1 Cyanobacteriota bacterium | reverse complement strand
TACGTAAGTTTTCGCCCACTACTACCAAGATGGTTGACGTTTTACTAGCTACTGCGCTTGATTTAGTTAATATTAAGCACTTTAAAAACTGGTTTACAAACTGCTGCTACTGTACTGCATAAACCTGGAATCCGCTGTATGTTTGTAGTAGTGACTTCAGTCCTTTCGATCGAGATTTGGACAAAATGCGGACTAAAGTCCTCACTACAAACCTTATATTAATTTGGTAAATTCTACCACCGATAATACCGATAAGGATCGTCCCCATTTTCAAAATCTGTCTTGTAATCCCAGTGATAAAACTCCCGACCCCCACCGTTGAAAATAGAGCCATCTGCCTTAAAACTCGCCCCCAAATTAGCCAAAATCTGAGCGTTTGCCCGTGTTTGCCGCCAGCGAGTGAAACGCAAATAAGTCTTAGCATCAGCATTCAAACTATCCGGGTCAATTTGAGAGAAAATCGCCACGCCCTTACCTACAGCAACCCGACTTAACAAACCGTCAGCACCGATTTCTCCCCCAGACTTAATCAACCAAGTATCATAAAAAGAGCGCGATCGCAAATCCGAACTGCTAAGCCCCTTCACCTCATCCCAACTCGGAACCACCAGCGAGCCCCCGAAATCCTTCCCTTGCTGCAAACCAACGCCCAAACCAGCGACAGGCACTTGACGCGGCAAGAAAAACGCCTTCCCGCCAGCATTCAAATAACCGCGCAATTCTGCATCTTTCAGATTCGCTTCGGTACCCACAATCGCCAAACCAACATCCTGAGAAAGCGAATTAGCCCGCTGATAAATTACCCCCAAACTGTCCAACTTCTTGGCATCCTTTTCTCCCCCAATTAAAACCACTTTATCCGGCTTTCCCATCACCGCAGAATTCATCCCGTAACTCACAAGTTGCTGGACTAACTGCGCCGCCCCACCATCTACAGCATAATGGTCTTCCACATCCAACTCGTTTAAAATCAGTCGCCCTTTTCCATAATCCAATTCCATCAGCGGCGAATAAGCTAAATCAAACTCAGATTCCAAAATTGGCCGCCAACCGCTGCGGTGTGGCTTCTCGATTGCAGCGCTGCTGACACCGCCGCGATTTCCCCAATGCCAGCCGTACCAAGGCATATTTGCCGGACTAAAGTTTGCCCTGTTTTCAATCGTATTTGGATAAGCTTCAACCAGCGTGCTTTCCCCGATCCAATCGCGCATATCTTCACTGTCTAAACCGATAACTGCGGATTGGTTGCTGTCAACGGGATAAGCGCGGCGGCTGACGTGGCCGCCCACCCGGAAACCTGTGTTTTGCAGCCATTCTGGGCGCTGGAAAAACACGATTGCTTTGCCGCCTTTGCGCACAAAATCTTCTAAACTTCCCGGCAATTTTTCGCCGCTGGAAAATGCTTCCCTACCGATAATTAATACGGATGAAACTTGCGAACCGTTCCACGGGACAAGCTGATAACCTAACTGTTTTAACATTGCCGATGTTTTGCCAACTGGGTCGAAAATTGCTAGGGAATCCTTGACTTTGACTGGGTTGGCAAATACTCGGAAAGCAAATGTATCGGCATGGGGGCGATCGCCCACTCGCGCTGTCAAGCGAATTTCGCCGTCAGTCTTGCTAGAAATCGTATTTGGCAATTTTACATCAATTGGGAAGAATAGCGTGGCTGCTGGCTGAATAAATCCTTTATTTTCGCCTTTTTTTACTTCGTCCCCCCCCACCAAAACCCGCCAATTAAACGCAAATTCTTGCGGTGTCCTGGTATCGTTAATTAACACTACTTGTTTGGCAAGTTTGCCGCCCGCAAAAAAATTGCGGTCTTTGGCAGTAAACACCGGACTAGCGCCAGCAATCCAAGCCAAAGTCGAGCTATTATTATTGATAATTGCCTCGCCCCCAGGATGAATAGTGTAAGCTTCTGGCTGAAAATAATTCAAAAGATTGTTAGAGACAAGCTTCAAATAAACTCCTCGCCGTCCCGCTTGAAATCCCCCCATATCCACCTTATTTCTGCCAGCATCGGAAACTTCCCAGCCGTGTCCGTCACTCCAAGGAATCATCCCCCCAGACATTCCAAAAGTCCGCCAACTGCGCCACGTGTTGGTACTGAACAAATGCTGCAACTTTTGAAAAGCTGGTGCAAAATCTAACTCTTTTTTCAGGTGCCAGCTTTGATACTCCTGACCCTTGACAAATTGCTCGCGAATTTTAGCTTTATAAGCCGGACTTTCCAACTCGTAAGCCTGCTTGCCGAAATAAATTGCCGCAAACTCAGTCATCCAAGGTTCGCTGACAATCACTTGATTGAAACCTTCGCGGTTGCGCATCATTGTCGCGAACAGTGGCGTGCCAAATTCGACAACCATGTAGGGCATATCCCCAGTTTTGCTCCACTCAGAAATCCATTCTTCCCGTTCTTGCAAGGGAATCATATTTAAATAAGAATTCAGCGCGTAAACATCGCCGAAATTTGCCCCTTGGTGTACCATCACCGGTCTGGTAGGGTCTGCCGATTTAATCGCAGCTACAGTGTCGTTTCCCAAGGGAGTGTTACCCCGCAAGCGGTCGTCTTCCAACTTCCCGAGAGTTCCTTCGATTTTTCTTTTGCCGATGCGGCGGGGATTTTGGTCGTCAGCGTTGCCGAAAAAATTGGGACTTGTCGCCCACATTAATACTGATGGATGATTGCGGTAGCGGCGCATTTCTGTTGCCATTCGCGATTTCCACTGGTTGGCAAAATAGGGGTTTTTCCACTTGCCGTTCCAAGCGATAGATGTAACGTTTAATGCCGGGGCCATAATTGGAAAGCCTTTGAGGTCTGCCCTTTCGGATAACAGTTCTCGAAAATGCCACCTACCCCGTTCGTCGTGATCCCAAGGCCAGGTTTCTACGATGTTAAAACCTGCTTTTGTGTAGCCGTCAATTAATTTGTCGGTAACTTCTACTGTGCCGCTTTCCCAAGAACCGTCTGCGTGCAAGGTGGGGCGCAGGCGCAACTCTGTGCCGTTTAAGAAAAATTTGCGGCCTTCAATCCAAAATTCGCGGAAGCCGAAAGGTTGGTCGTATTGCGTGTCAATGCCACTGCCTTTGACTTCTAATTGCATGGTGTAAAGGTTGGGTTTGCCGACATCCCAGAGGCGGGGATTGGGCCAGTTCCACTGCAATTTTAATGTTTGAATTTGTTTGGCTTGAACGCTGGCGGTGGTTGTAAATTGTTGTTCGATTTTGCCTTTTTCGTCGAGCATTTTGGCGGTGAGTTCAACTTTACCGTTTTGGGTAACGTCTTTGAGTTCGACATCGATTTTAATTTGCTTTTTTCGGGTGGAAGTTTGTACGAATACGTCGCTAATTAGCGGGCCTGGAGGAACGGCAAACAGCCGGACTTCGCCGATGATTCCGCGGGATTGCAAGTTGGATTTTTCTGTGTAGATTTCTGTGGGGCCCATAATCACGGCTTTGTCTTTTTCGTCGGATACTGCGGCGACTAAAATAGATATGGTGTTTTGACCGGGTTTGGCTGATGAGGTAATCTCAACAGTGCCGTAGGGCCATTCAATTTGACCGCAGTTAAGGCCGTTGACAAAGATGATTGCATCGGTGCTGACTCTGGTTAAGTCGATAAAGATGCGACGGTTTTTCCAGTTGTCGGGAATGTTGATTGTTTGCTGGTACCAAGCTTTTATTAGTTTTTTGCTGTTGAAGTTTTCCCACTCTTTGCCGCTGCCGCGGCTGATGATTCCGGGTACGGATTCGTTGTTTTCTTCTTGCCAGTCTCCGGGTACTTGGATGGAGCCCCAACTTGGGGAGGGGGGGGGGTTTTGGGGGTTGCCAACTGCGGGGACAAATTGCCAATTTCCGTTGAGATAGATTTGGTCGCGTTTGTTGTCGATCGCCCCGAGAGCTGCGATGCTAAGATTGGGAAAGCCGATCGATATCGTGGAGTTGGCGGCCCAGTTGAGATGTTGCAGCGAGTAACCGATGAATCCGAAGACTGTGGCGGCTGCGAAGAATAATCCGATAATTTTTGCCAGCTTGTGATTCACCTGAAGTTTCTCCCAGAAATCTGTCGATCGAATTTGTCCCTTCATCTATAATAAGCTGCTGCACATATAAATTGCTTGGTTTCGGCAACTGGAGAAAGGGGGAGAGTGGGAGAGGGTGGGGAGTGTGCGAGTGTGCGAGTGTGCGAGTGGGATCATTTTTTTACTTCCCTCGGACTAATGACTAATGACTCATGACTAATGACTCATGACTAATGACTAATGACTCATGACTCATGACTTCTTCCTTCGGCAAATCTGTCTCTGGGAAGATGGCACGGCGCAGACAAATGTGGTCTTATATAGAAAAAACAAATAATTAGTTTTAACAATATTGTTTCATCGGTACCAGAACTCGCGCGATCGCGCGATCGCTACAGGTCAACAAAAATGAATCGGTTTCAGGTCTTGTCCTTACCAATTAAATCTTACAGCCTTGCTACATTTAGCGCCGCCACGGCCTTACTTCTGACAACTTTGTTAGTGTTTGCATTCCAAGCAACTCCTGTAATCTTACTTTTGGCAGTTGCAATGGTTAGCGCTTGGTATTTTGGCTTAAAGTTTTCTGAACAAGAACTAGAAATAGAACGCCAGATTATTACAAAAGTAATTGACACGTCGGCTTGCTTGATTGTAGTTCTTGACAGCCAAGGACGGATTGTCAGGTTCAACCAAGCTTGCGAAAAAACCACAGGCTACTCGATAGCAGAAGTTGTGGATAAATATGTTTGGGATTTATTTTTAATTTCCGAAGAAAGAGAACCTGTTCAAACAGTTTTTGCTAAACTCAACGCGGAAAATTATTACAGCGAATATCAAAATTATTGGCGGACTAAAAACGGCGATCGGCGCTTCATTTCTTGGTCTAATACAGTGATGATCGATGGCGAGGGTTTGGTAGAATATGTAATCGCAACTGGCATCGATGTTACCGATCGCAAATCAGCCGAAATAGCCCTAGCTTTATCCTACGCCAATCTAGAAAACCGCGTCAAACAGCGCACAGCAGAACTAACTGTAGCGAAAGAAGCGCTGCAAGCTCAAGAAGAACGATTTCGCTGTTTAAGTTCCTGTTCGCCGATGGGGATTTTTATGGCCGATTTTGAGGGGCGCTACACCTATGCAAACCCTCGTTGTCAAGCGATTTTTGGCTTGAGTTTGGCAGAACTTTTAGGTGAGGGTTGGGAGAATTGCATTCACCCGGAAGACCGATCGCGCGTATTGAGCCAATGGCGGGATTATACTCGGGAAGCTGGGGAATATGCGATCGAGTATCGCTTGCAAACAGCAGACGGGATTGTGCGCTGGATTAACGTTGCTTCCGCGCCAATGTTCTCCGACTCCGGCGAACTCGTCGGACACGTGGGCACGGTACGAGATGTCACCGAAAGAAAAAAAACGCAAGCAGCTTTGGCCAGCAGCGAACAGCAACTGAGAACGCTGCTAGAAAATACACCGGATGTGATTATCCGCACCGACAAAGAACTGCGTTATATTTATGTCAATCAAGCAGTTGCCACAAGCCAAGGAAAACCAGTTTCATTCTTTCTCGGCAAAACCAGTCAAGACATAGGACTGCCGCCGGAACTTTGCCAGATATGGGATGAAACCCTGCACAAAGTGTTAGAAACTGGTCGAGAAGAAATCATCGAATTTCAGGCCTTTTCAACCGACGGCATCCGCAGTTATCAATCTCGGGTAGTTCCAGAATTTGACTCTGACGGCGTACCAGAATCTGCCTTAATTGTCGCCCGCGATATCACAGAACTAAAACTTGCAGAAACTCAAAGATTGCAGTTGACAATCGAGCAAGCAGCGAGGGAAAAAGCCCAAATAGAACAGCAGCGATCGGCATTTTTAGCAGAAGTCAGTAAAATGCTGGCTGCGGCGTTTGACGGGGAAACGGTGCTGCAAAAGGTCGCAGAATTAGCGGTAAATTCGGTCGCCGACGGGTGCTGCATTCATTTGACCGAAACCGACTCAAAAGTGCGCCGAGTCGCTGTAGCTCACGCAGAACCCTCTAGGGTGGATACTCTGAATAACTTTAGAGTCCGCAGTCCCATCGCCTCTGATGCTGTTAACGGCTATCCGCTGGTAATTCGCAGCGGCAAATCGCAACTAATTGCCGAAGTAGATGAGGAGATGTTAGCAGCAGCAGCCGAAAATGCAGCAGAAATCGAAAGATTGCGATCGCTCAATATCGGATCTCACGCTTGCGTACCGCTGAAGGCGCGCGGGCGGGTAATGGGTGCGATCAGTTGCTTTACCTCAAAGTTGGGGCGCCGCTACAGTGCCGAAGACATGGCAATGCTAGAAGATTTAGCATACCGCGTGGCGATCGCCCTAGACAACACCAGACTTTACGCAGAAGCTCAGCAAGCACTATCACAAACATCGGAATCCTTCGCCTTAATTGACTCGCTGTTTGAAGCATCTCCCCTAGCGATGTGCTTTCTCGATCGCGAAATGCGCTTCATCCGCATCAATCAAGTCTTAGCAGAACTCAACGGTTTGAGTGCCCAACAGCATATCGGTCAAGATTTCCGCCAATTGTTGCCAGAATCCGCAGCCAAATTAGCACCGATAATTCAGCAAGTTCTAGAAAGCGGCGAGGCTGTTTTAAACGTAGAAGTGAGCGGTGAACATCCTGGAAAACCGGGATATTTCGGCTGCTGGCTAGCCAACTACTACGCAGTGAAAAATGAAAGCGGAGAAATCATCGGCGCCGGCATAATTCTCGCAGATATTACCGCAGCCAAACAAACCGAATTTGCTTTACGGGAAAGCGAAACCAGGTTCCGCAGCGTGGTAGAATCTAACATGATCGGCATCGGTTTCTGGGATGCAGGCGGCGAAATTACGGAAGCTAACGACGCGCTGCTGGAAATGATTGGATATACTAGGAAAGACTTAGTTTCTGGACAGATTCGCTGGGTCGATATCACACCGCCGGAATACGCAGAACTCGATCGCAGCGCCATCGCCCAAATCGCAGCATCAGGAAGTTGCGCGCCTTATGAAAAAGAATTCATCCGCTCTGACGGCTCGCGGTTCCCAATTTTAATCGGCGCCGGAAACTTGCAAGGATACACGGACAAAGGATCGTTCTTCGTGCTCGATATCACCGATCGCAAACAAGCCCAAAACCAGCTCCGAGAAAACGAAATTCGCATTGGCCGCCAACTAGCAGAACTCGACTTAGTTTACAACACCACACCAGTCGGGCTGTGCTTTGTCGATACCAATTTGCGCTACATCCGCATGAACCAATGCCTCGCTCAGATCAACGGCAGATCGATCGCAGATCACATCGGGCGCACCGTTAGAGAAGCGATACCAGAACTTGCCGATATGGTAGAGCCGATTTACCTGCAAGTGCTGGCGACGCAAACCCCCGTACTAGACTTGGAAATGAAGGCCGAAACCCTGCAACAACCGGGAGTTGTGCGGGATTGGCAAGTCAGCTTTTACCCCGTAATCGATGAATCGGGAGCCCTATTGGGAGTCAGCACCGTGGTAGCCGAAATCACTGATCGCAACCAAGCAAAACGGGTAATGCAGCAAAGCGAAGCTTTATTCCGGCGGCTGTTAGAGTCAAATATTTTCGGAGTCGCGATCGGCGATTTGACCGGCCGCATCGCCTACGCCAACGACTCCCTGCTCAACATGGTCGGCTACACCCGCTCGGACGTGCTCTCCGGTATCATGCGGTGGGACAGGATGACCCCCCCCGAATACCTCCACCTCGACGCCAGGGCGGCGCAAGAACTGCGGGCGTCGGGAGTCGCAACTCCTTTTAAGAAAGAGTACATCCGCAAAGATGGCAGCCGCGTGCCGATTTTGATGGGCGGGACGATCCTGTGTCCGGACAACCCCGGACTAGAGACGATCGTCGCATTTTACATCGACTTGACCGAGATCTCGCAGGTGGAAGCAGAACTCAAAAACAATCAACAACGGCTGCAAATCGCTCAGCAAGCAGGCAAAATCGGAACTTTTGAATTGAATGTCCAAACCAACGAGCTCGCGTGTACGCCGGAGTTAGAGGCTTTGTACGGGCTGCCGATCGGCGGTATCGACAGCAGCTATCAGAATTTGCTGGCAATGGTGCATCCAGACGATCGCGCTTTCACCGAACAGCAGGTGCAGGCTGCCGCGGCATCGGGGGAAGAATTAAACATTGAGTTCCGCATCTGCCGGCCCGACAACAGCGTGGGATGGATTGCTTGCAGGGCTAAGGTGTTTCAGGACGAGATCGGTTTGCCTCTGCGGATGATCGGGGTGAACGTCGATATCACCGATCGCAAACAAGCAGAAGCAGCGCGATCGCAAATCAATCAAACTTTGGAAGCTTTGATTCAGGCTTGTCCCCTAGCAATTAGCGTTTTCAGTGCCGACGAGGGGATTGTGAAAATGTGGAACCCAGCCGCCGAGAGGATTTTTGGCTGGTCCGAATCAGAGGTGGTAGGTCAATTTGTGCCCAGCATTCCCGCAGACAAACGGGAGGAATTCACGGCGAAGTTGAAAAAAATTCGCGCCGGACACGGGCTCGCCGGAGTGGAAACCCAGCGCCAAAGGAAAGACGGCACTTTGATCGACATCGGTTTGTGGGCAACTCCAGTCCGCGACGGCAAGGGTAACATTAACTGTATGTCGATCATTGCTGACATCAGCGATCGCAAGCAAGTCGAGGCAGAACTCGCTCAGTTGCTCGATCGCGAACAAGCAGCGCGCGCGCAAGCAGAAGCCATCAACCGCCAGAAAGACGAGTTTCTCGCCACTCTTTCCCACGAACTGCGGACGCCTTTAAACGCGATTCTGGGCTGGGCGCAGATACTGCGCGGCCGCCCGTACACGGAAGATTCTTTAGCTTCGGGTTTGGAAGCGATCGAGCGTCAGTCTAGGGTGCAGGCGCAGCTAGTGGAAGATTTGCTCGACGTTTCCCGGATTATTCAAGGCAAGCTAACTCTCAAACCTGGCTGGTTCGTCATGAGAAAGACGATCGAAGTTGCTCTGAATTCAGTCAGTTTCGCCGCTCAGGCTAAGTCTGTGACTGTTTCTGAGAAATTTGACCCCGCAGTCAGTTTGATGTGGGGAGACGCCCAGAGGTTGCAGCAGGTACTGTCGAATTTGCTGACTAACGCCGTCAAGTTTACGCCAGCGGGCGGAACTGTAGCAGTGCGCTTGGAAGCAGTAGCTGTGGCTAATTCCCCATCACCTAATTACGTACAAATTGCTGTTAGCGATACCGGCAAGGGCATTTCTGCTGAGTTTCTGCCCTACGTGTTCGATCGCTTCCGACAAGCAGATGGCTCGATTACTCGCGCTGACAGCGGTTTGGGGCTGGGATTGGCGATCGTCCGGCACTTGGTGGAACTCCACGGCGGCACTGTACGCGCCGAAAGTCCGGGTAAAGACAAGGGTGCGACATTCACGGTAATGCTGCCCCTGAAACAGCGTCGGAGTAAGCAGCCGCAATTGAGAGAGGAAAGGCAATTAGCTCCCGTGAATCCGGGTATTTTGGCTGGTTTAAAGGTGTTGATAGTTGACGACGAACCCGACAACCGCGAGTTTTTGGTGGTGGCGCTGCAACAGTTGGGGGCGACTGCGACTGCTGCTGCTTCGGTACAAGAGGCGATCGACATTTTACAGCAGTCGCCGCCGGATATTTTAGTCAGCGACATCGGTATGCCGGTTGAGGATGGCTACTCGCTAATCCGCAAAGTGCGATCGTCCGAATCTGACAAAATCAAGCGCTTGCCGGCCGTGGCGCTAACAGCTTATGCTAGCCAACAAGACCGCGCGAGGGCGATCGAGGCCGGTTATGACGAACATTTAGCAAAGCCGATCGATTCTGCTCGATTCGCCGCCGTCTTAGCAAAATTAAATATGCCAAAGTAGAGGTAAAAAAACCCACAACAATCAACCTCCCACTAGGGCAATTCCTGTACCGCCATGCCCATTCATCCCCTCAACCGCCCAGCCGCCGAACTTTTCCGCCAGCTTCCCCTGCGAACTGTTTTGATTGTTCCCTTCGTGTTGCTAACAGTCAGCGCCGTTGGGCTAGCAGGCTTTCTTTCTTTCAAAAGCGGCCGGGAAGCAGTCGAGGAGGTAGCGCAGCAGCTAATCGAACAAGTCGGCGAGCGAATTGCCTCACGCCTCACCAATGATTCTGGGCAGTCCGCAATTAGCAGTTTTCTCGATCGCCTGCACTTCTCTAAATCTGGAGAAACTTTTATTATCGATCGATCGGGCAATTTGGTTGCCGCGTCCACCCCAGAAACGCCTTTTGTCAAGCAGCCAAAACAGCAGCCGATGCCATTGCTACCCACCAACAGCCAGGATATCAGAACGCGAGATATTGCTCGGCAACTCACCAACCGCTTTGGCAACTTGCGCACCCTGCAAACATCCCAGCAATTTACTTTGACGGGCAAGGGATCTCCGCAGTTTGTCCGCGTCGCTCCCTGTCGAGATGCTCGCGGCGGGGATTGGTTGATTGTGGTGGTGGTGCCAGAGTCGGATTTTATGGCTCCCATTCAAGCGAATACCCGCAATACATTGTGGTTGTGCGCGGGTACGCTGGTGCTGGCAAGTGCGATCGGATTGTTGACTGCCCGTTGGGTAACAAAACCCATTCGGCGCTTGAATACCGCCTCCCAAAATGTAGCAAAAGGCGAATGGGATCAACCTTTAGAAATTAGACGCTTCGATGAAGTCGGAGAACTCGCCGATTCCTTCAATCTAATGGCAGCGCAACTACAAAAGGCTTTTGCAGAACAAAAATCTTTAACTGAAGCTTTAACGCAGCGCAAGAGCCAACTCAAGCAATTTATGGAAGCCATACCTGCCGGAATATCTATCCATGATGTCTCCGGTAAAGTCGTGTACTTAAACCAAACTGGCAAGCGTTTGCTCGGCGTAGAAAATATCCCCGAAGCGACTTTACAAAAAATGGTAGAAGTTTATCAAATCTACCGCCAAAATCAGCCGTATCCAACAGAAGAACTGCCAGCCCTCCGAGCGCTGCGCGGCGAAACGGTTTTCCTTGACGATTTAGAAGTTTATCGAGATGGAGAAATTATTCCTTTTGAGGTGCGCGCCACACCAATTTTCGACGCAGCCGGAAACATTATTTATGCCATCAATGCTTTTACTGACATCTCAGGGCGCAAACAATCTGAAAAAATCTTAACTGACTACAATCGCACTTTAGCCGCCGAAGTCGCCGAACGTACCACCGCCTTAGCTTGTGCTAACGAACTCTTACAGTATGAAGTTGCCGAGCGCGAATTGCTCGAACAAAAACTTTACAGCTCAACCGATCAATTTATGAAAATATTTGACTCGATCGCAGATATTATATTGATGATCGAGCCCCAAGAAAAAACTATCCAAATTATACCGACCAAGGGGATTTTTAAATACAACAATCTGACGAATCAGATCGACTCCATCATCGAACAATTTTTTGATGACGACAGCGAGGTGATTTATTTCGATCGAGTTCGAGAGGCAGTAGAAACCCAACAAACTATTGATTTTGATTACAGTCTGCGGATTAACAACCAAGAAGTTTGGTTTGCTGCGAAAATTTCGCCATTGTCCAATAAGTCAGTGGTTTGGGTAGCCCGCGATATTAGCGATCGCCAGTTGGCAGAAGCCCGACTGCTGGAAGCCCAAAAAATTGCCCGTATCGGCAGTTGGGAATACGATATAGCCCAAGCAACAAGCACTTGGAGTCAAGAACTCTATCGTATGTTCGAGCTCGATCCGACTCAAAAACCGCTAGCAACCGCAGAATTAATCGAGCGTTTTCATCCAGAAGATCGATCGCCCTATCTGACAATGCTTGAGGAGCGATCGATCCACAAAAAAAGCTTTGAACTTGATCTGCGACTGATCCGCAGAGATGGCTCTGTCACTTACATGGAAGTCAGAGGGAAACCAGTTTTTGATCAAACAGGGCAGTTGATCCGTTGGTTTGGCACTGTCTTGGATATTACCGCTCACAAACAAGCCGAGTCAGCTTTGCGGGAAAGCGCCCAGCGGGAACAAGCGATCGCCCGATCGATCGATCGCATCCGTCAGTCCTTAGATATTGACACAATATTCGCAACCACAACCTCGGAATTGCGAGAAACTCTCAAGTGCGATCGAGTCGCCATCTATCGTTTTAATCCAGATTGGAGCGGCGAATTTGTTGCCGAGTCAATGGCGGAAGGCTGGACATCTCTGATCCAAAAACAATCGAACGATTCTGATTCGTCAAACAATCTTGTGGAAGGCTCTAGCTGTACAGTAAAAACGCTCCAAACCTACAGAGAACCAGTGCGAGATACCTATCTACAAAGAAATCAAGGCGGTATGTACGATCTAGGCGTTGCTTACCGCATGATTGAAGACATATACACCGCTGGGTTTAGTCCTTGTTACCTGCAACTATTAGAGCAATTTCAAGCTAAATCCTACATTATTGCACCCATATTATGTGGCAGTCAACTGTGGGGTTTGCTCGCCAGCTATCAAAATTCTGGGCCCCGCACTTGGCGCGAAGCAGAAATCAATATTGCGCTGCAAATTAGCACTCAACTGGGAATCGCTTTACAACAAGCTCAATTCCTCGAAGCCACTCAACAGCAAGCAGTACAGCTCCAACAATCCGCCTGGGCCGCAGAAGCCGCCAACCTCGCCAAAAGCACTTTTTTGGCCAATATGAGCCACGAACTCCGCACACCCCTCAATGCAATTCTGGGGTTTTCCCAATTGATGCAGCGATCGGCAAACCTCAATCCCGAACAACAGGAAAATATCGGCATCATCAACCGCAGCGGAGAACACTTGCTAACTCTGATCAATCAAATATTAGATTTAGCCAAAATAGAGGCGGGACGCATTACCCTCAACCCCACAGACTTTAAATTAAGCAGCCTGCTAAACGAGGTAGAAGAGATGTTCCAACTCCAGGCACGGGAGCAACAATTGCAGTTAATATTTAGCTGCTCTAGCGAGGTTTCCCCATACGTGCAAGCCGATCGAGTCAAGCTGCGCCAAGTTTTAATTAATCTGCTTTCTAACGCCATTAAGTTTACGAAAGAAGGAGACATTGCGGTAAGAGTAAGTGCGGTTGGGGATGATGAAAATCAGCAATTACCAATTAGCAATTACCGATTGTATTTTGAAATAGAAGACACAGGCTGCGGCATGGCTGCTGATGAGTTAGAGCGGCTTTTTCAAGCCTTTGTGCAAACCAAAACCGGGGAAAAATCTCAGCAGGGAACCGGCTTGGGGCTGGCCATCAGCCAACACTTTGTCAAGTTGATGGGCGGCACGATTGCGGTGCGCAGTCAAGTAGGAAGCGGTACCACCTTCGCGTTTGATATCCCCGTCACCGCGGTTGATGCGGCGGCGATTCAACCCGTACAGCAGCCGCGTCGGGCGATCGCCCTGGAACCCAACCAGCCGCGCTATCGGATCTTGATTGTGGACGATCGCAAGGACAACCGCAAACTGCTGATCAAACTCCTCGCAGCCTTTGACTTTGAGCTCCAAGAAGCCAGCAACGGCGAAGAAGCTATTGAATGGTGGACGAGTTTTGAGCCACACTTAATTTTTATGGATATGTGGATGCCAGTGATGGATGGATATGAAGCGACGAAACGCATTAAAGCCACCGTTAAAGGTCAAGCTACCGCGATTATTGCCGTGAGTGCCGATAACGGCCAGGAAGCGCGAACCGTTACTGTATCAGATGATGGCGATGACTTTATCCACAAACCCTTTCGAGAGGCAGAAATCTTTGCCGCATTACACAAACATCTCGGAGTACGTTACATTTACGATGAACCGGAGACTGTGCCGGAGCCAATTCAAATGGAAGCTCCCACTCCAGAAACCGTCGCAGCTTTACCGGAAGATTGGCTGGCAGCTTTAGAGAAAGCGACAATTGAATGCGATTTAGAGTTAATGCTCAGTCAAATAGAACAAATTCGCGATCGCGATCGCTCTTTAGCTAGCGCTCTCACCGCATTGGCTAACGACTTTCAATTCAATCAAATACTAGCTCTCATCCGTCCCGCAACCAAATAAAAATGATATTAAATCTGCTTAGCAATTAGGAATGCAAGTCCTCTGAGCTTGATGAGCAATCGTATTCCTCACTACAAACCTCCCCTGGTTATTTTACCGAAGATGACATGAATGACGAAGCAACTCCCCTGTTGAAAGGGAATATTTTAATTGTTGATGACATTCCGAATAATTTGCACCTTCTAGCTAAAATACTCTCGAAGCAAGGCTACAAAACCCGCACCGCACCCGACGGCAAACTAGCTCTGCGATCTATCGAATTAACTCCTCCTGACTTGATTTTGCTGGACATCATGATGCCCGGTATGGACGGCTACAAAGTCTGCCAAGCATTGAAAGCTTCTGCCACAACCAAAGACATTCCCATTATTTTTATCAGTGCTTTGAATGAAACGTTCGATAAAATTAAAGCCTTTGAAGTAGGTGGTATAGATTATATCACCAAACCATTTCAGGAACTAGAAGTTTTAGCGCGCGTCTCAAATCAACTGATGCAGCGCCAGTTGTTCCAGCAAACACAATCCTACGCCCAGCAACTCGAACAAACCTTAACTGAACTCAAAAAGACTCAAGCTCAGTTAATACAGAAAGAAAAAATGGCTTCATTAGGTCAACTAGCGGCAGGAATTGCTCACGAAATTAACAATCCCGTCAACTTTATCTCCGGCAATATTGGGATGGCGGACGACTACGCACGAGATTTGGTGCGCCTCGTCGGATTGTACCGACATTACTACCCGCACCCCGTGGCAGAAATTGTTGGCGAATTGGACAAAATTCAACCCGACTTCATCGCAGATGATTATCCAAAACTGCTGCATTCGATGAAAGATGGTGCTTCTCGAATTAGCGAGATTGTGCTGTCTTTTCGCAACTTCTCCCGCCTGGGCGAAGAAAAGTACAAGCCAGTGGATATTCATGAAGGCATTGACAATACTTTAGTGATTTTGCAACACCAGCTCAAGAAAGCAAACAATGGCGGTGATATTGAAGTGATCAAACACTACAGTCAACTGCCAAAACTCACCTGTTATGCCAGTGAGTTAAATCAGGTGTTTATGAACCTGCTAACTAATGCTATTGATGCCCTGGAAAATCAACCGTCTCCCCGAAAAATTACCATCAGCACTTCAGTAACTTCTGAATCAGAACCTGGGCTACACAATCCAGATTCAAAATTAGCAACTCAAAAGTATCAATCCGTTACGATCCGCATTACTGATAACGGTTGCGGGATGAGCGAGGCAGTGCGCCACCGAATTTTTGACCCATTTTTTACTACGAAGCCTGTCGGCCGCGGTACTGGACTGGGATTGGCTATCAGTCACGATATTGTAGTGGAAAAACATGGAGGTCAAATCAGTTGTATTTCTGCTCCGGGCAGAGGGACAGATATCATTTTGCAGATTCCGATAGCAGTTAACAGTTGACAGTTGACAGTTGACAGTTGACAGTTGACAGTGTACAAGCATCAAACCGTTTATGCTCTCATGGTCATAGGATCTATTCATGACATTATTTATGTCCTAGCCTATGTGGCGGTTGCTATAATTGTTAAACTTTTGTAAGTTCGCAGTAAGAACTTTATTTAGCCTTTTAATAGAAAACTAAAATCCTCACTGCGAACAGGGTAGATTGTGGGTAATTGAGCTGAAAACGTAGTTATTTTAAATCGAGCAATCCGCTAGTTTTCAGCTTGGGATTAAACCGGATTTCTTCAGTTACACCGCGAGCTTTGAGCAGCGATAAAATTTCATTTTCCACGCGCCGCGCTACATTTTTCAACAATTTATCTTTAGCAATTTCATCGGCGACGATACCTTCATAGTTGGCTACTTCTTGGGCAGTCATCACAGTTTTGGTGTCGATGGGATCGTTCCACTTAGCGGCACCCGCACCGTTACCTTGGGGCTGGGCACCGTTTTCGGCAATCCAACTCGATCGGATGCTTTCTAGGATAGTGCGGCTGGGCTTGTCGATAGTTTGGACTTTTAGCCAGTAGCAATGTTCGGGTTGGCGTACCAAATGCTGTTTGAGGCTGAGGTAAGTATCGCGAGAATAGCCGACTAATTGCAGCACTTTGTCGCTGTCGAAAATCGCATAAACGCCGATTTTCCCCTGGACAAACTCGGGCAATTTTCCTTCTGAGTCAATGTAGGGAATGAATTCTAAGCTGGCGAGAGGGTGAATGTCTTCTGTCATTTTTGCTTAATTGTCGATTGTTAATTTTTCCGGAGATTTTTCTAATTTTTAACTAATTCCACCTAATTTAAGGTAAAATACGGAGCGCTAAAAAGCTGGGTGTGTATGTCTTCTTCCTTCTTCCTTCTTCCTTCTGTTTAACTAATTCTTGAAAACGCGATAAATGGCGCAGAGACGGCTGGGTTTAAATATTTTGGCTTGGAACATGAAATTAGGCGGGACGTTGACGATCGCAAAATCGCTCGATTCGTGATACTTTTCAAATTCCGCAGGCATTCCCTTCGGCGTCTCGCTGCTGTAGGGAACTGGTTGAAAAAGTAACTCGGCAAACTCAATCCGCGAGCTCGCGCATTGCAGCGCTACTTGTTTGAGAAAGCTTTCACTGGTTAACAAACCGAACAGTGCAGCTTTAGTATCTGGTTCGAGGACAAAACTGCTATCGTAACTTTCAATAATCTTGAGACCCATTTTTTCTATACTCCTGACAGACGGCGGCGCATTCTGAATTTTACCCGACATCGGTCGCTCTGAGGGCAAAACACTCATCCGCTGGCAGGCAGCAGAAGTCAATAAAAATATCACAATCCCGAAATTTTGATAAATAGCTCTGATTTATTTGCCGATCGCTTTTATCATGTCCGTATCGCCATCTATCAGACTACGACTAAAAGGCTATGCAGAAGATCGAAGACGCATCATTCCCAGCTTTGAGAGTTTCCCCAAACCAGCAGGACTGGCTAGAATTGGCAGAATACGCCTCTATTGCCGGTTCAGCGATTGGCACGATTGCTGCGGGATTGTCGGGACAATTTCTCTACGCTGCCGCCCCGCTAACCGCAGCACTATCGCTGAATCTCGCCAATCGCCATCGTTTCGAGCAACAAATGCAACAAAAGGCAAATTCTGCGCTCGCGGAGGTACAGGCCGCAGTAGAAGGTCGATCGCAGCAAATTCAGATCCTGCCTGGAGAACCTGCGGAACTCTACAGCGCCGTCTCGGACTTGAAACAAAAACTTCTGGGCTTGGAATCGAGCGCCATCGCCGACTTACAAGGTGCCGTAGCATCTCTCGAACGCCAAACACAGGCGCTTCCTGCGGATTCTCAGGAACTTTACACCATCCTGTCCGATTTGCAGCAAAAACTCCGCATTTTGGAAAATAGCGCCCTCAGAGAGAATGATTGGGAAAATGTCAACGTCCGATTTTTGTTGATGGACGAAAGGTTAACTGAGGTGAGGACTATTACTGCTCAGTTGCAGGAGCGATCGACTGAAGTAGACTTGGATCAAATCCAAGGTTCTCTGAAGCAATTGCAGGTTTTGCTCGATCGACCGACAATAGACGCAGCGACACTGCAAACCGAGATTCAGCATTTGCAAAAGCAAGTTTCCCAGTTGCAGCGCCAAAATCAAGAAATTGTCAAGCCTTATTTGCAGCGTCTGACTCGCGCCGTCAAGAAACTATCAGAAAATTAGTCTTTCCTAGTCCGAGTGCGCACCGAACCCAAGTATTTCCTGGGGTGCGCACCAATGACAGTTGACAGTTGACAGTTGACAGTTGACTGTTGACTGTTGACAGCTTGCGAAAGAGAAGGGTTGACCAATGACCAATGACCAATGACTAATGACCACCCTTCGACTTCGCTCAGGGCAAGATGACCAATGACCAATGACCAATGACTAATGACCACCCTTCGACTTCGCTCAGGGCAAGATGACCAATGACCAATGACCAATGACTAATGACTATATTTTTGCCAAGCTTGCCAAAAAACATAGATCGATAAGATTGCCAAGAGCGATCGAAAGGCTAAACTAATAGTGCGATCGGACAATCTCGGCAAAAACCGCGTACTGATTTGCGCGCCCAACAAACCGCCGCCGCCCAAAATCAACCCCACAACCCACAAAACATTGCCGCGCGCCGCGTGTCCCGCCGTCGCCGAAATTGCCGTAATCACGATGACGCCCAAACTCGTTTGAATTGCCGTTTTAATACTTTCTCCTAACAGCAAAATTTGCAGGGGAACCATAATTATGCCGCCGCCAACGCCGAACAAACCCGCTAATAAACCCGCCGCACTGCCAGTCGCAATTTTCGCAAAAGTGGGATTGAATAAAATATGGGAATTATTTGGTAATTGAGCATTTTCCGATTGTCCCGATTGTCCTGCCAGTTCCCCTGCTTCTGCTTCCGCTTTCTTGGCTGTTATGCGCTTGCGAACTTCAATCAAATAAATATTCAGCCACAGCAACAACCCAAAAGAAACTAACAGCAAATAAGGCGGAAATATCCCCGCCAAATAAGCACCGATTTGTGCTGTGATCACGGCGGGAAATCCGATTCCTGCGACTTGACTCAAGCTGAGGTAGCCCATGCGCCAATTCTGAATGCTGGCAGAAAGAGCTGTAATGACGATCGACAAACCGCTAGTAGCAACCGCTTGCACCGGAGCGTACTTGAGAGCCACCAACAAAGGCACGAGCACCGTACCGCCGCCGATACCCAAAAAACCAGCTAGAATTCCGGCAAAAAGTCCGGCCGCACCCAGAATCAATAATTCGCTGACAGTCATTATATCAAGTCCGGTTAATTGGTAATAAAACCTCTACGGGCATAGGGCATGGGGCATAGGGCATGGGGCATTGGGCATGGGGCATTGGGCATTGGGCATAGGGCATAGGGCATAGGGCATGGGGCATGGGGCATGGGGCATGGGGCATGGGGCATGGGGCATGGGGCATGGGGCATTGGGCATTGGGCATGGTCGGACAAAAGTATGATAACTATTCAACCGGACATGATATTAGTCAATAGTTAACTGTTAACAGTTAACAGTTAACTATTAAGAGTCATTAGTTGTGCCATCAGGCATAATTGCCCGCCTCAAATCTGCATCGCGGAAGTTAGTTCGATTGAGATTAGCATCAATCAAAACCGCTTCCACCAAAACAGCTCCGCTCAAATTAGACCAGCACAGTTTGGCTCGGTACAAATTAGCACCGCTCAAATTAGCTCCGCGCAGCGTTGACCAACTAACATTCGCAACTCTCAAATTAGCATTGCTGAGATTAGCTTCGCTGAGATTAGCTCCAACCATCGTGACTTGGCGCAAATCTGCCCCAGTCAGGTTAGCCCCGCTGAGCATCGCCCCGCTGAGAATTGCCTGAGTCAGATTAGCTCTTTCCAGAAGCGACTCGCTGAGGATGGCATTTGTCAGGTTTACCGCTTTGAGAGTTGCCCAACTCAAATTTGCCTTCATCAAATTAGTGCGAATCATGCTAGCGTCGGTTAAGTTGGCCGCAAACAAATTCGCTTCGGTAAAGTTGGCTTCGGTCAAATTAGCTTCCGTCAAATTAGCCTTGGTCATGTTGACTTCTCTGGCCATTGAGCCGCGCAGGTTGGCTCCCACCAGGTTAGCCGCGCTGAGATTGGCGCGGCTCAAATCGGTACCGATGAGATTTGCTTCGCTGAGGTTGGCTTCCGTCATATCCACCCCTGCCAATTTCACCTCGCGCAAGTTCGCTCCCGTCAGGTTAGCGCCTTTGAGGTTTGCGTCTTGGAAATTCGCTCGGGTAAAGTTAGCCTCGCTGAGGTTTACTCCTTTTAAGTCGGCGCCGGCGAGGTTAATCTCTCGAAAAATTCTTTCTCCGGCCGCATATTGCCTCAAAATTCGATCGGCCTCCATGTCATTCGCCTCGCAATTTTTGTTTCAAACGTTAGAGTGATGGGTTCTACCACACACATCATCCCAGATAACCACGGTATTCACCCTGCACACTATAGTATCGGTAGAATCTTTGCACTCCGCTTTTTTGGCACTGCTGTGCCGCTCCCTTGAGCAGGGCATGACAAATATCAACGCTTCTGAGAAAATCAAAAATAGCCTAAAACTATGGGGACTGGGCAGTCAATCGATTGTAGATTGTAGATTGTAGATTTTAGAATTGACTCCACAGATCAGTTGACTGTTGACAAGTGACAACCCAACGACGGGCGAGGCAAGCTGCCAACTGTCAACTGTCAACTGTCAACTGCCAACTGCCAACTGTCAACTGCCAACTGCCAACTGTCAACTGTCAACAGAAAAAGGAAGTTTGAGAATGCCTGAAAATTTGAGAAGCCAAGGTGTGACTGGAGGCGTACAGCGCGCGCCCAACCGAGCAATGCTGCGGGCCGTCGGTTTTGGCGACGGCGATTTCGCTAAGCCCATTGTGGGGATTGCTAACGGCTACAGCACGATTACGCCCTGCAATATGGGATTGAACGAGCTCGCTATGCGGGCTGTTGCGGGGGCAAAGGAAGCAGGCGCCATGCCACAGATGTTCGGTACGATTACTATCAGCGACGGGATCTCGATGGGAACTGAAGGGATGAAATATTCTCTGGTGTCGAGAGATGTGATTGCAGATTCGATTGAAACTGTTTGCAACGGCCAAAGTATGGACGGGGTGCTGGCTGTCGGTGGCTGCGATAAGAATATGCCCGGGGCGATGATTGCGATCGCCCGCATGAACATTCCTGCTATTTTTGTCTACGGTGGCACGATCAAACCGGGACACCACAACGGACGCGATTTAACCGTTGTCAGCGTTTTTGAAGCAGTCGGTCAATTCAGCGCCGGCAAAATTGACGAAACAGAACTCACCGCAGTGGAACACAAAGCTTGTCCGGGTGCGGGTTCCTGTGGCGGAATGTACACAGCAAATACGATGTCCAGTGCCTTTGAAGCAATGGGCATGAGTTTGCCTTATTCTTCGACAATGGCTGCTGAAGATGCCGAAAAAGCTGACAGCGCTGCGGAATCTGCCAAAGTTGTGGTGGAAGCAATTCGCAAACAGTTGTTACCGAGCCAAATTTTGACACGAGCGGCCTTTGAAAATGCGATCGCGGTAATTATGGCCATCGGCGGTTCAACCAACGCTGTGCTGCATTTATTGGCCATTTCAAATGCGATCGGCGTTGAGTTGTGCCTCGACGATTTTGAAACAATTCGAGCCAAAGTGCCAGTCTTGTGCGACCTGAAACCAAGTGGCAAATACGTAGCCGTCGATTTGCACAAAGCCGGCGGCATTCCGCAAGTCATGAAAATGCTTTTAGAACGCGGTTTACTGCACGGAGACGCCCTGACAATTAGCGGCCAAACTATTGCTGAAGTGTTAGCAGATATTCCCGCCGAACCGCGCGCTGACCAAGATGTGATCCGCCCTTGGAATAACCCGATGTACGCCCAAGGACATTTAGCAATTCTGAGGGGAAATCTGGCAACAGAAGGAGCCGTTGCTAAAATTACAGGCGTTAAAACACCAAAAATTACCGGCCCGGCGCGGGTATTTGAATCGGAAGAAAATTGTTTAGATGCAATTTTGGCGGGCAAAATTCAAGCCGGAGATGTGATTGTCATCCGCTACGAAGGGCCCAAAGGCGGGCCGGGAATGCGCGAAATGTTAGCACCAACTTCGGCAATAATTGGTGCAGGTTTAGCCGATTCTGTCGGCTTAATTACTGACGGCCGCTTTTCCGGCGGAAGCTACGGCAGGGTTGTGGGTCACGTGGCACCAGAAGCGCAAGTTGGCGGCACAATTGCTTTAGTAAATGAGGGCGATTCGATTACGATTGATGCTAACAATCGGTTGTTGCAGCTCAATGTTGATGATGCAGAATTGGAGCGGCGCAGGGCTCTTTGGCAGGCTCCTAAACCTCGCTATACTCGGGGCGTTTTGGCTAAATACGCTAAGTTGGTTTCTTCTAGCAGTCTCGGTGCTGTGACTGATTTGGGTTTGGGTTAAAGAAGGAAGACTTTTTTAACCGCAGATGTACGCAGATGTACGCAGATGAAATACTATCTGTGTACATCTTTTTTTCAGCCGCTGATATAGCAATCGCCACAGATAAGACGGCGGTTGAAACCGCGTCTATACAAAGGAAGTCCGCCTCCGCGGACTGAAGAAGATAACGTAATTTTAACAGCCTTGTATTCTCTTCAACCTGCGGAGGCGCGTGAGTGTTTGTCTAGGCGCGGTTTCAACCGCCCGTTAATCTCTCTCTCCAAAATCTCAGGCAATTAGCCCTTATTCAAAAAGCGGCTAGCCATCGACATGGCGTCACTAATATCTACGTTGCCGTCTCCATTTCCATCTAAAAACGCATTCAAAACCGGATTTGCGCCCTGGGCTGGATTTTGGGCGTTGCCGCCGGATTGCAGCAAGTTGAGGACGATCGGCACTAACACAGGGATCATCGCTTGTACTGTAGCGTTATTCAAGCCGGTTCTTTGAGCTATATCCTCCACTATCTGCGTTAACTGGCCACCTCCAAACAAACTCTGTACCGCTTGCGGATTGGGATTTGTGCCACTAAATTGGTTGACAACTTCTTGGGCTTGTGCGTCTCCAGATTGCGATCGCACGTCTTGCAATGCCGATCGCACGTATCCGCCCAAAACCGACATCGCTAGCTGAGTCGTGCCCGCATCGACGCCGTGGCTGCCGCTCAACTGCTCTACCGCACCCAGAATGTTGCCCAACTGATTGGGACTTGCTTGTTGGTTCGGATTGTCGATCGCGCTCAAAATTTGGTCAAATAGTCCCATAATTTTCGCTCCTTGCTGTAATTGCTCAACTTTAAATTATAGCAAAGCCTGTTTTTCAAAATTACCGAAAATAGTTTTGACTTGGGTATTTTCACTCATCGAGCCACCTAGCGACAGCGAATCAAGAAGCAATATAAAAACTGATAATTTTTAAGTTTTTACAGTTCCTCTCATTTTTGACTTGGTTGGTGCCTTACTATTGCCAAGGGAATTATATTCGCCACGATTTGGGAGTTTTAACAGCGAATTTGGCATTAAATTCTCATGCTTAATCGGCAGGGCGATCGCAAATTCTGTCCCCATTCCCATCTCCGACCAACAGTTAATCGTCCCGCCGTGTTTCTTGACGATAATTTCGCGCCCGATTGCCAATCCCAAACCAGTACCTACACCTCTCGGTTTAGTCGTAAAGAATGTTTCAAACATTTTTGCTTGACTTGCCGCAGGTATTCCCGTACCGTTATCAGAAATTCGCACTACCACTGAGTCGTCATCCAAGTATTCTGTAGCAATCACAATCCTCGGCGAAAAACTCGGTGCTTCCTGCTGGCTCGACTGCGAACTCGATTGTTTTATCGCCTCCTTAGAGCGGGTTTTTTCAATTTTCTCTTGCTCTTCCACAGCATCTAGCGCATTGTTTATAACGTTGACAAACACCTGGTAAAGCGAACCCATATAGCCTTCAACAGGCGGAATATCCCCGTAATTACGCACCACTTCAATTCCCTGTTTGATCCGGCTGTTGAGAATCAGCAAACTGCTGTTTATGCAGGCGTGCAAATCGACCGGATGAGGCACCGTATCGTCGAGGCGAGAAAAATCTTTCAAACTTAAGATAATAGATTTTGCTCTTTCAGCGCCCACTTGCATCGAGTCAAATATTTTGAGCAAATCTTCTTTGAGAAAATCCAGATCTATTTCTTCGGTTTTTTCCTTGACT
>JANYGO010000286.1 GCA_025362325.1 Cyanobacteriota bacterium | reverse complement strand
TCGCAGCCTCGATCGCGCTAGGCAAGCTATTGCTGAAACACTAGCATTAATGAAAGTATCTGCCGTCGATCGCCACGTTTTGGAAATAGCATTTGCATCTAATTTAACCGATTTTGAAGATGCCGTGCAGTTAGCTTGTGCGCTGTCAGATAACTTGGAGGCGATTGTAACTCGCGATGCCGGAGATTTCGTCGGTTCGACTTTACCAATTCTCTCACCTAAAGAGTTATTAAAACGTTTGAGATAAGATTAGCAGGATTTATGCGCTCCGACAAAGAAACCGGGTTTTTTACCGAACGTGTGGGTCACAACCAACTATTCTCGTGAAAACCCGGTTTCTGGGCCGTTTAGTGGGCCGAAATGCTAAATTAAAAGTAATGTTGCTTTAGTACAACCATGTCCAAACGACTCACCATTGCCCAAGCACAGCAGCAGCTTCCCAACCTACCCAAAGAACTCATCAATGAGCCTATCATCATCACTCAAGATGGCGTTCCCGTTATGGCTGCAATGAGCTACACGCATTTGACTGAACTGTTAGAAACCTTAGATATTCTCACCGATACAGAATTCGTTGCCAAATTGGGCCAAAGCATCACCCAAGCACGCCAAGGCGAAACTATTTCCTGGGAAAATGCCAAAGCAAAATTGGGACTATGAATCACGAATAAAATGCGATCGAATATGAGATCCAGCTTACGCCACTGGCACTGGAAATGTTGGCGGCAGTCAAAGATCGACGAGAACAGGAAAAATTGCGCGATCGCATTGATAAACTAAAAAAGGACACAACACGGCGTTGTGTCCTTAGCCTGCGGTAATCTCACTCCGCGCTAACAGCCAAACCTGAAACCACAGGCGTGATCGCATTTAACTTCAACACAGGATGCTCCCCTTCCACCTGACGGCAATTCCACTCATTTCTAAACAGCAAAACCGGCCTTCCCCAACTATCTTTCACCGTCACCGTATTAAACAGCCGCCCAACTTTTGCCAGCGCATCCCAACCGCCGTCAACCCAACGAGCTACACTGTAAGGCAACATATCGATCGTCGTTTCCACATTATATTCCGACTGCATTCGGAACTGCACCACCTCAAATTGCAACTGTCCCACAGCCGCCAAAATTGGCTCGCGTTTCGACTCATCAACCGAGTACATAATTTGCACTGCGCCTTCTTCCTGCAACTCCGAAACGCCTTTGCGGAACTGCTTAAACTTAGAAGGATTGGGATTTCTCAAAAAAGCAAAAAGTTCGGGAGAAAAACAGGGAATCCCTTCATATTCCAGTTTTTGCCCGGTGTAAATAGTATCGCCGATCGCAAAAACCCCCGGATTGTTCAAACCAATCACATCGCCCGGATACGCAACCTCGATCGACTCCCGATCCTGAGCAAATAACTTTTGAGGCCTTGACAAACGCACCGTTTTACCAGTCCGAGCGTGAGTCACGTTCATGTCCTTTTCAAACTTGCCCGTACAAACCCGAATAAACGCCACCCGATCGCGGTGTCTCGGGTCCATATTCGCTTGCAATTTAAACACAAACCCGGTAAAATCTTCATAAGTTGGTGGCAAATCTCCGGCGCTGCTCTTGCGGGCGATCGGCTTCATCGCGTAATCTAAAAACGCATCTAAAAACAGTTCAACCCCAAAATTGCTCATCGCGCTACCAAAGAAAACCGGAGTCATTTTCCCAGCGCGAACCAAGTCTAAATCGAGTTCAGTTCCTAACTCATCCAACAGTTCCAACTCTTCTTTGAGCTGATAGTAAAGGTCTTGTTCCAACAAATCCTCAATCCGCGGATCGCCCAATTCAATTACAGTATCAACCGCCGCGCGAGAACCGTGCTTAGTCCGCTCGAACAAGTGAATCTTGCGCCCTCTGCGATCGAAAACACCTTTAAAGCGATCGCCCGTACCGATCGGCCAATTTACCGCATAAGTCTGCAACCCCAATTCTTTCTCAATTTCGTCCAATAAATCCAAAGGATCTCTGCTAGGGCGATCGAGCTTATTAAAGAAAGTAAAAATAGGCAAACGTCGCAGCTTACAAACTTCAAATAACTTCCGAGTTTGCGGTTCCAAACCCTTAGCAGCATCCTCAAGCATCACCGCATTGTCAGCAGCCGCCAGAGTCCGATAAGTATCTTCACTAAAATCTTGGTGTCCCGGAGTATCGAGCAGATTAATGTGATAATTTTGATACTCAAACTGCAAAACAGTAGAAGTAATCGAAATTCCCCGCTGCTGTTCCATCGCCATCCAGTCAGAGGTAGCGTGTCGCTGAGCCCGCCGCGCTTTCACAGAACCTGCTTCGTGAATTGCACCTCCGTAAAGCAGCAGCTTTTCTGTCAAAGTAGTTTTACCCGCGTCAGGGTGCGAGATAATCGCAAAGTTGCGCCGGCGCTCAACAGCAGTCAGCAGTTCAGTTTCGAGTTCTGTTGTCATCACAAATTAGGTAGGGGAATCATCACCCGATCGCCATTATAGCCTGTGCTACAGTTGCTATTAAAGGTAAAATTATCAATAAAGTCAAGGAATAAAAGTCATATGTACGACTCCGACAAGCGGAAGCTGCTATCACTGGTGTGCCACGGGGCAATTTTTTTCAGTACCTTAGTATTCTCGATCGGAGCGCCGATCGCAGTGTTATTAGTTTCAGATGACCCAGTTGTCAAAGATAACGCCAAAGAAGCCATCAATTTTCACCTTAATGTATGGCTGTACAGCACCGTGATTGTGGTGTTAACTGTCGTCACTTTTGGGCTTGCAGGCTTTATCCTCGTGCCCCTAGGTTATCTGCTGCACTGGGGACTGACAATTATGGCTATCCTCCACGTTTTGCAAGATCCCAACCAACCTTATCGCTACCCTTTTATTTTCCGAATAGTTTAGACACCAAATCGCGCTTCAGCATCGATTTCAACTACCAGGTTTTTTCAATAAACCTGGTTTTTTATTAATTATTTCATAACTCACTAAACCAGTAGTTGTAAGGTGCAACCTAAGCACCCTGCATTTAAAAGTTGTGCGTAATATCATGTCCTATCGATGCCAATAAAATAGGTTTGTAGTGAGGACTTTAGTCCTTCAAAAATATAAGGACTAAAGTCCTCACTACAAACCTTGATAGCGGGTAATTGACCTGACATGATATAAGTCCCAATGCCCAATTCCCAATTCCCAATCCCCAATTCCCAACTTTCATCGCATTTCAGCAACTCTCGCAGTCTCTGTAGGCGGCATAACCGCTTCTTTAGCATTCAACTTTTGATTCAACTCGCGAATCCGGCGCGACAGCAAGCGAATAATATTCACAGCAATTCCCGGCGTTTCATCAATAGCATCGTATAGCTGCATTTGAGTCAACATCAAACACTCAGATTGTTCTAGAGTAGAAATAGAAGCCGATCGAGGTTCCGCATCAAACAGCGACATTTCGCCGAAACAAGCCCCCGCTTTCAACTGTGCCAAATCCCGATCGCCTATATGAACGCGCACCGTTCCCGACACCAAAATATAGAGCGATCGACCTTCTTGTCCTTCCGTAAAAATCCTATGCTTAGAAGGAAACGAAAGTTCATCCATTACCGATGCTAGACGCACGAGAAAATCATCCCGCAGTTCCTTAAAAATCGGAACTTCCCTGACAAACAATAGGCGTTCGACGCTAGTTAACATAATGCGATGCAGTGATTAATTTAAACTTATACAAATGAAGAGGAATTGGGCATTGGGCATTGGGCATTGGGCATTGGGCATTGGGCATTGGGCATTGGTAATTCTTCCTAATGACTAATGCTTTCCTAACAACTGCCAACTGTCAACTGTCAACTGTCAACTGTCAACTGACTAATGTTACCTTTTTCCCCCAGCACCCAACTCTGCCATCATTTCTTCAACTTGAGCTGATACCAAATTATCGGGGTCATCTTGCAGCCTCGGCAACAATTCGAGCAAAGCCCGGGGCGAGGCTATTTTCAAATAGGCTAACACTGCTTCGCGGACAAAACCCGTCGGGTGTTGCAAACAGACGAGAGTTTGTTGAGCGGTAAGACTCCAGCGCGCTTCCCTCGCCAAGTGAAAGCAGCAGGCCAAGGCCCAATCCGAAAGGAAGTGGCGCAATTCTAGCAAGCGGCGCAAACGATCGCTAGGGGTTAGAGGTTTGTAAACCATCAATTCGGAGAGGTTGCTCAATTTTTCTCTTTCCGAGTGCTGATCGAACAAATTGATCAGCGATCGCTTCTTAGCTATATCCACAGTATTGTCGAGAATTTCCAATCCCCTAGCCACCAAAGAAGGTTGACCCGAAGCGATGTTAAAAGCAGCGGCTTGTACAGTGTCCAGCGGATAAAGAAACTTCATCAGCAAAAAACACCGATCCGTAGCATCAGCTTCCAACCCCATCAGCGCCCTTTGCAACAATTGACCCGTATCGTTCCCTGGTGTCCCGGCGCTGTTGGCATCTCGATCGGCAAAATTGCCGTAGGTTGTTACCGCAGACAAATCTACCAGACCTGCGTAAATTTGCCCGATAAACATCAACTCCTGTTCGATGAGAGTTTCCAAGCCGCTGCGGCCTATGCGGTCTAGAACCCCTTCTATCCCCGCTTCCGAAGGCATTTTCAACAGGATGCGGAGGATGTTGCGCCTGGTAGTTCCCCAAGCCGACATCAAATTGCTGACCAAAATGTCGATCGCCTCCACAGTCCCAATTTGACCCAGAGCCGTCCAAGCTTGCAACCTGACCAAATCCGACTTGTGGATGTCCTCAGCCAAATACACCAGCAAAGGAATGGCATCGTTGTGAAGTTTGACTATAGCCTGCAAAGCCGCTTCCCGAGTCGATTTGTAACCAAGTCCGCGCAGCAGCGAAGGATAATATTCTTCCGAATGAGTCGAAGAAATCACATCTAACAGAGCGCAGCGCACCCGCAGAGATTCATCTTGCAACAGATTCGGGATGTACAGTCGCAGTCCTTGCAAATAATCTGCCTCTCCCAGAGCCCGCGTCCCCATCACCCGTTCCCGCTCTTGTTTGTGCGTCAGCATTTGGCGCAGCGTGTTAGTAGCCTCTGCCTTTTGCTGGCGATCGCCCCTTCTCATAATTAAAGCAGCAGCCGTACCCCGCACCACCGGATCGACGTTCGGCTGCAAGTAAGGCCGCAAGCTGTCGATATTCGGTTCAGCTTCCGTCAGCCAGATGTAGCGCAAAGCCAAGGCCAGCACCTCCGGCGGCAAGGATTGCTCCGAGAGTGCCCGGACAGCTTCTAAATATGCCGGGTTCGGGTGTTGCAGCATAGTTTCCAAGCTCTGGCGCTGCAAAGCCGAAGGTAACACTTCCAGGATGGGTGCCAAAACTTCTCCGACATTTTTCGGGTCAATTTGCGTCAGGAGTTCTATGCAGGAGCGCTTTTCATCTTCGCCCCCCGGCTTTTCCAGAGTTTCCACCACTGCGCGTTTGAGAGCTTTCAGGTCAACGTCGGTGACGCCCAAGCGCCCTCGTTCCGCACTTTTGACCAACAGACCCACGTATTGAGAGCGGATCAGCCACACCACAAACAGCCAAACCAGCGCCAACAGAACGATTACGCCAATAAATATCAAGCTTTGCTGGTCGTGAAATAGCTTGTCCTTTTCGTCTTGGTGGGGAAGTATCTTGTCTGTCACCCACAGCATAATTAGGATGCCAACTCCTGTAACTCCGCACGACAAAGGTTCGCCCACACCGTTGACCAGAGTTTGAATGCCCGATCGAATATTGTCAGGAATTGGTTGGAATAAAACCGGGCTCACAGTTTCCAAAAGCGTGTAGTGCAGCAGTTCGTCCAGAAATCTCAGCAATATCAGTCCGATGAACACAGATACTAGCTGTCCCAGAGATGCTCCTATGGTCAGCACGCCGAGGATGGCGATACCCGCAGGCAAAATCATCGCCGTCACAAACACACCGATTCTTTCCACCAAGCGACTGGAAGCGAACCACTGAGTCGCCACTTGAAACAAGCCTTGTATGCCTTCGTAAATCCCCAAAAAGCTAGCAATCCAGCTAGCTCCGCTAGCACCGTCCGAAGGATTTTGGTATTCTAGCTGGCTGTAGAATTGAAAATCTACCAGGACGTAGAGGACTTCTGCGAGGACGAAGAAACTGACTAGAGGTACGGCATATTTTTGCAGCGGCCCAGTAACTTTGCGGGCGGTAAATTCTTGTTGGTCGTCTTCGTCGTCGTCATCTGTCCAGTGAGCCGTTTCCGGGAATGCTTGGCGGTATTTTTCTGTGAGGTAGTACAGCAACACCGAGCCTGTCGCCACCATTAACCCCGATACCAAAGTAACGTTTTTGAGTCCGACTACGTACAGCAACACCGGCAGGGAAAACCCGCTGACTACTCCAGCTACTAGATAGCCACTGCTGACTAACGGATAGGTGCGCTTGATTTCTCGAATGTTAAAAAGTTGATTGGAAGTGATAGAAGTATTGAGGTCGTTGAGGACATAGCAAGCTTCCACCCACAGCCACATCAAAAAAATAGTAATAAAAGCGATGCTGATGCCAGCTATCTTAGTATTTTCGTAGCCGATGCCGAATCTAAACAAAAATAGTGGTACTGACATCATTGCCAGAACAACTACGACGGTGCGCCTCAGCGGCAAGATTTTTTGTAGCCACGAGTAGACAAAGCCCAGACTCGAACCGATAAAGGCGCTGGCTATGTAAATCCAGGGCATTTTATCGGCACCGAATTCGTCTAGGAACAGACCTACTGTGCTGAGTTCCAGCCAGATCAGCCCGATCGAGGTTAGATTGTAGACGAGGAACATCAGTACGGTTCGCTCTACTTCTTCCGATCGCAGGTTGAGCGAGCGCAGCACTTTTTGTTTTGCTCCCGCCATCGCGCCCATTTGAAAATTTTCCATGCTTATAGTGCGTTGATATCCCTATTTGTGGTAGCGTCTCACCCAGCGACGGGCGCGCCGGCGATCGCCAGTCATTAGTCCACCGTCACCAGTCTATTACTATTGACTGATGACTGATGACTAATCACCGAGCGCTATTTTTTCGGCGACAGCAGCATCATCATACTGCGTCCTTCTTTTTTCGGGGCTTGCTGCACTTCTGCGATTTCCTGCAAATCTGTGGCCATGCGCTTGAGCAAGTCCTCTGCTAGGTTGCTGTGTTGGATTTCCCGACCTCTGAACATGATCGTGGCTTTTACTTTGTCCCCAGATTTGATAAAGCGGTCTGCTAGTTTGAGGCGCACTTGGTAGTCGTGTTCTTCAATTTTGTAGCGCATCTTCACTTCCTTCACGTCAGCAGTGTGCTGCTTCCGCTTTGCTTCTCGCGCTTTCTTTTCCTGCTCGAATTTGTACTTCCCATAGTCCATGACCCGGCATACAGGAGGGTCAGCTTTGTCGCTGACCAGTACGAGGTCGAGTTCTTTTTCTTCTGCCAGACGCAGCGCTTCTGCGGGCGTCAATATCCCTAGTTGCGCGCCGTCGGTATCGATCACCCGGATTTTGGGGTATCGAATGTTTTCGTTGATCTGGGGTAGGTTGCGATTTTGTCTTCTTTCAATCACAGGCATGAATGGTTTTACAAGCAGTAGTTTAATATTGAATTTTCTTGATAGTTACAGGTTCGATCTGCCAATAATGGCAGTTGGGCGATCGAACCGTTTTGTAAGGTGTTAGCCTTACCGGACGCACTACCGCGCCCTTTCTCCCCGATCGCTAAAGCGTTGGGGAATATTTGGACGATCGTAAATGAATTCTTACAATACCTGTTATTCTACTCAGTCTGGCTAAGTTTCTGCGTAGTTTTATTTTAACTTCACACACGATCGCCCGTCTCCTTGTCATACAGACGACAAAATGGTCAAAAATTCACGGTAAATCCTCAAAAATGAGGCAAAAAAGCTTGTAGCACTCCCTGAAGCCCGATCTGGCAAGTCCCCCAAGTCCCCCAAGTAGCCTGAGTTGCCTTGTAGAATAGGTATAACCAAGTGTAAATTTATGTTGCGATCTGAGGCAAAATTGACAAATTCTGTGCAGTGGCACCAACGGGTGGGAACTCAACGAGACTGGGTGTGGCGGGGTTGGCAAACTCGCTACACTTATTTGCGGCAGGCTGTGGGGCGAAATCAAGACCCGATCCAATTTCAAGATTCTGGGGCCGTACCAATCGCCTCCGCCGCATCGGGAACGCCGATTATTTTACTGCACGGGTTTGGAGCTTCGATCGGCCACTGGCGACAAAATCTCGCGCCCCTGGCCGAAAACCACACGGTTTACGCCTTAGATTTGTTGGGGTTTGGCGCTTCCCAAAAAGCTCCTGTCAACTACGGCGTGTCTCTGTGGGTCGAGCAAGTTTATGATTTTTGGCAGACTTTTATCCGAGAGCCGGTCATCTTGGTAGGAAACTCGATCGGCTCGCTGATTTGTCTGGCAGTGGCGGCGGCTCACCCGGACATGGTGGCCGGCACGGTGATGATTAGCCTCCCAGACCCCTCTGTGCGAGCCGAGGCCGTGCCCGGATGGCTGCTGCCGGCGATCGAAGCGGTTGAAAGTTGGTTTGTTTCCCCGATCGTCCTCAGGCCTCTGTTTGCTTTAGTCCGTAAGCCTGCGGTTGTCCGCCGCTGGGTTGGCTTTGCCTACGCCAACCCGGAAGCTATTACCGACGAATTAGTGGAAATTCTAGCAGGGCCTGCGGGCGATCGGGGAGCAGCCCGTGCCTTCTGCGGTGTATTCAAAGCTGTAGGTAGTTCACAATTCGGCCCCGGTGTCAAGACTGTGCTGCGAAATTCAACAATCCCGATGCTGTTAATTTGGGGCAAACAAGACAGGATGATTCCCCCTCGCTTTGCCCGGCCCCACCAATTTGTCGAATGCAATCCCAAGTGTGTAGAGCTAGTTGAATTAGAAAATGCCGGCCACTGTCCCCAGGATGAATGCCCGGAACAAGTAAATGAAGCAATTTTGAACTGGATCAGCCGGAATTTTACTCCAAAGAATGGGTTTAAAGCCTCCACCCTTGTAGGGAGAAATTAAAACAAGACTATTCATTACTCGAATCTTCTTCCTTCAAGGTAGAGGTCGCCCTCAAGCGGTCAACTGTCAACTGTCGAGCGGTCAACTGTCGAGCGGTCAATCGATCCCGCTCAAAAATAAAGTTGTTAGAACTCGATCGCACCCGGTGGTATGTTATTACAAAGTTTCCAGCACTTGAGAGTCCGTCGATTTAAGATTTAAGATTTGAGATTGACTTTTAGCTGGCTTCCGCGGGTTTGAAGCAACCTAAATAACTTTTTTGCTCTGCGCGACTCGCGCGTTCAAGCCAGTCTCCATACTTCTGTAAACTCGTTTATCTAGTTTGATGGTCACTTTTTTCATAAACTCAGAGATTGACACCATCGCCAAGATAGTGTATCTTCTCTAACTGGTAGTATTATATACAAGTTATGCAGTTAGTCGAAAGGCAAATCATCAAACCAAATAACAGGTTTTATCCAGAAGCCGATCGACTGTTTTTACTGTCCAAAAATCACAACTGCGATCGCTATATCTACCGTCAAAACTTGTTCCCCCGCCAACCAACCAATGCTCTGGCTGTCGATCGTGCACAGCAGAGTGTTAATGACAAAGCATTGCCCGCTCCCGGTGACAGAAAACACTCTCCGGTTAGTGCTGACAGCACGGACTAGCTATCATAGTGTCACCTGGGTGGGCGCGATCGCCCCACTAACTTTTCAGCAGTACCGAAAAGCCCTGACGATAAAAATTCCCGAAAAAAAAGAGTGAGGGGCGCTATATAGTTTTATTTAACTGTCAAGCTGCCAGCCAAAAAACTTTGCAAAAAGGATATGCCAGTTAATCTGGAACTAACATTTAGCGGGCTTAAAAAGTCACCTCAATCTTGGAAATCCGGATAGTCGCCGAAGTAGGTTGTTAAGTTGCCGGGGTGGTCTAGGAAAAGTTACAACAAAACGCAACTGTCTAGGAGATAATTACCTTCGCCGTAACCAGATGCTCCAATTTTAAAGATCTATGAAACCCCTCCCTAGAATCGCCAAAATTTTCTACCTTTTAACTTGTACATTCTAGCTTCAAGAAACACCTTGTTTCTGGATCCTAAAAATATAGCAACAGCCGAGACGGCGAGGACGTTCTTAATTCCTGAAACCATTGGTTTTCTTACTTCTGAGGAAGACCTTCTGCTATAAATAGCTTCCCTTGTACCAACAATCTTTCAGTCAGCTTATAACGGATCGCCCCCAAGCATACGGAAAAGTTCAAAAATGTCACAATCAGGGATTTTGGACGATCGCCACCCATAACAAAGTCAATTTAGCCCACAACTGACGCTCGATCGCCCCCGGTCGGCTGGCGGCGGGCCTGCTGAAAGCCGATCGGGCAAGCAGCACGCTTCCAGCTTTTAGCAGTAACCCAAACGAGGAAAAAACTGTCGTGAAATTCCACTGGCTACTACCGAGTTTCTTAAGTGTATTTTTGCTCGCTGGAGCCGCCGAAGCAGCTAGACTGCAATCTTGGCGGTTTGATGCTTCAGAGAACCGGCTCTACATTAGAACAGAGGGGGGAGTGCAACCCAAGGCTCAACTGATTTTCAACCCGACGCGGTTAGTCATCGACTTACCCGGGACGAGTCTAGGGAGTCCCTCAGTCAGCAAACCGCTCTCAGGGGCGATCGAATCGGTGCGAGTAGGGCAGTTTGACGACGATACGACCAGAATTGTAGTCGAGATCAGAGACGGGTTTACTTTAGACCCCCAGCAAGTAAAATTCCGAGGGATTTCTCCCAGCGAGTGGACAGTAGATTTGCCTGCACCAGTGCGGGGAGAAACTCAAAATCCGATTTCAGAACCTGGGGGAGAAAGGTTATCGGTTCAATCTTCAGCACCAGAAACCGCATCGGCTGAGGCGACTGTAGTTCAAAACGTTCAGGTGACGGCGGACGGTTTTTTAGTCCGCACTGCGGGCGGCAGCCCCCAAATTAATTTTCAACAAAGTCGGGCCGGGGACATCGCCACCCTCGATATTGAAGGAGCTACTTTAGCTCCGGGCGCGGGCGGCCAACAGCCTCAAACGAACGGCAAGCACGGGGTTGACAAGATAGAAGTCCGACAGTTGCCAACAGACCCGCCCGTTACCCGCGTGACTCTGCGGATGAAGAGTTCTAATACTCAGTGGCGGGCGTCTGTGAGCAATTCGGGCGGCGTTGTGCTATCGCCAGGGAACGCGAGGCCGCCAATCATCACGCAATCGCAGTCTTTACCTGTTGCCAGACCAGCGAGCGGAACTTTAGCGAGAGTTCAGTCCATTGATTTAGCCAGTAACGGCACGCAATTCGTGGTAAGAACCGATCGCCAAGTCTCCTATACCAGCGGGTGGGATCAGGCATCGAAATCTTACTGGATTCGGCTCGCTTCTAGTTCCCTAGCGGGGCAAATTCCTCAGCTCGATTCCAACAGTCCTGTATCGTTTACCGCTAGCCAGGAAGACGCTGACACTGTGGTGATTTGGGTGCAGCCGCGATCGGGGGTACAGGTAGGCAGGGTGACTAGGCCGAGCCCTTCTTTGCTGTCTTTGCAGTTGCGATCGTCCAATACTAGCGCGCAGCCGCCTTTGACTCGTGCACCCAATCCGCAGCCGTTACCGAGAAGGACTATCGGAGCGGGCGATTTGCCCCAAGCTTCTAACCGTCGCGTCGTAGTGGCGATCGATCCTGGCCACGGCGGCCACGATCCGGGTGCAGTAGGGATTCAGGGCATTCAGGAAAAGGACATCGTTTTAGATATCTCGTTTCAGGTAGCGAGGCTGCTGGAACAGCAGGGAGTGCAGGCGGTGCTGACTCGGACTGACGACAGCGAAATCGACCTGGAACCGAGAGTTTCTTTAGCGGAACGGGTGAATGCTACTTTGTTTGTCAGCATTCACGCTAATGCAATTAATATGAGCCGGCCGGATATTAGCGGCATTGAGACTTATTATTTCGATAACGGGCAAGATTTAGCCCGGGTGATTCACGCCAGTATTTTGGACGGAACGGGGGCGACTGACCGTCGGGTACGGCAGGCGAGATTTTATGTTTTGAGGAAAAGTTCTATGCCTTCTGTTTTGGTGGAGGTGGGTTTTGTAACAGGTGCTGAGGATGCTGCTAAACTTTCCGATCCAGCTTACCGCAGTCAAATGGCGGCTTCGATCGCTCGCGGCATCTTAGTTTATCTTCAACAAAGATAATGGGGCATGGGGCAAACAGGGCATGGGGCATGGGGCAAAACAGGGCAAAACAGGGCAAACAGGGCAAACAGGGCATTGGTAATTGGTAATTGGTAATTGGGAATTGGTAACTAATGACAACAGACAACAGACAACAGACAACAGACAAAAGTCAACAAAGAATCGGTATTTTTGACAGTGGTGTGGGCGGTTTGACTGTTTTGACGCAGTTATACAAACAATTGCCGAACGAATCAATACTTTATTTTGGAGATACGGCAAGGCTGCCCTACGGCACTCGCGCGGCGTCGGAAATTGTGCATTTTGTCCGCGAAATTATGGCGTGGCTGGTGGAACAAGATGTGAAAATGGTGATTATGGCCTGCAACACCAGTTCTGCTTTGGCGATGGAGATGGTGCAGGCTGAGTTTGATATTCCGGTGCTGGGAGTGATTCTGCCGGGGGCGCAGGCTGCGGTGCAGCAAGGCAAGCGGATCGGAGTTATCGCCACTCCGGCTACGGCTGCTAGCAATGCTTATCGAAATGCGATTTTGGAAATGGACGCTTCTTGTCGGGTGTGGCAAGTTAGCTGTCCGGCTTTTGTGCCGCTGGTGGAACAAAATCGGATTCACGATCCCTATACTTCTGAGGTGGCACGAGAATATTTGGCTCCTTTGATTCAGCAGCGCATCGATACGCTGATTTATGGCTGTACTCATTATCCGCTGTTGGCTCCCGTGGTGCGATCGCTTTTGCCTGCTGGAGTGAATTTGATCGATCCTGCGGTGCGCGTGGTGGCTGCTGCGGCCCGAGAATTGGAGGTTTTGGGGCTGCGGAATGCTGGTGTTGCGCTGCCGACTCGTTTTTGTGTGAGTGCGTCTCCGCAGCAGTTTGCGGACTTATCGGTGCAGTGGCTGGGCTGTACTCCTGCGGTTGAGAAAGTATCTCTGCCGGCTGTTGTACGATCGCCCGTATCCGTGGAATCTGTCGAATAAGCCGGAAAATTCATCGAGCGTGCGTTAGGGAAGCCCGCCCCAACGGGAGGCTCATCAACGCAGAGGATCGCCCAAATCTTACACCCATTTCAAAAAGGAATGCAACTGTAGGCAAACTCCAAACCCTGATGTCATAAGTCATTCCCATTTTTTAATCGAAACTCGAAAATCGAAAATAGTATTACCCCCCACATCCCAGACGCGAGCGGGATTTGGGGGGTTTAATTATTGCGATCGCAGGTAGCAATCAATCATCAATCTGTAATAAGATTTAACAAAAGCTTTGATGAACAATGCAAATAATGTCCTCTATCTGCTGGAGCTATTCAGCCTTGAACCATGTCACCCTATATATCGCAAGCAGTGTTACTTGTAGACGGCTATAACATGATTGGGCTTTGGCCTCGACTCCGAGAGAAGCGCGATCACGACGAACTCGAAACAGCTCGCCGCGAGTTGATTGAGGTTTTAGTTAACTACAGCGCTGTTCAAGATTTTGAGGCCAGACTCGTGTTTGATGCCCACTATCGAGATACTCCCAGCGTTAAAGAAATTATTACTAAACATTTATCGGTGCACTACACTGACTTCGGTCAGACAGCAGATACTTATATTGAAAAGTCTTGTGCTAATTTGCGGTATGAGTTGCGATCGGTCAAAGGCAAAGGGCGGATGATTGTCGCCACCTCTGATCGAGCGCAGCAATTGACAGTAGTCGGCTACGGTGCCGAATGGATGTCTGCCGAGCAACTTGCCGCAGACGTAGAATCCACCGCCCGCCGCAGCGAGCGCCTGCACAAATCCCGCAAACACAACTCCAGTCGCTTTCTGGCCAGTTCCCTCGATCCAGAATCGCAGCAGCGCCTCGCCAAGCTGAGAATGGGGCTGCATTAACGGCCCAAACCCGCTTGCTGCATGACAAAAAAAAAGTTTGTCAAAGGCCTTGCTAAATCCAATAACTTCCGGTACTATTAGTAAATGTGGCTGACCAAAAAGCCTCAATCCTCGGTAGCTCAGTGGCAGAGCGATCGACTGTAATGAATGCAAGCCTTTGGTATCAACCAAAAGCCCTAGTGACATAGCAGCTTTATCCGGTAACGGGTACTGAAAAATCGGGTGAATTCAAGGAAACCGCAGCACTTTGGGTGGCGGCAATCTTGAGCCAAGTCTGGCGAAAGGCAGTGGTTTCGACCACAAGTAGCCGGAAAGGTGCAGAGACTAGAGATGAGGAGCCTAACCAATAAATCTCACAGCGCCCGACATCCCGCGACAGATATTAAATCTGCGTTTTAGGGATGATGAAATAGTCCGCGCCCTTCGGAAACGTTGGGATAAGTGTAATCGATTGGTCGTAGGTTCAAATCCTACCCGGGGAGTTAGTAAAAGTCTGAAGTTGGAAGTTTCCAGCTTCAGATTTTTTTTTGTTTATTTTCAGATATGTTTTTCTTGATAGGACTCACGCACGGGTGGTTAGAAACCGGGTTGTTTACGAATCACATCTACTATTATTGTATGCCTAATTTATAATTTAGTTTATTCCTCGTAAGGTGCCCCGGAAACTAGATTTTTGAGTTGGGTCAACTATCTGGCTGACGCACCCTACAAAATACTGGTACAAACTAAAAGTGTGAAGGTGGAAGTTTACAATTTCACACTTTTAGTTTGTAATAATTGTAGTTAATTGACATCCATTGCTCATTTCACCTGAAAAGTTGCAAAAAGATGAACTCAAAACTATTTCGGATTAATTTATTTTCCAAAATTTGTTAATTCTAATCCCTGTGAGTGTGAATTAATTCACCTTCAATAGGTATAGAAATATTCAACTTAGACAACTCCGGGTTCAACATCGCCTTAACAATACCAGAACTCACCATCACCTCCAAACAGCCAAGGGCTTGATGAAGTGCTACCTGAGCGTGTTGCACAGAGAAACGCTCCCTAAACACCAAAACCAACTGCCGATAAATTTGTTCAATGCAATCAGTGCGGCCCAAAATATCAATCAGCAAACCATAGAAACCTGTAACAGGCAACCGCTGACCGTTCTTAACGTAACACTTGATCCTGTTAATTTCACCAGCATTATAAACAGCTACAAACTCAATATCAGCATCCACTAGGTCTAGCTGAAATATATTGTACGCCGAAAGTAGCCAAGGAACCTCCTCCTTTGAAAAGCGCTGCATCACCTGTTTCATCGAACCCAAATCAAATCCAGCAATCACCGCTTGACCCAAAATATCATTGGTAAATCCCCCTTGAGCCAACCATCGAAAAGCTGTTTCCGGGCTTAAGTTCAACCCAGCATCCCGCGCGATTTCCCTTGAATGTTCGTGTAAATCAGTGAATTGACCGTTAGCAGCGTACCAATAATCAGCGAAACGAATGTGCTGTTCAACTCGGCTCCGTTGATTGTGATCGTATTGAGATTTAAGCCAATTACCATCGTATTTCTGCTGCTCTTCCTCTAATGCCAAAATCGTGTAAGCCAATTCACGGGCACCAGTATGAGCTAAAGTCATGCCCGCCGATAAAATTGGGTCAGCAAAACCAGCAGTTTCACCCACCAAAAACCAATTTTCTCCTACTGTTTTATCGACCAAAAATGACCAATCTTTGGTAGTTTCAATCTTTCCCGTGCTGGTAGCATTAGCGATTAACTTGTTGATGCGAGGTTCGCTATTGAGGGCTTCGGTATAGATATCTTCTGGTCGCTTTTTCAGTGACTTATAATGTTCCGCTGGGCAAACGAAGCCGATACTGGTGCGAGTTGGGCCCAGGGGAATGAACCACAGCCACCCGTGACTCAAACTCAGTACCTGTATCCGGGTGCCGCCAACGCCGATTGTCTCTGCCCATTCAGCGTTTGTCCAGTAGTCCCAGATAGCGATATTTTGCAGCCGCGTCGGGCTGTGTGTCTCGACTCCTAATGCTCGCCGCAGCACGCCAATGTGGCCGGAGGCATCGATGTAGTAGCGGGCGGTTATTTGTTCTGCCGATCGCACGTGCAGCCCCGTAATCCGATCGCCCACCACATCTACCTTAACAACCGCAGTCTCTTCTCTGACTAAACATCCCATTTCTTCGGCGTGGCGCAGCAAAATTTCATCATATTTTGCGCGATCGACTTGGAAAGCAGTTTGCCGTCTCTGTCCCTCAAATTTAGCAGGCCGCTGTTCATCTTTAAACAATTCCGGCTTAACGAAATTAAAATCCCAAGGCTGTGGATCGGTTCCCCAGCGATAGATTCCACCAATCTTAATCGGGAAGTTGCCAGCTTCTACTTTGTCCCAACATCCCATTTCCTGAAGCACATCACTAATTTGAGGCAATTGACTTTCCCCAACATGATCGCGAGGAAACTTTTCTTTCTCTAGGATTAGCACACTTAGATTGGGATTGTACTTCTTGAGAAGAGTACCAGCAGTGCTCCCAGCGGGGCCGCCGCCAACAATAACAACGTCGTAATGGCTCATAGGAAATAAAGGTAGTAGATGCTAATTTTGGACATTGACAAAACATCGGGCGATCGCGCACCAAGCCATATTTCCAGAAAGTGCGATCGCCGCTTTTTCCCTAGAAAGACTTGGAATGTACCTAACTAAAATTAAAAATGGATAGTCAAAGATTAATCCCGAAGGTTCAATCAGAACATGAAGCGATGTCCGATGAAAATAACTCTTTCGCGATCGACTAATTATTCAGCCTCGCTCATTCCGAGGCTGAACTTTATTTGCAACAGGTTTTATCCGACTGCTAGTTTCTCATCTTCAGGTATTTGAGAAGTGTGGGAAATATCCAAATTCTCAGTCCAAGTATGAGCTATATCCAAATTCTCAGTCCAAGTATGAGAAATATCCAAATTCTCAGTCCAAGTGTGAGCTATATCCAGATTATCGAGCGCTATTGAAGAATTACTGTTAGATTGTGACATGATGCGTCTCCTTCTAAGTAATGAATTTGATCTTATTCTAAGACTTGTCTGGTTATAAAATTTGAAAAGTTTACATCTCGTAAGCTACGCAACTTTTAAAGGTTGCAAAATCTCGCGGGGTTCCGCAAAAGGTTGGTCAAAGCTATGGGTTTTCGCATGAACCAGAAGCTCATCCGTCAGTTTCGTGAAAACTTCAAACAAATTCTCAACTATCTCAAAAGCTTCTTGACGGCTCTCAATAGTCAGTTGTATGTTTTCAATCAATGCCCTCTTCTGAGATAAATCCTTACTGTGGCTATTTTCTACGTCTAAATGAAAATAACCAAAATAAAGAAGCTCCTTTTGGGTAATTGTTCGGAGTTCTTGAGCAACTGGTGCTGCTGTTGAAAAGAACACATTACCAGTTGCTTCTATTACTTCCATGATAGCTAACTTCGAGATCGGACTGGCTCCACAAGCGTATCGAAAAATTTGATATGTTACCCACCGTGAAGCCTTTGTTTCTTCGCTCCAAACAAAATTCAAAGCATCACTGAACTTCAGCGTTCTGTTAATACCCAGTGTTTCCAAATCTTCCAGAAACCACAACCAGTGATGATCGTCTTCATAACTGTGTTTATTAATTATTTCCTGAATAGGATCGTTGGTTGGTTCTTCTCGGAAAACATATTTATTGAATTCACCAAAACTCATTACGAAAGGAGCAACGCAGGGAGCGAAAGCTAGGCGTTGTCTTGGGTCTATACTTTGGTCTCGCATCAACTCAAATAGCCCAGATTTAGCAAATTCTTGCTTCTTCTTTTCAATCAATGCTAGGACTTCTTCCATTGTGTTGCACCTGATTATCGAATAACTTTAACAACTTCATCATTATATAATTGTGATATCAATCAGAATATTTTGTGATTTACATCACGTTAAATTGTGTTCTCGATCGCCAAAACCTACATTTTCAAGCCCAGGGCTTCCCCTTGCTTCTGGGGAAAAAGGCTGAAACCTAGAGCTAAACATTGAATTCATCAGGATTTGTCACTGATATGTGCGATCGACATCACCGAGTTTGTTACAATAATATGGTTGTTTACAGAGTGAAGTGTCAAACAGTACACATCAGCCGGAGCTCCAAACCAGATATGCTGTCCTCAGCCAGTTCACACCCCCTAAACCTTTACGCATCTACTTCCTCAAAAAAACCGAGTAATTACTTAATTTTTCATGTATTTAGAAATACACGCTTAATTAAAAATACTTAAGTGCCGCCGCCCCGCCGCCCGATCGACATCAAACACGATATTAACCCAACACTTAGTCAGAGAATAAAAACCATGAATTCACTTCCCGGTTACAAAATCACAGAAGTTGTTCAACTTGGTGTGAAGTCCATCATTTATCGCGCAGTCAGAGAGTCAGATCGATCGCCTGCGATCGTTAAAATACTCAATACCGAGTATCCCACAATAGAACAAATTACCCGCTTGAGACATGAATACAAAATTAGCTCCGATCTCAAACTCGAAGGGATTGTCAAACCCCATAGCTTAGAAAAATATAAAAACAGTTTCGCTCTGATCTTAGAAGATTGCGGCGGTCAATCTCTCAGACACCATCTCGCGGGTAAAAGTATCAAAATCCAGAAGTTTTTGCCGCTGGCTATTCAAGTAGCTCAAACTCTCGGAAAAGTGCATCAAAACCAGATTATTCATAAAGATATTAAACCCTCAAATATTATCATATCCCCAGATTTTGAAAAAGTAAAAATTACCGACTTTAGCATGGCAACACGCCTATCTAGAGAAGTTCACCAAAATAGCAATACCACCGTACTAGAAGGCACTCTAGCCTATATATCCCCAGAGCAAACTGGTCGGATGAACCGCGACCTCGACTACCGAACAGACTTGTACTCTCTAGGCATCACCTTTTATGAAATGCTGACAGGAGAGTTGCCCTTTAACTCAACCGACCCCCTAGAATTAATTCACAGCCACATTGCGGTGGCGCCTGTTCCTCCCCATCAACTAAATAACGAAGTCCCGCAGATGGTTTCATCCATTGTCATGAAACTATTAGCTAAAAATGCCGAAGACCGATATCAAAGTGCCTTCGGAGTAAAAGCCGACCTAGAAACTTGTCTTAATCAGTTACAAACTACTGGCAAAATAGAAAGTTTTATTCCGGGGAAAATTGATAAATCAGGTCAATTTTTGATTGCCCAAAAACTCTACGGCCGCACACAAGAAGTCACTAATTTGATGGCATCATTCGAGCGAGTCAGTTGTGGGAAAACAGAGATGGTGTTGGTTAGCGGTTACTCAGGCATCGGTAAAACCTCAGTAGTCAGTGAAATTCACAAACCAATTGTCAAGCAGCGGGGTTATTTTATTGCTGGCAAGTTTGACCAATTTAAGCGGGATATTCCTTATGCAGCAATGACTCAAGCGTTTGAGTCATTAATACAGCAATTATTAACAAAAAGCTCACCAGAGTTGGCAATTTGGAAAGAAAATCTCTTGTCGCGGCTAGGTCAAAACGGTGCAATTATTATTGATGTCGTTCCTTCTGTCGAACTAATAATTGGTTCGCAGCCTGCTGTTCCCCAATTGGGGCCGACTGAATCTCAAAATCGCTTTAATCGATTGTTCAAAGAATTCCTGAATGTGTTTGCCCAATCTGAACACCCCCTAGTTCTCTTTCTGGATGATTTGCAGTGGGCCGATTTAGCTTCCTTAAAATTGCTTCAGGAACTGGTAACAGACTTGGATACCAGATATTTTTTGCTGATAGGAGCCTATCGAGATAATGAAGTCAATTCGACTCATCCGTTGGTTCAAACTGTGGAAAAAATTCAACAGATGGGTGCAGCGGTGCAGAACATTATCCTCCCATGTTTAGAGTTTACCAGCGTCATGCAGCTAGTGCGCGATACTTTGGGGAATGAAACCGAAAAGTTAAACTCCCTGGCAGAGTTGATTTTGAGTAAGACGGGCGGAAATCCATTTTTTATAACTCAACTGCTCTCAACCATGCACTCAGAAAAGCTGTTAACATTTGATTTCACTCTGGGTGCGTGGCAGTGGGACATCAGAGAAATTGAAACCGCTGGCATTGCAGATTACAGTGTCGTTGAATTAGTTGCTCGGAATCTTCAAAAACTGCCGGAGGAGACGCAGCAAGTCTTAAAATTAGCTGCTTGTACGGGCAACCGTTTTCGTTTAGAAAATTTGGCAATTGTCAGGGGAAAATCGGTATCAGAAACGGCGGCTGATTTATGGGATGCGCTTCAAGCTGGTTTAATTCTGCCAATGAGCGATGCTTACAAAATTCCCTTGGTTGAGGAAAGCGACTCCGAGCGACAATCCGATGGGGATGGAGTTGCGAGTCGCGCTCAATCCTCAATATCTTACAGGTTTTTGCACGATCGCGTACAGCAAGCCGCCTATTCTCTGATCCCCGACTCGCAGAAAAAACAAACCCACCTAAAAATTGGGTATCTGCTACTGCACAAGCAAAAGGGCGGGCACGGGGGCACCGCCCCTACGGTATCGGAAATAGCAGAAAATATCTTTGATATTGTCAACCAACTCAATATCGGGGTGGAATTCATCACCACTCAGTCAAAGCGAGATGAACTAGCTAACTTTAATCTGATAGCTGGTAAGAAAGCTAAAAGTTCAGCAGCTTATGAAGCTGCATTCAAATATTTTAATACAGGTCTAGAACTTCTGCCAGATCGAGCTTGGCAGAGTCACTACGATTTAATTATGGAACTCCATGCCGAAGCGCTAGAATCGTCCTATATAAATACCGAGTTTGAGCGAGCGTTCCAACTATCAGAGGTTATTATATCCCGCGCTAAAAATTTGCTAGAAAAAATTAAGGTTTACGAGCTAAAAGTTGTTTTCTACTTTAATCAAAATCAATCCCAAGCTTCGATAGATATAGCTCTAGAAGCTTTGAAAATGCTGGGAATCACTCTCCCTCAAAAACCAAATAAATTCAATATTTTGATGGGGCTAATACGGACAAAATTAGCTGTGGGGAACAAACGGATTGAGGATTTAGCTGAGTTGCCACCAATGACTGATGCTAATAAAATTGCGGCTATCAGGATTTTAACGAATGTGGGTCCGGCTGTTTTTATAGCAGCACCCGATATGTTCCCACTGATGACCTTTAAAATAGTTACACTTTCTCTTAAATACGGAAATGCGCCGCTATCTAGTTTCGGGTATGGAAACTATGGTTCTATCCACTGTGCGGTGTTAGGCGATATGGATTCTGGATACCGATACGGTCAAATGGCTCAGGCACTTTTAGAACGATTCCACACCAACTTGCACAACTCTCAAATTTCAGTAATTTTTAATGGTTTTATCCGTCATTGGTCAGACGGTGGCAAAGCAAGTTTTACTGGTTTAATTGATGGTATTCAAAGCGGACTAGAAACGGGAGATGTTAACAATGCTTGTTATTGTGCTAGCTTTTACAGCAATTATATATTGTTGAGCGGTGAACCTCTCGATTCTGTCGAGACTCAGCAGAGTCAATATATTCAAATGTTGGTGAATTATCAGAATAAATTTATGATTTATCAAGCCAGAGTTGGGGCGCAGGTTGTCTTAAATTTGCAAGATAAAACAGCTAATCCTTGCCTGTTGATTGGCGAGCAATTTAATGAAAAAACTATGCTACCAACCTTGAAAGAAACTCAAAATAATTTGGCAATATTCGTAGTTTATTTATCTAAATTATGGCTAAATTATCTATTTAAAGATTATGCTAAATCTGCGGAAAATGCCATAGCAGCATCAAACTATTCTGAGGCTGTGATGTCCTCGATGTATGTTCCTATCCACAATCTTTACTATTCCCTAGCGCTCTTAGCTTTGTATCCCACAGCTTCAAAAAGTGAACAGAAAAAACATTTAAAAAAAGTGGCTTCCCTTCAGAAAAAAATGAAGCATTGGGCTTTGAATTCTCCGGGAAATTATCAGCATAAATATGATTTGGTAGAAGCGGAAAAAGCGCGAGTATTGGGACAATATGAAAAAGCTGCTATGTATTACGATCGCGCGGTGAAAGGAGCATCGGAAAATGAATACATCCACGAAGCAGCGCTAGCAAATGAACGAGCGGCAGAATTTTATTGGGCTAATGGTCGAAACAAAGTGGCTCAGACTTATCTGATAGATGCTTACTACGGCTATATTCACTGGGGAGCAACCGCCAAGGTTAAACATTTGGAGTCGGAGTATCCCCTGGTTTTTCCCGCTGCATCGGCTGCGAAATCGAGAGCGGATGAGATGATTGTTAGCACTACTTCTAGCACAACAAGTGGCAGTCACAACAGTTTATTAGACTTGACAACTGTTGTGAAAGCATCTCAAGCGCTAGCTAGCGAAATTGTGCTGGACAAGTTGTTAGAAAAGTTAATGAAAATGATGATTGAGAATGCTGGGGCGCAAAAAGGTTTTCTTTTGATGCCCAAGGAAGGAAAATTGCTGATTCAAGCAGCGGCATCGGTGGAGTCTTCTGACGTTGCTGTTGAGCAATGTCCTAGAGTAGATGCGGCAGAGGTTTTGCCAATAACGGTGATTAATTATGTTGAAAGAACGCGCTCGGAGGTGGTGTTAAGCGATGCCGCTAATGAAGGTCTATTTACACTTGATTTTTATATTAAAAAGCATCAAGTGAAATCGGCGCTTTGTACTCCTATTCTGAATCAAAGCAAACTCGTAGGCATCCTTTATCTGGAAAATAATTTAACGACTGAAGCGTTTTCTCCAACTAGGTTGGAGGTTTTGAAAATCCTTTCTTCCCAAGCGGCTATCTCTCTAGAAAATGCGGTACTTGTTGCTAATTTGTCGGCGGCTAAGGAACAGTTGGAGGATTATTCGCGGACGCTGGAAGTGAGAGTTGAAGAGCGGACACAGGAATTAAAGACTAAAGAAGCTAAGCTGCAAGAAGCTCAAAAACTGGCGCACCTCGGCAACTGGGAATTTGATTTGAAGACGGATCGACTCGCTTGGTCTGAGGAAGTATTCCGAATTTTTGGTCTTGACCCTGAACTACCAGAACCGACTCTTTTAGAATACAGGAAGCAAATTTATTCAGATGACCTAGAGTTGTGGTTGGAGCGAGTAGAGAAGATTATTCAGTTAGGAAAACCGTGTGAGTTTGAATTGAGAATTTTGCGTTCTGATGGAGCGCTCAGATATATTTTTGTTAAGGCGCAAGCTATTTATAATGCTGGTAATGTGATTAAGTTGTTTGGGACTTTACAGGAGATTACGGAACGCAAGTTAGCGGAGGATGCTTTGCGACTGTCGGAGGGGCAATTGAGAGAGAAAGCGGCGCAGTTGGAGGTTACTTTGGGCGAATTGCGTTCTACGCAGACTCAATTGATTCAAACTGAAAAGATGTCTTCTTTGGGGCAGTTGGTGGCGGGGGTTGCACACGAAATTAATAATCCGATTAATTTCATCTACGGCAATGTCCTCCACACTAGCGAATATAGCTCGGATCTGCTGCGGTTGATCGAGCTTTACCAGCAGTCTTACCCGAATCCCACTCCTGAGATTGTGGCTGAAACTGAAGATATTGACCTCAGTTTTATTCAAGAAGATTTGCCCAAAATGCTGCAATCTATGCAGGTTGGGGTCGATCGCGTCCGCAATATTGTGCTGTCGCTGCGAAATTTCTCACGGCTTGATGAAGCGGACATGAAACCAGTGGATATTCACTCCGGGATTGATTCTACTCTGCTAATTTTGCAGCACAGGTTGAAAAAGGATGCACTCGGACATGGCATTGAGGTGGTTAAAGAGTACGGTGAACTGCCGAAGGTAAGTTGTTATGCTTCTGGGTTAAATCAGGTGTTTATGAATGTTTTGAGCAATGCGATCGATGCAGTGGAGTTAGGGGTTGAGATTGATGAGAAAACTGCTCGACTCGAAAATCCTTTATCTCCAATCTTTGAGCCAAAGATTGTGATTCGGACTGAGGTGTGCGATCGCAATTTTGTGAGAATTTCTATTGCTAACAACGGCCCCGGTATGACTGAGGAAGTGCGATCGAGGGTATTTGACCCTTTCTTTACTACCAAAGCTGTGGGTAAAGGCACGGGTTTGGGATTGAGTATCAGTTATCAGATTGTAGTCGAGAAACACGGCGGGAAACTAATGTGCATTTCGTCACCGAATCAAGGGGCGGAGTTTGCGATCGAAATTCCGGTGCAGCCAAAGAATACCGGGCGAATGGAATTCGCGTCTATACAAACTCTCACCCGCTTAAGAGCGGGTTGAAGAAGGAGTCTTATCTGAACCTTATTGGGTTTGTAGTAAGGACTTCAGTCCTTTCTTTTTTTGCGGACTAAAGTCCTCACTACGAACATTATTGGGTTTTAAGCAAATATTTTGGTTAAAAAACCGGGTTTTTAATCCAATACGCGATTGTTAAGCCCGATCTCCCTGGCACACCCCTTAACAAGGGGGGGACAAGAGTCATAAAAACCGGGTTGATTGGGTTGCAAGTGCATCCAGAGATGTTTTAAACATCGCGTTCTGTGCGTACCCATTTGGTTTGCCGCTTCAGGAGAAAACCTAGATACAGAGGGATTTTCCACAGGATGTAAAAAGGAACGGATAAAAGAGTTGCGCCGGAAATGTCGGCACGCCCGAATTTTGCCCAAGCGCTAACAATTGAAACTAAAATTAGCAGTCCTTGTACTCCTAACAATATCGCAGGAATCGCGGATGTTCCGATGGTTGCTGCTAGTATGGAGGCGACAAAAGCGGCTAGCCAGATAGCAACTAAAAGCGATAGGGGAGGGACTGATAAGTCTAGGGCGATCGCCATTAAGTCAAAACGTTGTTGCTCGACAGAAGCTGTCGCCAGCCGGGGAGTTTGTGTTAGCAACGTCTGCAAGTGTCCGTGTTCCCATCTGGTTCTTTGACTTTTAGCTGCTTGCTGCTGCTGCGGTAAACACCCGGTGACTCGGGCTTCGGGGCAGAATACGGTTGGATGTCCGGCGATCGCCAAATCCAAACTCATTTGCATATCTTCAACGATATTGCTACTGGCTAAGGGAACATCTCGAATGATTAACCAGGGAAAAGCCATGCCCGTACCTGTTAGCAATGATGGGAATCCTAACTGTTTTAATCCGCTGGGCCGGACTAAGTTTTTCACTAGAAATGCTAAGGCAGAAATGGAATCTTTTGGGGTAGGATTGGGCGGTTGTTCCATTAAATATGTGGCTTGGACTGGCCTTTGTTCGGCCATTGCTACGCGGGCTAATTTCTCTATAGCGTCTGGCCTGCAGATGCAGTCGGCGTCTACCATAATCACTACTTCTGGGGGGTTTGGTGCGATCGACTGTAAGCCGAAATCTAGTGCGTATCCCTTGCCCTTGCGTTCTGTGTCGTGGCGATCGATCGCACTTGCACCGCAGTTACGGGCGATTTCTGCCGTATCATCCGTGCAGTTGTCGGCAATCACTAACAGGCGGTCTTGAGGTGTTAGCTGCGGCAATATGGTGGAGATGGTGGCGGCTATTCCTGCTGCTTCGTTGTAGGCGGGAATTAAAACTGCTACTTTGGGGCGGGGCTCTTGAGTTTCGGCTGTGGGGCGGAGGCTGGACAGGAAGGCTGCACTGCATTCTAGGAATAGAACTGCAACGGGAATTAGCAGGATCAGGGCGATCGTCAAGAGTATAACATCAATAAATAGGAACGGTAGTTGATTAATTTGCACAATTCTAGTACCTTAATTTAATTTTATTTGCTGCGGTCATTGATTTGATTAAATCAAATTTCACCTTAGCTAACGAGCGCGAGCAATGCTATCTAAGCTATCAGAGCCTGTCTGTTCAAATAACCGTTATCAGGTTCGTAGTGAGGACTTTAGTCCTCATATCAGAGGACTAAAGTCCTCACTACGAACCTATTTGATTGCAGTTGTTCGCTCGAACATGATATCATATCCAGTCGCTTCTTACACTTTTAAGTAGCTCGACTTAATTAAATCTCAAACACGCCCCGACTTGAGAAACCCGGTATCTCAAAGAAACCGGGTTTCGGGGCGTTCTGCTTTCGATCGACGAAAGACAACGCAGCAATCTCTAAACTATTTTCAAGCTAGGCCGCATCGAGGACAGGAACAGGTTCAGGTTTTTTTTGGGTAAACTGTGCGGGGAGTGCAACTTCTCTGAGATATCTCGATATCGATCGCAAATATCCCACTTCTGCTTGCAGAGAATCCAGAGCAGACAGATTCTCAACTAAATCCTCAAATTCATCAGCAGTAATTCCAGCACTGTGCAAGACTTCTTGATTGAGCCGCCCGTACATTCCTTGCAGGAGGAGTTCGATAATCTCGCTGTAGTTAGCTATTTCCGCTCCGTAACCTTCCAACTTCTTCGGATTGATTCCCCACTGCAAAATTTTCAACAAGTCTTGGGGGGGACTCCACGCAAAAGAGGAAGCAATCACTTCTTTTTCTGCTGCGACAAGAGCGTGCTTGATTTGTACTTCTGGGAAATCTGGATCGCCGATTAAGCTTTCCAAGTTCGACACTTGTTTCTCTAACACGCACAAAGAAAAAGGAGCTAATTCTACAGTCACCATGTCGCCACCATCGTCAACAATTCTAAAAGGATCTTCCAGAACATTAATTAGGAGGTGAATGTCTGTAGGTTTTTTCCAGTCAAACTGTCCGAGGAAAAACGGTTCTTCGTATCCCGGTAAAAGTCCTTGAAAATAAATCGGCAGATTTTTGCCTGACTCAAGAATTTTATAAAGTGCTACTTCCAAGGTTTCTGTCGGCCAACCGAGATTGCTCACGGCGACAAATTTTAGTTTTCCGGGAACGGACACAACCAGCGCGTTCAGCAATAAATGTACGGCTTCGACAAGATTTTGAGCGGTGACGTAGCGGTGGGGAGCGTGAACGTTGACAGTTTTACTTTGCTCTACTTTTTTGGACATTTGCTCGCAGAACAAGCTATTTTCCAACATATGAGTAAACCGAACCATCCCGTAGGTGACATTTCCTACTTGAGCTGCTTTGGAAAATTGCCACTCTGCCAACTTTTTGGAGGCTGCGTAAACTTCGGTTGTAAAATATCGAGATGTTTTACCTGTGGAAGAGAAGATGCAGTGTTCGGCGCCGTATTCTTCGCACAGTTGGATGACGTGTTTGCATCCTAACAGGCTGGTTGTAACTGTTTCTCGGATTTGGATTTCAGCTAATCCGGGTTGGCGTTGGGCTGCTAGGTGAAAAACAATATCTGGTTTTTCTACCTCAAATATGTGTTTCAGCGCCTCGAAGTTGCGAATGTCGGCGGCATAAAAAGTTACTGCACCTTCTTTGTTAAAGTGCGGGAGAGTTTCTTGGGGGTTTTGACATCGGGCTTTGTCTGCGGAAATGATGTTAGTTGCGCCTAATTCTAGGAGTTTTTCGATTAAGAAACTGCCGACGCATCCTTCGCCGCCGGTGATGAGGATGGTTTTTTCTTGAATTTTGCGACTGACTGCGGGGGCGTAGAGGTGAATGGTGCGATCGCGCACGTCGCTAAACGGTTCGCTTTCTAATTGTCCGTCGGCTTGATAGGCTGCAATTAGCTGTGCGGTGAGAGTTTGTAAGGCTGCTAGGATTTCTGGATCTTGCGGTTCGGGGGAACCCGGGGGAACTAGCTGCTGGATGCGATCGATTATTTCGGCTTTACTTCCAGTTTCAAACACTTCTGAGGGGTTAGATACACTCTTCATTTTCTGGGCTCCTGTAAATTCTAGAAATACGGCTGCTGATCAGCGAGTTGTTAAACAGATTTTTGAGGTACAGAATCTTTAAAAGTCTGGTTCGTTTGAGGATTTTTCAGACATAAAGCCACTTAATCGGGAAGACACGCGATCGACTCTCCTACTAATTACTTGTATTTAACCTACTTGTAGTTTTATTAAGCGTTTGTTTAACCTGCTTACTTTGGCGATCGGCAAATTCGGAACGCGAGCTGTCAAAAATTTGTCACTACAACTATAAACTTAAGTTGCTGGCTGTTGGCAATACTCAAAACATATCTTTACTATTTCTTTGCAATTACCTGCGAGTTTTCACGCCATTTTAAAGTTAATGTAAAGTAGCGCTGACCTTAAAAAAACTTAACAATATACTTGACATTGATTGTCTTGCCTCGCATTACTTAGGTTAAATGTATTTCTAGCTACTAATTTTATACTTTTTAAGTAAATATACGCATACAAATGCCCAGGCTTGCGGTCTGCCGAAAATATTGCTACTGATACCAGTTAAAAAATTATGCAACTTTAGGTTAACTCTAAACCCATACACAATCAGTCATTTCCAATTTTTTTATGTAAAATCTCAAATCTAAAATTGTATTGATTGATGGGGTAGTGCTGTGCCTACCCCTGTATGTGTGCTGCTACCGGGCGCGAACGCTGCGCTCTTTTTTGCTGCCTTCAAAGTCGCGAGCCGATGCAGGATCGTAGCCTCCCGTGCGCAAGCGGCGGTCTAAATCGCTGGCTTCGGGAGAAGTTTTAGCCGCTTCTTCGATGGTCACTCTGCCTTCAAGCACTAATTTGTAAAGCCCCTGGTTGATAATCTGCATTCCTTCGTAGGTGTCGTGTTCCATCAACCGGAAAGCTTGATCATCATCGCCTTTCATCAAGTAATCGTGCATGGCAGGCGTATTCACTAAAATATCGTGAACTGCGACGCGGCGGTTGTCAACAGTTGGCAGCAAAAGTTGGGCAACTACCGCTACTAAAGAATCGCAAATTTGAATCCGCATCGCCTGCTGTTCCTCGGGCGGGTAGAGGTTCAACAATCGGTTAATAGCGTTAATGGCGCTGCGAGTGTGGAGAGTTCCCAATACTAAGTGACCAGTTTGAGCTGCTTGCAATGCTGTATTGATGGTAACGCGATCGCGCATTTCCCCGATCAGAATTACATCGGGATCTTCCCGCAAAACTGCCCGCAAAGCCTGCTGAAACTCGTGGGTGTGCAAGCCGACTTCCCGCTGGCTGACCAAGCATTTTTTAGAAGGGTGAATGAATTCGATCGGATCTTCAATTGTAACTACGTGCTTCTGTTCCATCTGGTTGAGATGGTCGATCATCGCAGCTACTGTTGTTGATTTTCCCGAACCTGTAGGCCCTGTAACTAATATTAATCCCTGCGATCGCAAAATGATATTTTTGAGAACTTCTGGCAACCTCAAGGAATCGATAGTCGGTATTTCCAAACTGATCAACCGCAATACTATGGCACCACCGCTGAGGGAATCAAAACAATTTAGCCGACACCGCACGAAGCCTGGGTAAAAAATTGCTGAATCTAATTCTTTGGTAGTTGCAAACTGTGTTCGCTGTTCGGGGGTGAGAATTTCGGCTAAGTAATGTTCAAAAATTTCTGGCGTTACTTTGGGGTGGCTGGTTGCTACTTGCATGACGCCCCGAATCCGAAATCGAGGTACTTGGCCGACTCGAATGTGAATGTCGGAAGCACCGGCACTATGGGCATCTCTGACCATTTGTTCGATCGTGCTGACGGGAGTCTCAACAGGCCGCTGCTGCTTGGCTGCGGGGGGCGCAGAGGGCGCGGGTGCAGGAGGCGCGGGTGTTACGGCCAAGGGCGGGGGCGGGGGCGGTGTGCGGCGGGCTTGAGCCTCTGGTCGAACGGGTGTAGGGTTGTTTAATGGGTTCATTTTTTGGTCTCCAGTCAGTGTAGATTTATTGCGAAAAAATGCCCGATTTCTAATTTAATCGCTCGCTTGCTAATTAGGTGCTAAATGCTGAGAATATTTTACAATTAGGCTTGATGGGGCGATCGAGCAATTAAGAATTTAAACTCCTATGAACATCGGTCACAAAATTGCCGACTGGCTCGAAAATCGCGCTGTCACCCCCGCCTACGCGGGTTGGCTGCTCTCGGGGATGACGGTGTTCTTTTTTGGTTCGGCAACTAATACAATGTCTGGGTGGCTGTACGCGCTCAGCGGTGGGACTTTGGCGCTGTTGGGAGTAGCGGCGGTTTTGCCGGCGAAGTCGCTCCGTTCCTTGGAAGTTCGCCGCCGCCCGATCGAACCGGTGAGTGCGGGCGATCGAATCACGATCGAACTAGAAATCGAAAATCGCGCCCCCGAACCTAAAACTTTGTTGCAAGTCCTAGATATCTTGCCGTTTGTATTGGGAGAGCCGGTCGTCCGTCCGATCGAAGTCATAAATCCTAACAGTACATACAGGGATACATACTATATAGAAGTCCAGCAGCGCGGTATCTATCGCTGGCAAGAGGTGCACTTGAGAACGGCTGCGCCTTTAGGGTTGTTTTGGTGCCGCCGCAGCCGCCCGGCGAAAGCGGTGGCGGTTGTTTACCCGCAGGTTTTGCCGTTGAGCATTTGTCCTTTGATCGATCGCATCGGTCAAGAAGACAGCCCGCAATTGTACAATCGCAGTCGATCGCAAACTGCTACCGAAGGCCTCACCCGCAACCTCAGACCTTACCGCCACGGAGACCCCACCCGCCTGATTCACTGGCGCACCAGCGCCCGCTACGGAGAACTGCGGGTGAGAGAGTTAGAAGTTGCCGCCGGCGGTCAAGAAATTATTATTGCTCTCGACAGCGCTGCCATGTGGCAACCAGAGGAATTTGAACGAGCCGTGACAGTAGCAGCTTCTCTTTACTTCTATGCTAGCAAGCGCCTGTTAAACGTCAAACTTTGGACTGCCGGAACCGGACTCGTCTCGGGGAACCGGGTAGTTTTGGAAACTTTAGCGGCGGTTAATGCTGCCGAAGAGGCGATCGATTCTCGATCGAAACTGTCGATAATTTGGCTGACTCAAAACGCTGCCAGTTTAAGCACTCTTTCCCAAGGCAGCCGCTGGGTGCTCTGGCCGAGCGCTACTGCTGAAAAAGACAAAAAAATATTAGTAAAACACGATTTACCAGGCTTAGAAATTCGCTCCGATCGACCGTTAGAACTTCAGTTACAAGCAAGCGTCTCCTAGACTTTTAAACGCTAGGATCGTTAAGAATGAAGATCGGAGCCGCTTTACTCAGAATGGGAGCGTTGCGATCATTTAGTGTAAAGAAATATGAAAGACGAATTTGATGAAAAAGAGAGAAATTTTTCTACCGGCGATCGCTCAAAATTTATTTTTGGGCGAACAGAATTATATTTATTGCTGCTGTTGTTCGTCGGTGGCCTTACGATAGACTACTGGTTTAGGCATCACCCACAACAGCTTTGGCGATCGCCCACCGAGCAGCCTGCGGGTCTCAATCCACCATCCCCCAAACCGCTGCTTTAACCGGAGGATCGTCAACGTCTCCACTTTCCCCAAAGGCAAAATGATACGCATCGGAAAACTTATCTGGAGTCGCTTTTCCCATCAACTGTTGCGTCCCAAGCGATTGGCGATTTTTGAAGCCTGCCTGATTGGGCTAGTGTCAGGACTGGCTGCGCTATTGTTGGCACAAGGAGTAGGTTGGCTCGGCGGCTGGCGGCAGCAGGCAACGCATTTAATCCCGGCGTATATTGCCCTGCCCTTGCTAGGGGCCCTAGGCGGATTCTTGTCTGGATTCATAGTCGATCGTCTCGCTCCGGCCGCCAGCGGGAGCGGGATGAGCGAAGTAAAGGCGGTACTCGCCAACGTTCCGATGCCTTTGAATTTACGAATTGCCCTAGTGAAGTTGGTCAGCGCCACCCTCGTACTCGCTGCCGGCATACCCCTCGGACGAGAAGGTCCGACGGTACAGATTGGGGCAGCGTTAGCGAGTCAACTGAGTCGATGGTTTCCAACTTCACCCGATCATCGCCGTCAGATCCTCGCAGCCGGAGCCGGAGCGGGACTTGCAGCCGCCTTTAACGCGCCGATCGCAGGTGTTTTATTTGTGGTCGAAGAACTGTTGCAAGACGTGTCTGGAATCACCTTGGGAACCGCGATCCTGGCTTCCTTCATCGGGTCAGTTGTCGCTCGGATCAGTGGTTCGCACAATCTCGATTTAGACTTGCATCTTGTTGTCTTTAATACCAGCTTTTCTGCTTCTGAGATTCCCTTTTACCTGCTGCTGGGAATCCTAGCAGGCGGACTTGGCGTGCTGTTCAATCGCTCAATCCTGACAAGTTTGACGTTGTACCGCCGCTTTTTCCATGTCGGCTTACCTTGGCGAATCGGATTTGCTGGGCTGATTACGGGAATTGCATTCGCTGCCTTACCAGATATATTTCGAGACAATGCCGGACTCAAAGAACTGCTATTAACCGGAAATGCAGACTGGCAACTCGTGGCGATCGTCTTTTGCATCCACTTTTTTCTGATCGTCGTCACCTACGGTTCTGGCGCACCGGGCGGGTTGCTGATTCCCAGCATGGTACTCGGTGCAGCGTTAGGATACCTCGTAGGAGTCGGAGAACATCAAGTTTTGGGTTTAAGTCTGGCAACCACTTATGCACGGGTGGGGATGGCGGCATTTTTCTGTGCGGTTGCTCGCACTCCGATTACTGCGGTAATCCTAGTGTTTGAGATGACGACTGACTTTAATTTAGTGTTGCCGCTGATGATCGTATCTGTGACTTCTTACCTAATTGCAGAATTGCTTGATGAGGGTTCGCTTTACGATCGCTTGCTCGCCTTTAAAGGCATTCACCTGACGAAAGAAACGAGCGCTCAAGATCCTTGGACAGATCTAACTGCATTGAATGTGATGCAGCCGAAAGTAGAAACGCTTTCTAGTTTAATTCGGCTGGAAGAAGCGTTACAGGCGTTTTCTCAGTCTTCCCACCGCACGTTTCCGGTGGTAGAAAGCGGCAAGCTTGTCGGCATTGTAACTCAAAAGGATATTGCCAACTTTTCTGCACGAGGATTGAATGGTGATAATCTTGTCAGCGATCTGATGACACCAGAGCCCGTTCGCATTAACCAAGAAGATACCCTTGCCTATGTGCTGCATTTGCTCGATCGACACAATCTCCATAGCTTACCAGTCGTAGAAGGACGGCGATTGGTGGGTATTATTACCCGCAGCGATATTATTCGCGTTGAAGCAGCTTATCTCAACAACGAAAGTCTCGCTCAACCCAAGGTAGAACGAGCTCGGATAATTCACCAAACCAAATCGCCAGAAACGGGACAAGGGCGCATCCTCGTGCCGTTGAGCAATCCAAAAACATCCCTGACGCTGTTAGAAATGGCAGTGGCAATTGCTCGCGATCGCAACTATGAAATTGAATGTTTGCAGGTGATTGTTGTGCCAAGACATGAGGTGCTTGCAGAAACTCCAGTAAAAACGGCGGAGTGTCAAAAGCTACTAAAGCAGGCAATCCGTCTGTGTCAAGCGTGGCAAGTTCCGATCCATACCCAGATTTTAGTGGCGCATGATTTGTCAAGTGCCATTCTCGAAACGATCGAAGAGCGACATATCGATCTCGTCTTCATGGGGTGGAAAGGCAGCACTAAAACACCGGGGCGGGTTTTTAGTCGAGTTGTCGATACTATGATTCGACAGGCTGTTTGTGAAGTAGTGTTGGTGAAGTTAACCGATCGAGCAATATTCGAGCGGTGGTTGGTACCAATGGCAGGCGGCCCCAATGCCCAGCAAGCAGTTCGGTTGCTACCTGGATTGATTTGTATGAGCAAAACCGCACAAGTCAGATTATTTCATGTGTACGATGCTTCAGAGGAGCGCCAAGCTGATCGTGCTGATTTTGAACCAACCGAGGAAATCTTGAAAGCTGCCGCTGAGTTTCTCAAGCCCCAAGTGAATGCCTCTATCTTGACGACTTCTGTATGTGCTGATTCTGTGTCGGCGGCAGTATTGAGTTATGCCAAACAGGATGGAAGCGATGTGATTGTTTTGGGTGCGAGTCGAGAGGGATTGTTGCAACAGATGAAACAGGGAAATATTCCAGCCCTGATTTCTCGTCAAAGCAACTGCAATGTGATTTTGGTGAGAGCGTTTTGAAGCAGGAAAATGAACCACAAGAGATATAGTTTCCGGTTGATTAGCCGCAGTAAATAAGGTTCGTAGTGCGGACTGAAGTCCGCAATAAGAGCGGACTTCAGTCCGCACTACAAGCCAAGAGCGCGTGCGTTTAATCGAGCGGACAGGATAGGAATCGTAGAGCGATCGATTGACCGATCTCGCGATTGGTTGGTAGTGCGGACTTCAGTCCGCAATATAAAGCGGACTAAAGTCCGCACTACGAACCGTTTTTGTTATAGTAATCGAGCGGACACGATAGGAATCGTAGAGCGATCGTTAATCCGGTGATTTGTTTTGAGCTTGAAAAATTTTTGATAAAAACGATCGTAGTTCTTGATAGAGCATCTGAGTTTTGTTTTTGTCGCGCTGTTGTGCGCCTAGTAAAGGCTCGCATTCCCACAAAAAAAATATTTTGACAAAGCCGCAGATGCTCCCCGGTTAATCCGTAGTGTCGGGGAGAGTTTCGACTACATACTCCGGTACATACTCAGCAACCTTTTCAGGTCTATTCTCTGGCAATTTATCGGGCAATTTATAGGGCAAATTCTCCGGTGGATGTTCGAGCCTGACTCGCCGGATCGGGAGATTTGCAATCAGTGCTGTCGCCCGCTGATCGCTAGCGAGCGCAAACTCCGACTCAGTAGTATCGATTTCCACATAGCGAGACACCACCTCTAGAATTTCTCGGCGCATCGACTCAACCATTTCGGGGCTGAGCTCTGAGCGATCGTGGGCTAGAACCAATTTTAGGCGACGTTTTACATCGTCGCGGCTGTTGTCAGGGGTGCGCGGGAAAAGTCGTTCGAGAAGTGTGTTTAGCATGGGTAGAGCGGGTTTGTCAAGGGTTGGGCATAGAAAAAGTCAGTCGATTTTAGATTTTAGATACTTCGGCTTCGCTCAATACAAGTTTGAGATTTTAGATTGGGGAATGACTTATTCCCGTCTGGGTTGGAGTAGGGGGCAGCAGTTTGATGCTTTTGGGGAACTGGTATCACTTGGGAAAACTTTCAAGTGATTTTTTTGGTGCGGTGGCTGCTGTTTGAGGTCGATCGCCAATATTGCAGCACATCACATAATTTTAGTATTTAAGAACTTGCGGAGGCGAGTGAAAAAGTTTTCTCGACGGGGATTGAGATCTAAAAATTCAACCTTTTCGCCTTCTAAGCGGCGGGCAATATTGTCGAAGGCAGTTCCAGCTAAAGAGGCCGTTTCCGACAATACTAATGGTTCGCCTCGGTTGGTGGAAACGATGACGCGCTCGTCGTCGGGAACGACGCCTAACAGCGGAATGGCGAGGATTTCCCGCACGTCTTGCACCGACATCATATCATTTGCCAGCACCATTGCAGGTCTGATCCGGTTGACAATTAGCTGGATTTTCTTGACGTTGTTGGCTTCCAGCAGGCCGATGACTCGATCGGCATCGCGGACAGCAGCGATTTCTGGAGTGGTGACAATGATGCCTTCTTGCGCCGGGGCGATCGCATTTTGAAAACCCTGCTCAATTCCAGCCGGAGAGTCGATCAAAATATAGTCGTATTTGGCTCCCAACATCCCCACAAGCTGCTTCATTTGCTCAGCGCTGATGGCATCCTTCATCCGAGTTTGGGCAGCCGGCAACAGCACCAAACGCGGCTGCCGCTTGTCTTTCACCAAAGCTTGCTCTAACCGGCACTCTCCGGCGAGAACTTCTAATGCCGTGTAAACAATGCGGTTTTCTAAGCCCAGCAGCAAGTCTAAATTTCTGAGACCGAAATCGGCATCAATGACGGCAACATTGCGCCCCCGCTTAGCTAAAGCCATGCCGAGATTGGCTGTGGATGTGGTTTTTCCCACTCCGCCTTTCCCTGATGTAACAACAATAATGCGAGCCATAAGCGATTTTAGATTTATTAGTCAGTTGTCAGTTGTCAGTTGTCAGTTGTCAGTTGTTAGTTGTTAGTTGTTAGTTGTTAGTTGTTAGTTGTTATTTGTTATTTGTTATTTGTCATACCAATTCCATAAATTTATGCTGCTACCGAAAGTTTGACTCCCCCCTTAATAAGGGGGGCTGGGGGGGGTAGATATGTAGCGCTATTTTAGGGATTTGGTATTATTTGCTAGTCTTTATTTGTTATTTGTTAGTTGTTAGTTGTTATTGGAAATTAAGAATTGGAAATTGGGAATTCGTAACCAATAACCAATAACCAATAACCAATAACCAATAACCAATAACCAATAACCAATAACCAATAACTAATAACTAATCACCCCCAATTAACTGTGATTTGTCAAAATCCGAGGCTCTACCGATCCGAATCCCTTGAGGCGTCACATAGGCGACTTCCGGGAAAAACTGAGCGGGTGAGGTTTCAGGGCCTCTAGCAACATACTTAGCAATCCTAATCACCATCGGTTCCATCTGCAAGGTCATAATCACGCTTTTGGTATTGCCGCCGGCACCGGCGTGCACTACGCCCCGCAAACGCCCCCAAACTAGGATATCCCCTCCGGCGATGACTGAGCCGCCGGGATTTACATCTCCCAAAAGTACGATCGTCCCTGGATGGCGAATTTCTACGCCCGATCGCACTGTCATCTGCAAATATAAAGGTTCCGCCAGCGATTGCGGTTTTTCGGCCGCCGCTTTACTCAGAGAAGAAACCGGAGGCTGCTGTTCTACACAATAGCCGGCAGTAGCTGCGGCAACGGCGGTTTGGCGGCGGCTGGTGTAGACTCGTTTGAGTTGCAGTTCCACTTCCGATAGGGCATCGGCGATTTCTTGCAGTTGGCGGATATCTAAAAGTCGATCGTTCCCCATCAATTGTACTTCTGCATTCGGCTGCCAAAACCGTTCTCCAGCATTCAGCCTGACTTTTAGCTGTTGCCAAAGTTCACTCCAAGTCGATGCCGCACCAGTTGCGGCTTCGGTGTTGGTTTCTGGAGGAAGCAGCAACAGTAGGTTTCCGTCTTCTGTCTTAAGTCGGACTTGCAGCTCTAAGCTGATTTCGGGTGTGGATTGAGGGGCGGCAGCAGCGGCTGCGGAGGCATCGGGTGTCATGGGACGGCTTGATCTCGGGTAGGGACAGGTTAACATCAATATTAGCTTGAGTCGTCTTTTGCCTCAGCCTGTGGGGCGAAAACTCTGGTTTTTTTATTTTCAACCGCAGGTATGGCAATTCTATTTCATTTTTTAACAAGATTTTTTTGATTCACCGCAGAGGGCGCAGATCGCACAGAGAAAGAGAATCAAGAGCGGAATAAAGTAGGCGTAAACTGCATATTTTACCACTATAAGTAGCAATTCAGTTGACAGTTGACAGTTGACAGTTGACAGTTGACAATCATAAGGAAGAGGATTGGAGTAATGAATCGTCTGATTTTAATTTCTCCCGATCAGGGTTCCGGCTTTAAACCAATTTCTTATGGTGAAACCACTTTTTTATTAAGTTCTCTAATTATTAATTTACAATTACGATGCAGCAAATAGAACGTTATCGTGGCAGTCTGATCGGTTTAGCAGTTGGCGACGCTTTGGGAACAACTTTAGAGTTTTGTCGCCCCGGAACGTTTGAGCCGATTAAAGATATGGTTGGTGGCGGCCCGTTTCGACTGCAAGCGGGACAGTGGACAGACGATACTTCGATGGCACTTTGTTTAGCTGAAAGTTTGATTGAGAAAAAAGATTTCGATCCAGTCCATCAATTAGAAACTTATCTCAAGTGGCTGCGAGACGGACATTTGAGCAGCACTGGTGAATGTTTTGATATTGGCAATACGGTGCAACAAGCACTTTGGAAGTTTGAAGATACAAGAAAACCTTACTGCGGTTTTACCGATGCTCAGACTGCTGGCAATGGTTCGATTATGCGTTTGGCTCCCATACCTTTATTTTATGCGAACAATCCTTTAGAAGTCATAGAAAAATCTGGAGAAAGTTCTCGAACTACTCACGGTGCTGCTACTTGTGTGGATGCTTGCCGCTATTTTGGTACTTTAATTGCGGGGGCTGTCAATGGAGTTAGTAAAGAAGAGTTGCTGTCGGAAAGATATTGTCCGATCGCGGAATATTGGGCCGCGCACCCCCTGGTGGCAGAAATTGATGAAATTGCAGCGGGTTCTTTTAAACGGCGACAACCTCCTGAAATTAAGGGTACTGGTTACGTGGTTAAGTCTTTGGAGGCAGCACTTTGGGCGTTTTATAACAGTTCGTCTTTTGCCGAAGGGTGTTTATTGGCTGTGAATTTGGGCGACGATGCGGATACAATTGGTGCGGTTTACGGACAGTTGGCGGGAGCTTTTTACGGCGAATCTGCGATACCAGAAAAATGGATATCGCAATTGGCATATAGCTCTTTAATTGCATCTTTTGCCGAACAACTGTTGACTGTAGGACTTACGCACGGGTGACGAGAAACCGAGTTTTTATGCAACACTAGCCGTAGCCGTAGGGTGCGTCGCGATCGAAAATCCCCGCAGAAAAATCGACAATCTCACAGCGACGCACCTGACAAAATAATTAGGTAAACAAGCCTCGGTTTGATTTTTGACAAACACAAATTTTGTCTTGATCGCGAGCGATCGCTATGTGAAGTGCTATCCTACTAAGAAATTAAATTTTAATAACTGTTACTTGTTGCTTGTTAGCAGGAAGAGCCTGGTAACGTAGATCGGCGAGGAAGAGCCTCCTTTGATCTCGCAACTTACAGGAGAGAGGACTGTAGGAGGTGCTTAAGTTATTAAGTTTTCGCTCCTTAGCAAGTTTCTTGCCGATCGCGATCGCAGCCTGTTCAAGTCAAATAGCAAAATCATCTACCAAAGCCGATGGATTTATTCCTGTGAGAACGGTTGCAGCATTGGATAAAACTGGATTTCTCCAAACAAAAATTGCTGGCAAATCCGCAATCGTCTGGCGCGATGCTGCTGACAAAAATACATTTCGAGCGCTGAATCTGACCTGTATCCATGCGGGTTCATTGGCTTCAACAAACCGGTGAATGAAAATGTGACTGATACTCTAGAGAAAGATGGGCAACTGAGGATTCTGCTCAAGTCTTAGCTTTGCTGTCGCGATTTGCCGCTGTTACCGTTTTGAGCGGGCATATTCATCAGGTGATTCAACATAGCGAAGGGAATATTCATTTTTACACAGCCGCTTCGACCGCTTTTCCACAGCCTGAACCCGGAAAAGCCCAAAAACCTGATCCAGTCAAACTTCCACCAGATAGTTTATTGAAAGCTTTGGGCTTCCGTACCGTTGAGTTTCTACCAGGAAGCGATCCTAAAGTTACTCAACAGTCGCTGTAAGTGTGCCTGATGATTGTTGTAATATTGACTGATACTTTAAATCATCCATAATTTCAAAAGGTTGGGGATTGGTTCGATTGTGAGCGCCTACAACCTTTGGGAATTTTATTGAAGCCTCGGGTTTGCTTCGATCGCGATCGGGCGATCGATTTCGTAAAGGTCTCAAAAGTTTAGTTTGATGAAATTTAAAAACAAAAAGGTGCTTTATGGAATTTAAAGATTTTCTGGCTTTGCTGCATCCCATTGTAGCTGTAGCGATCGTTTTTCCGATGCTGGGTGTTGTGCTAAATATGGCTTGGCAAACCATGCAGCGCCGCCAGCAAATTGCATCCGGGGATAAGAGCAAAATTCCCCCTGTAGTCGGCGCAGAACACGTCAAAGCAGGTCGAATTCTGTCGGGTTCGGTGGTAGGAGTGACGTTGTTGGGTTTAGGCTACGCGATTTTTGAGCATATCTTGAGCGAACAGGTTTGGAGCAAAAACTCGTTTCAGGTCATTTTCATTGTGCTGATGTTTGTTGCTACGATCGCCTCTTTGGTGATGCTCTATCGATCGACACCGGCGTTATGGCGTGGCATATTTGCGACATTGACTGGTGCTGGCTTGGTGATTCTTGGCACTCAAGATGGCGTTTATCGGCTAACCAAGGAATGGTATTGGTCTCACTACTACATTGGCATCACCGCTGCGCTGCTGATGGTGTTTTCGCTGGCGATTGTTCAAGATATTTACAAAGATCGATCGAACCGCTGGCGCACTGTCCATGTCATCTTGAACTCGATCGCTGTCCTGCTCTTTCTGGGACAGGGAATGACCGGAACCAGGGATTTATTAGAAATTCCTCTGAGTTGGCAGAAACCCTATATTTATAGCTGTGACTTCGCCAATAAGACCTGCCCCAAACCGTGAGCGATCGCATTACTTGGACAGTCCTGGACGCAACTGGCACTCTTATAGGGGTTAATTTTTAGGTACGTTGTGGCGTCTAGGACTGTCTGGGCTTGAAGTATCTGAACTACTGACTAAAATTAACTGCTAAATTTCTTGACATTTGCCGCAATCTATGATTTGATGGCTCGCTACCATAATATCCATAATCAAAAAAATATTTACAAATCTTAATTTTTTATAACACTTAGTATTATAATCGTGGTAACTTCCAACTAAGTATTTATTCTCACTAACATGATAGCGGATCAATTTCCTTGGCTAACCGCAATTGTCATCCTACCCCTCGTCGCTGCCCTCGCCATCCCTTTTTTGCCCGATACAGGCGGTAAAACTGTGCGCTGGTATGCCCTGGGTGTAGGCATTACAGACTTTGTATTAATGTGTTGGGTGTTTTGGACGCACTACGATCCGAGCATCTCTACTTTCCAAATCGTCGAGAAATATTCCTGGATACCTTCTTTAGGCCTCAACTGGTCTGTTTCCGTTGACGGGCTGTCAGTTCCGCTTGTGTTGTTGGCGGGATTAGTGACGACGCTATCTATTTTTGCTGCATGGGAAGTCGATCGCAAGCCGCGATTGTTCTACTTCCTAATGCTGGTGATGTACTCGGCACAAATAGGAGTATTCGTCGCCCAAGACATCATGCTGCTGTTCATTGTCTGGGAACTAGAACTAATTCCCGTGTACCTGCTAATCTCGATTTGGGGCGGACAAAACCGCCGCTACGCAGCTACCAAATTCTTGATTTACACCGCCGGCGCTTCCATCTTTATTTTGATAGCTGCCTTAGCAATGGGATTCTACGGCGGAGGAAACGTTACCTTCGACATGGTAGAACTCGGCTTGAAAGACTACCCACTGGGTTTAGAACTGTGGCTGTACGCGGGATTGTTGATTGCCTTCGGCGTGAAACTCGCGATTTTCCCATTCCACACATGGCTACCTGACGCCCACGGCGAAGCATCTTCTCCTGTGTCGATGATTCTGGCTGGCGTGTTGCTGAAAATGGGCGGCTACGGACTGATTCGCCTGAATTTGGAACTTCTGCCGAAAGCACACGTTTACTTTGCACCGATTATGGCGGTGCTCGGCGTGGTTAACATTATCTACGGCGCGCTAAATTCCTTCGGCCAAACGAACATGAAGCGCCGCCTCGCCAATTCGTCGATTTCTCACATGGGATTCGTGTTGTTGGGTATTGCTTCCTTCACGGATTTGGGAATCAATGGGGCGCTGCTACAAATGATTTCCCACGGTTTGATCGCCTCAGTATTGTTTTTCCTGGCTGGCGTGACTTACGATCGCACCCATACAATGATCATGGACGAGATGGGCGAGATTGGGAAAGTCATGCCGAAAGTGTTTGCCTTGTTTACCGCAGGGGCGATGGCATCTTTGGCACTCCCCGGTATGAGCGGTTTTGCTAGCGAACTCTCGGTGTTTGTGGGCGTCGCAACTAGCGATATGTACAGCACTTCTTTCCGCGCCGTGACAGTGTTCTTGGCGGCGGTGGGACTGATTTTGACGCCGATTTATTTGCTCTCGATGCTGCGGCAGTTATTTTACAACTGTGGAACATTGGCGGCTTGCGACATCGAAGATCTAAATTTGCTGAATCAGAGAAATAATCTGGATGCAGCGGTTTGTTTTGGTAATAGTTGCGTTTTGCCTGGTGATGCACAGTTTATTGATGCTAAACCTCGCGAAGTGGCGATCGCATTTTGCTTTTTGATACCGATTGTCGGCATTGGTTTTTATCCCAACATGGCGATGCAAGTCTACGACGCGAAGACTGTGGCGGTAAACGCAATAGTCCGCGAATCTTACATCCAAATCGCTCAACAAAATCCTCAGATTTATGCGAAGGGATTTTTGGTTCCAAAAATTGCACAGGCTCCAACAGTCCCTGCTTTGGGCAAAATTACTGGCTCTGAATCTGCCTCGGTTTTGGGTATTGTCAAATAGAAGACCGGGCGGTTGAAACCGCGTCTAGATAGACAAAACCCGCCGACGCGGGTTGAAGAAAAAGCGTTAATAGTTGACAGTTGACAGTTGACTTCGGAGTGCGAAGTTTTTAGGCAAGGGATTTAAACCCCAGCCTAAAAATAATCCACCTAAAGGTGGGGGCTTAAATCCCCTGTGATGCAGGTTAAAATTACATTATTTTCTTCAGTCCGCGTCGGCGGACTTTGCTTTTGTAGACGCGGTTTCAACCGCCGTATGCTCTGCAATAATCTGCGCCAGATTTTCCTTCGCATATCCCACCTCAAGCATAGATTTATCTTCCAAATCTGAGGCAACTTTCGTCAGGATATTTAGCGGTTCTTCCGAACCTGTAGTTTTCATAAATAACACTTGCAGCCGATTTTTAACTAATTCTAAAATAGAGCGGCTGCGAGCCTCTTCAATCCCTTTTTGTTGAGCAATACTCGTGCTAAGATTGTGAGTTTTCAACAGCCGCATTCTTTCTATTCCTTGCGTCTTAATCGTCTCCAAAACCTCCCCTCGAATCTGCTCGACTAATCTTTCGCTCACATATTGCACGATTAAAGGCTGAAGCATAAAAACAGTTTCCCCGCCCTCACTAATTTTTTCGATCAGCGAGCGGCGATTCAGAGAATCGAGATTTTTTAAAAAATCGGAAAGCGACGAATTGACCAACATCTGCTCTCGCAAAGTTGCCAGGGAAATCGGACTTTGAGCAATAGCCAGCCAATAGGAAATCTCTTGTTCTGAACTCGACATTCGATCGAACTGCTGCGCGAGCAAATTGCTGATATGTTCTTCAATAAATAACGCCGTCGCTTCCAAAAACTTGACAACATTGCCCTCGAAAAACTCGTGAATCGTGGTCGCCACAATCTTCAAGGCTAACAGATTGCCTCCGTACCGCGCTAACAAGATTTCCCATTCTCGATCTTGAGCCGATAAGCCTTTTTCTTGGAAAATCTCGCGGGGAATTTCTGAGGAAATAGCAGGTTTTAAAGAACGCACTTTTTCTCCCGCCAGCAAACTCAGTTCCGTAGGTTCTTCGGAACTAACTAGCACCAAACAGCTATGGTGATTGACTTCGCAGAGGCGCACAATTAAATCTCGATATCCTTCGCAGCCTTCGCGGTAATGTCCCGCTAGTTCTTCGGGTCTGAACACTGCTTCAAAATCGTCTAAAATTAGCAGACAGCGCTGCTTGCGCAGATACTCGACTAAGCGGGAAATTTTGTCGTTAAGGTCGATCCTCTTCGTTGATGAGCCTCCCGTAGGGGCGGGCTCCGCTAACGGCAGCTCTGATTTTTGTTGGTGATAAAAAAGTTGAATTAAGCCTGCTAGGAAGTCGGATGGTGTTGGTGCCGATCGCAGCGATCGCCAAATCACAAAATCAAACTCATTCTGTAGCTGTTTTCCCAACTGCACCGACAGAGTTGTTTTGCCGCTGCCGGCCAAACCCAGCAGGGCTACGACGCGACAATTATCCGATACAATCCACTGCTTTAAAGTAGTTAATTCTTCAGTCCGTCCGTAAAAAACCGACACATCCGGTGCTTGGCCCCAATCTTCTTGTCGGCCCCCGAGCGCCATTTTGAATACAGAACCTTTACCTCGACTAAAATCGCTCGATCCCTGCTCAGTGTGGTATGAAAACAGCAACTGATGTCTCAATTCCGACAGCTTTCCAGGGCCGTTCCCCGCAATCTGAAACTTTTTGTAAACTTCGCCGAGTCTTTTGCGAACGGCGATGTCGCTAATGCCAAGCTTGCTGCCGATGTTGGCTGTAGATTGACCGTCGAGAGCCATAAACAAGGTCTCTAACTCGGCATCTGTGACACCGCGCTGTTTGGCGATCGTTTGCACAAAGTTTTGAGGAATCGGAGTAGTCAAAGTAGGAATCTCGCCTGTACTAAAAATCTATCTTCTATTATATTATGTGAGGTTGAGCCGGCGAACAATTGAATCTGTAAAATAGGTTTGATCGTTCGGACTTCAGTCCTCTGAGTTTTTATGAGGACTTCAGTCCGAACGATCAAACCTGATATGGGTTATTTTACCAGACATGGTATCATCTGTAGCAGCCCTTGATCAGCCAAACACGATCGCGCTTTCGCGGTATTCTTCGGCAGAAAGCAGCCGCCAACTCCCATCGCCCAAAAGTTCCAAAACCTGCTGGTGATATTTCAACAAACTCAAGCGGTGTCCGACACTCACAAAAGTAGTTTTAGTTGCTTGCAACTGCTCGTATAAATGTTGCTCGTTCTTCAAATCCAAAGCACTTGTGGCCTCATCCAAAATAGCATATCGCGGTTCCGTCAGCAACAATCGAGCAAAAGCTAAACGCTGCTGTTCTCCCAGCGACAAAATCTCGGCCCAATCTAAATCCGCATCAAAACCGCCCAATCTGTCCGGCAAATCTGCTAAGTTTACCAATGCCAAAACGTGGCGCAATTGTTCCTCATCAACCTCGCTGCTGTTGTTGGGATACAGAAGTTGCGATCGCAAACTACCTAAAATCATATAAGGACGCTGAGGCAAAAACAGCATTTCTCCAAGTTCAGGCCGCGCCAAACGGCCCGTTCCCGAGTCCCACAAACCCGCAATTGCCCGCAGCAAAGAACTTTTCCCAGCACCGCTTTGACCGACAATTAACAGTCCTTCCCCCGGCGAAACCGCTACCGACAAATCCCTAATCAAAGTCTTTTCATGCTGCGGAGTATCTAAAGTAACGTGTTCCAGCATCAACTGAGAATCCACTACGACATCTATAGAAGTTTCTCCGGCACGAGATACCGCCCTTTCGGCTTCCAAAGTATCTGTAAATACAGTCAAACGATTGATACTCGCTGCAAAAGAACTCAGCGGTTGAATCTGAGTTACAACCACCGAAAAAGCGCCTAAAATTTTACTAAAAGCAAAACCTGCTTGCGTGATATCTCCAAACTGGATTGTATCGGTTTTGTCAGCAAAGTAAGCAGGAGCTAGAAACAAAGCCGGAATAATCACAACAGCATATCCGTATCCAGTTGTGAAATAATCCAGATTTCGCTGCCAGCCAATTAGTAAATTAAAATTGCGGAATACTTCCACGAACCGCTGCTTTATTTGTGTCGATTCCTGTTCTTCTCCCCGGTAAAAAGCAATAGATTCAGCATTGTCGCGAATGTGAACCAGTCCGTAGCGGAAGTTAGCTTCTTTTTTAAGTTGATTAAAATTAAGAGGTACTAATCTTTGCCCAAAAATCAGAGTGGCGACCGTCCCCAAGATAGCATAGACTATCAGGAATATCGAAAGTTCTTTTGAGATAGACCACAGGATACCTGTGAAAGATATAATGTCAACTATTGAACCCAGGATTATCAGAAAAAATGACAAACTTGTCGTGGTAAATGATTTGACATCTTCGGAAATTCGCTGGTCGGGATTGTCGATTTCTTTGTGAGAATTTATTTCGTAATAAGCCCGATTTTGAAAATACTTTTCGAGGAACTTATTTGTCATCCACTCTCGCCAGTAGAGACTTAATTTATCTTGGGTATAGCGGTAAATTACGACAATGGGAGTGCCGACGGCAAAAACCCCTGCATAGACAAACAGATACTTCCAGTAATTGAGTTCGTCTTTTTTAGCTAGTGCTGTGTCAAAAAAATTACCGACGTAACTAATGATTACATTCAGCCCGCTGACTGACAGCGACAAAAATAGTAGAAAAGTCAATAAAGCCCAGGGCTGCCAGTGCGCCGTCAATCTGTTTTTGAAGCAGATAAAAGCAATGAAAGGAATAATTAGCATTAAAGCTACGATCGCAATTGCCGGCGAATTAATAATTCCTTGCAACAAAGTAACTAAGCCCGTCGCAATACTATTGACCAAATCGGGAAAAAGAGCTTGACCTAGCAAACAGAGAGCGCTCACAGCCACAAACATAGCAGCCAACAGAAATATCAACAACAGTGCTACTAATCCTAAAAAAATTCTGCCGCCCCCAGGCTCTAAAGGATAAAAGTAAGGCTGAGCGATCGCAATAAATTTCTCCCACAACTGACGGTCAAATCGATTCATCTTTGATGTTTACAAAACTACTTCGACTGTTCTAACATATCAACTCTTGTGACCAACTGCGGCAGTAATTTATTTGGGAGTTTAACGAAGAAGTTGTTCTCATATAGCGGTTCTCAAGCGTGGTGAGGTATGCCCACGGAGGCCTCCGTGCCCACGGAGGCCACGGAGGCCTAGGCCCTATGCCGTTCGCGTACCTCATATGAGAGCTTGAAAGGCTATATCATGTCCCAAGAAAACGATCGCAATTAAATTGGTTGGTAGTCAGGACTTCCCTGCTCATGAAAATTAGAGGACTGAAGTCCTCACTACCAACCAGATATGGGTTATGTTACCGGATATGATATCGCGCACAGAGGAATACTTGTTTTCCGATTCAAGTCGTGGAGAGCTAAAAAGTTTGTAGGTTAGTTGTGGAGCAAATCTACAATCTAAAATCTACGGGTTCAGAAGCCGTCGCGGTTTCGCCAGACAACTCCGACTGAGCTTGACTGTTGTAAAATCGCTGGCTGATCCCCAAACTAACTTGTTTCATCCCCCAATACAAAACAGCAATTACGGCAAAAGTTGCAGCCATTAGTACAACCGGACGCTTACCAATCAAATCATTCATTACGGTGTTAACCAACTGATCGGGGTTAGTCAGAATGTCCCAAGTGTTGAAGCGGATAAATCGCCCTAAATAAATGCCGATCGCCGAAAGTGCGTGAATAATTATCTCCGTTGCCAGGATAAATCTACCCCAACCCTGTTGTTTCAAATAGTAACCCAAATTCATCACCGACAGCACGTAAGCCTCAAATCC
>JANYGO010000264.1 GCA_025362325.1 Cyanobacteriota bacterium | reverse complement strand
TTCAGGAGGGCAAAAGCAGCGGGTGGCTTTGGGGAGGGCGATGGCTCGAAATCCCGCAGTGTTTTTGATGGACGAACCGCTATCGAATCTTGATGCGAAATTGAGGGCGGAAACTCGATCGCAAATTGTGCAGTTGCAGCGCCAGTTGGGCACTACCACTATTTATGTGACTCACGACCAAACTGAGGCGATGACTATGGGCGATCGCATTGCTATTATGAATGCAGGTCAGCTTCAGCAAGTCGCTCAACCTCTGGAGCTTTACAACAAGCCGACTAATCTGTTTGTGGCTGAGTTTATCGGTTCTCCGCCGATGAATTTTTTCCCTGTGCAATTTACCGCCCCGTTGTTGATTTCTCACCCGCAATTTCGCTTTACTTTACCTGATATTTGGGCGAAAAATCTACAAAAATATGACGGGCGAGGGCTAATTTTGGGCATCCGCCCAGAACATCTGAGCATTCACCCTCCTGCTACCAAAAATCTGTCTGTACAAGTGGAAATTGTGGAGGCTTTGGGACACGAAACTTATTTGCGGGTGTGTTTGACTGATGCTCCGGCTATGCGGATGCAGGTGCGGGTTCCTCCTGAGCGATCGATCCGTGTTGGTGAGGAGCTTTGGCTGGCGATCGCCCATGACAAGATTCACTTGTTTGATCCTGATACCGAGTTGGCGATTTTTCCTCGTTAGGGAACATGAGAAAGGTCGATCGTGGTGACAAATATCACAGGTCGCAAAGTGGCACTTTTTTCAAGTAACTGTTATATTACTTTACATAAGCCTTACAAAAGTTAACGAAAGGAGTTCGCACTATGCAAGAACAAAAACGCAACGCTTGGAACTGGGGCTTCAGCGAAGGAGCCGAAAATTGGAACGGTCGTTTGGCGATGATTGGTTTCTCTGCTGCTGTCATCATTGAATTGGTTTCCGGTGAAGGCCTGCTTCACTTCTGGGGCCTGATCTAAATACCATTTGAGATTTGAGATTTGAGATTTGGAATGCTTTCTATCAGGGTTTAGAGCTTACCCCGAGTGGCATTCTTTTCTTGAAACTGAGTCTAATTTTCTAGTTAAGACTTTTTCAGACACTGCAAAGCTTGGGAGTTCCTTTGAGGACTCCCAAGCTTTTCAGCACGATTTTTATGGCGCGATCGACCGACAGCAAAAATCAAATTGCTGTGGTGGAGTTAGCCGCCAAAAAATTAACAGCGATCGCTCTTTTTGGGTCGGGGGGTGTCCCCCTCCAAAAGAGCTAGAATCACTCTTTTGGGTGATGCTAGAGAATTACTCTAGCGGATATATTCTTTCAAGATGCTGTTGCGGTTGGGATGGCGCAACTTCCGCAGGGCTTTAGCTTCGATTTGGCGAATCCGCTCGCGAGTGACGTTAAAGATTTGACCAATTTCCTCCAAGGTCTTCATCCGTCCGTCGTCTAAGCCGTAACGCAACCGCAGTACATCCCGTTCTCTGGGGCTCAGAGTGTCCAAAACGCTTTCCAAGTCTTCCCTGAGCAAGTTTTTTGAGACTTGATCTTCTGGCGTTTCCCCGTCAGATTCAATAAAGTCTCCCAGACGCGAGTCTTCCTCTTTGCCGATCGGAGTTTCTAGAGAGATCGGCAACTGTGCGGATTTAGCGATGAAGCGCAACTTCTCGATCGTCATCTCCATACGGGTAGCAATTTCTTCTTCCGTAGGCTTGCGACCCATTTCCTGAGACAGCAGTTTGGTAGTTTTCTTGATCCGCGAGATGGTTTCGTAAAGGTGAACCGGCAGGCGGATAGTCCGGGATTGGTCGGCGATCGCCCGCGTGATGGCTTGACGTATCCACCAAGTTGCGTAGGTAGAAAATTTGTAGCCTTTTTCGTGATCGAATTTTTCAGCGGCGCGGATCAGGCCCAAAGAGCCTTCCTGAATCAAATCTTGAAAAGACAAACCGCGATTCATGTACTTTTTGGCGATCGACACCACCAAACGCAGGTTTGATTGCACCATTTTCTCCTTAGCCCGCCGCCCAACGTGGAGTCGGTGACGGAACGCCGGTAGTGCCATATCTACAGCATTAGCCCACTCATTATCTTTGGGTTCGCGGTCTAACTCTTCCAGCAGTTGTTCTCGAACTCGCTCTAATTCCAGCAAATCTGCAATCTTACGGGCGAGTTCAATCTCTTCGTCGGCTCGCAACAGTCGAATCCGACCGATTTCTTGCAGGTAAAGACGAATAGAGTCTTCTGTATAGTGCTTTTTCTTAGCCTGAGCCCGACGGCGGGCTTTGGCGCCTTTGCCGGCTTTAGTGTCGTCTTCTTCGGATGGATTGTCGAGAAAATCTTCTCGATCGTCTTCTTCGTCGATAAAGAGTTCCAACTCGCTCTCCGGTAGAACGCTTTCGGCATTCCGAAGCAAATCGATTGTTTCCATTTGGGGTGTGATTTTAGTTTCGAGTACGGTGTTAGCCTGGATCATGCCGCCTTCCTCATGCTCCTGAATTAAAGAATAAATAACAGTGGAATAGTGTCTGTTTGTAGTTTAGACAAGTTAGCCGGTATTGACATTACCGCAGGCCGAAATAGTGGGATTTTCGGCGTGCTAAGTGAAGCAGCGACCGAAACTGCACCAGTTTTATCAGTCAAAGTTCGAGTTCTGGTTGGAACTAGCCAGCGCCGTCAATCATCGCAGACTTTAACACCGCGACGTAAGGATTGAGCGTGCGGCTTTTTCATTCACAGCAAGTTATCGCACGATCTGCGATACCTTACCCAGAGAATCGAAACTAGAAATGCGAGCGATCGCACCTCAAAAAATACTGGCTTTTTTCCTCGGTACTTCGATCTTTTTCCCGTACTATTTTTCCCTCGGAGAACCCTCTAACTTCTCTGCGTTCGAGGTGTCGAACGTTTGAGTCGCCTGCTGCTTTCACGATGTTGTCTGACATCACAGTTGCACGGCGAGTTCTCGCCACCTCGGATGCGGGTCTGCTGCTAAGAATGCAGCAGCAGAGGGTCGAAGCACCAAACGGTGAAAATTGGATCAGACGAAGACCTTTCCGATTGTAGCCGTTCTCACAAAAAATGGAAGCTATTTTCCGTTTTTTGTCAAGAACCAGGCAAACTTTGTCAGCTTAGCTTGACAATACGGACTCGTGTCTGGCTCTGCTCCATTCTCAGAACGGCCCGCAAAACTTTGGCACGATCGAACGGCGCTGTTTTCTGCGAATATCTGGGTGAACGGCTGCGGCGTAGTTGGCCAGACACTTAGCAGACAATTTTTGACTTGCCGGAATTGGAACCAATACAATCCGTGTAAATGCACCCATCTTTACCCTGTTTCCCTGAATTGAATCATACGCAATCTGCGATTGAATAAAGCTTGCGAGCTTTAGTTGTAAGTCGGCAACTCTGGAGGAGAGACCGACGATGACCCCAAATGAAGCGTTGCGGGTTTAGTAGTGCAACAGGGGCTTTCTTTGTTAAGTTAGCTCAATTTTTCAAAATTGGGCCGGATTTTGACATTACATCACATTAAGTTCGTAACGTCACATTCTCATGGAAGCTATTTGCCTGAGCTTTGCTGCCTGAGGGATAACAGCCCCAAGGAAAAAGTTTGCCAGCGAGTTACCTAGTGGCGTAATTGTACGCCGCCAAGTGCGAGCGGCATTCCCCGTCGCTGTAGCTAATATCTACATCCATTTTAATCTCAGAAACAACTTAAGTCGCATATTACTAAGTTTAGTTCGATCTCGCCCAGCCAGAGCCTCGTAACAAGTTATAGCCGCGATCGCCTCTTGACGGAGATAGATTTTAGAAAATCGCAGATGCTCAACCAGCTCGCCGTTCCGCAGACATAATTATTTAAAATATCGGCAACTTTATAATTGCTTAAAAAATATCCGCTGCAATATCAAGATGCGATTCAGCCTTTGCCAGCCTATTTAAGTAAAATTACGCACAACTCGCGATCGCCAGCCAACTCGCCGACGCTTGCTTCGCCCTGTTGCCACTCCCAGGCAACACAATTAAACTGCCTCAACCGCACGAGCATAAAAAGCGAACAGCGCCAAGACGCAAGTTTTGTCGCCGTACAGACGCCCGTGCTGCTGCCACATTCGATCGGCAATACCGCCCCTCCATTCCGGTTCTAATCCCAGCCTCACAGCTATTTCTACATATTCTGTGCAACTTTGAGCAACCGTTTCTGTCACTCCCAGCATTTGCAAAATGCCAAAGGAATGGCGGCCCCGCATAAATTCTCCCGGACAAGTCACAATTGGTAAATTGCAGGCGATCGCTTCCAAAGTCGTGTGACCTCCAGACCAACCGAAACTGTCGAGAAAAACATCAGACAAAAGTTGCAGATTCCCATAAGCTTGCTCATCCATTTTAGGTAAAATTGTGCAAAAATCCCCGCTATCCAAACCGTACTTAGCAAAAGCCCGCTGCAAGCGCTGCTGAAACAGCTTGCCAATATCAGCATTCGGACGCGATATAAAAGCAAACTGAGCTTGAGGAACCCGTCGGGCAATTTCCGCAAAAATATAGTCGTGCTGCGGCAAATATTTGCAGAGAGTTTGACAGCACAGATAAACCACAGCCCCGTCTCGCAGGCTAAAATTTGCCCGAGTCGCAGTTGCTGGGGGAATCGCTGGCTGCGGGTAAGAAATGCCAATATTCGGCAAGCGAATTAATTTTTCCGCATAATGTTCAACTGCATTGGACGGTTCCATCAAGTCGCTAGAAAGAAAGTAATCGACAGTCGGCAATCCTGAAGTCACCGGATGCGCCCAGGAGGTACACTGAATCGGAGCGAGGCGCAAAGCGGCAAGTTGAGTCATTTGCAGTTGCAGCCCAATATCGAGAAACACCAGTACGTGTAATTGGTCAGCAATAATTTGTTTGCAGATTAATTCTAAGTTGCCGGGAATGTAGCGAAAAAAATCGCTGTACAACCGGAACTGTTGAGTAAAGTTGTCTTGCGTCTCGCTAATGTGATAGCAATATACTTCAAATTCGCTGCTGCTGTGTTGCAGCCAGCCGAGGGTTAATTTGCCCACTGTATGTCCCCACAAGCAACCAGAGATGTAGCCGATGCGAATTTTTCCGGTTTTACTCAGGGGAGGTAGCGGCAAAGGCTTTACCCACTGCGGATAGTTAGCGGCCATGACTCTGCTGACAAATTGCCCGTACTGTTTCTGGATATCTAAGTCGTTGCAGCCTTGATAAGCTAGAAAGAAGTTGGTGTGCTGACCGATAATTGTTAAAGCTGTTTGTTTGCCTTCATCTGTCTTGAGGCTGGTTTGTTGAATTAACTGTTTGATTCCTGTCTCGAACCGATCGCGATAAAAGCATATTTCCTCTACACTTTGATAAATCACCGGCAGCATTAAATACTGTCCCGGATTAAAAAACCAGTCTTCGGGAAATAAACTTGACGCTTGGGTTGCCGTCGCGATCGCTTCTGAAGTTCTCCCCGATGCGAGCATTGCTGAGACTAAATTGCGGTACACACTGGCTGCTGCTGGATAAAGCTCGATCGCCTCCTGGCAAACTTGAATGGCGGCTGCATATTCCTCTAAGCGCTCGTAGCAGTTAGCAAAATTTAAGTATAATTGAATGTCGCCTGTTTCCAGTTCTAAAAATTTGGTATAAGATAAAGTTGCCTGTTGGTATTCGCCGCGCCCGTAGCGATCGTTGCCAAAATAAAGGTATGCTTGAATTGGGTTATTTTTGAGACTGCGGGCAAATTCGAGATTGCCGACAACTTCAACAGCATCGGGCTGCAATTGCAGGGCAGTTTCGTAAAGCTTGATCGCGCGATCGACTTGGGTTTGCGACAGCAGCAAGTTGCCCAGATTCAGGTAGCTGCCAAAATGATCTGGATTAACTGCGATCGCTTCACGGTAAATTGACTCAGCTTGACTAATATCGCCGATTTGCCAAAAAATATTGCCTAAATTATTATAAGCATCAATGCAGTTAGGGTCGAGGGCGATCGCCTCTCGATAAGCTCTGACTGCACCGATAATATCCCCGGTTTTTTCCAACACCAAGCCCATGCTGTAATGAGCGCCAGATAAGGACGAATCAATCTCCAAACATCTGAGCAGCACATTTTGCGCTTCTCCATACCGCTCTGCGGCATAATAAAGTCTACCGAGATTTTGCCAAGCATCAACAGACAGGCGATCGCGCTGCAAAACTTGCTTGTACTTCTCCTCTGCTGCGGTAAATTGTCCGGCTTGGTGCAGAGTTAAAGCTTGACAATATAACTTTTCTGTGATTCTTTTCTGGTCGGATTGCTGCAAATCACAAATTGATTGAATCACAGCTTGATTGCGGAATTGCTGAAAACTTGACCAATCGTAATTCCCGCATCTATTTACATCCCAACTGAAAACCTGCAAGCCATTCCAAGCATCGCTAAATTCAGATTCCGAAAAATCCAGCAGCAGTTGACACTGAGGGTGCGCGGCGACAAAATCCCAGTGAGCTTGACGCGGGGCCCCCAAATTGCTATTACTTAAAATAATTAGTGCTGGTTCGGCTAAAAACGGTTTGGATAAGAGTAAAGCTAGTAAGTGCGATCGATAATCATGACCTGCATCATAAAACAATACACCAATGCGATCGGCTGATTGCATTTCTCGCAAATCCCAAAAAAATTCCTCGAAATTTTGATTGCAAAAGAAAACTTGTTCCGATATATTAAAATTAGCTAAGTTTTCTCCTAAATTATCGCTGCTGTCGCCAAAAGTATCAAATTCCGAAAAGTCATCAACAGCACAAGCCGTTATTTCTGGATTGTTTAGCAATGCAGCGATTAAACTCCCGCCTTGAAAGCAGCCGAGTTCGCAGTAAACTTCATCGGGAGACATACATTCGACAGCAAAATTTAGCAACTGCATTGCATTGGCTGTCGTTGTGGTTTGAACAGAGTTAATTATCGGCTGAAATTGACGGAATTTGGGTTCAGATTCTGGTGTCCCCCAGTTATTGTACAACTCAGATATGTGGTCTAGAAATCTTTGGTATTGCATCTTTTGCGTTGGGCTTTCAAACGGTTCGTAGTGAGGACTTTACTGTTCAGAAAAGAAAGGACTAAAGTCCTCACTACGAACCTTTCTTAGGACTTTACTGTTCAGAAAAGAAAGGACTAAAGTCCTCACTACGAACCTTTTTTAGGACTTTACTGTTCGGAATAAAACGGACTAAAGTCCTTACTACGAACCTTTTTTAGGACTTTAATGTTCAGAATAAAACGGACTAAAGTCCTTACTACGAACCAATTTTGCGGATTACTAATGATTTCGCAGCCGGGGATTGACAAATTCGTTTAATCCTTCTCCCACCAAAGACAGTCCGACTACCATTAAAGTCATGGCTAAACCGGGAAACAAAGCTGTCCACCAAATGCCGGTAGGTAGCGCATCTAAAGCTAAGCGCAAATCGTGTCCCCATTCTGGAGTTTCTTCGGGAAGTCCTAAACCGAGAAATCCTAAACCTCCTAATGTTAGAATTGCATCAGCGGCGTTGAGCGCAAACAGCACTGGTACACTCTGAATTACGTTCAGAAATAGGTAGCGCGAAAGGACTGTCCAAGTGTCAGCGCCCATTGCGCGGGCGGCTTCGACAAATAATTCGGTTTTGACGCTGGCTGTGTGATTCCTGACGACGCGGTAGTATTGAGGGATGTAGGAAATGCTCAGGGCGATCGCAGCATTGAATACTCCTCTTCCCACGACAAATGCTAGAGTTAAGGAAAGCAGCAATCCTGGCAAAGTATAAATTGTATCCATTAAAAATAACAGCACGCGATCGAGCTTACCGCCCAAATAACCGCTAACCAAACCCAGCGGCACTCCGATAAACAAACTCAAACCTGTGGCTAAAATCACGACTTGCCAAGCCGCCCGCGAAGCAAACAGCGTGCGCGAAAAAACATCGTAGCCACTGCGGCTAGTCCCAAACCAATAATTCGCCGACGGCGGTTCGTGAATCGGGTTAATCAAAGCATCGGTAGGATTTTGCAGCCATCCCCAAGCTTGCATCGCCGGAGATAAGGTTGCTACGAAGATAAATAAGGCGGTGATTGCCAAACCCGCCCACATCATTTTCATCGACAGGCTTGACGGTGAGGCAATGTTGAGAAATCGCGGTAACTGAACTTTGTTTAGTGTCATTTTTAGCTGTTTACTGAGTGAAGCTTTGTCGGATTTTTACTAAATTTTCCTGGGCTGCTGTGCAGTTTTTATCGAAAGTCAGCGCTAGTTCAAATGCCGATACTGCATCCGACCAGCGCTTCAGGTTAATATAAGCTAGACCCAAACAGCAAGCCGGGTCGGTGGTGGTGAAACTTGGCTCGAAAGGTTCTCTTGTATAGTAGCTGTTATCTTTGCCCAGTTTCAGGCAATTCTCAAAGTAAGCAACCGCACCTAACGGAAATCCTAAATTGATTAATGTCATGCCAGCTATATAATTTAGGGGAGGATAGTTGGGACACCATTCCAGACCTCGCTGACAAAGTAACATGGTTGTTTCGTAATCTTGATTTTGGAGCGATCGCCCTGCTAAAGTAAAAACTAAGGAGGGAATGAAACCAAATTCTTCTGGAGCTTGACCGTCTATCAAATGCGGAAACAATCTTTCTAACGCTTCCTCCCAGCAGTCTCGCGCTTTCTCGTCCTCGCCCGCTGCGCCGTACATTCCAGCAAGGGAGTACAGCAGCATCAGGCTCAACCCTTCTGCTTGTCGGGCCAGTTCTAAGATGGGAATATTGCGGTTGACAACTTTGGCGGTGACTTGTTGCGGGCTGTTGGCGTGATGCAATACTCTCACACTATCTAAACTGCTGACTTCACTGTCGCTAAAATTTCGGTTTTGATACTGGATTTGCTCGTGAAAACGACCGACATATCTCATTTCCGGGAGATTGCGAAACAAACGGGTCATGTGTAGCGGAGTCATTCCCGCTTGAGGCTTGACTTCGGTTCTAATTATTGAATAAGCCAGGGCTTCGGGCTGCGATTTGAGAATTTCTCTAAAATCTGCGGATGTGACAACTAACTCCTCATCTGCATCCAGCACTAAAATCCACTCACCCGTCACCAGAGATAAAGCATAATTCCGCGCCGTCGCAAAATCGTCGCACCACTCAAAATATCCCACTTTTGCTCCGTACTGACTGGCCATTTCCGGCGTACCGTCCTCCGAACCCGTATCGACTACAATTATTTCATCAACGTAGGGTTGAACGCTTGCCAAACAGCGCCCTAAATTCTCGCTTTCATTTTTGACGATCATGCAAAGAGATAAAAATGGTTTTGGCCCGAGTGCTGCGGTAATGCTCATTTTTTCTCCTGATATGTGGCAACTCAAACAAGTTCGCTGTCGGTGGGAAGGTAGAGCGCTGCTAAAATGCTTGGTAGAGCAATAAAATCTCTGCCCACACTGAACTCATCAATAAATGTTTCGGTAAAAACGTCGCCGTAAGGTAAGAGTAAATCCATTAGGGTTTCTGGAGTGTACTTGCGAACGTGCTCTGGTTCTTCATCAGGGCCGAGGCAATTGTTGGGCACGGCAAAAAAAGCTCTTCCGCCCGATCGCAACACCCTCACTATTTCTGTCACGCAAGCTCGATCGTCGTCGAGATGTTCTAAAACTTCTGTGGCGACAACGACATCAAAACTGCGATCTGGGAAGGGAATTTCGGGTAAAGTTGAGACTACCCCTGGAATCAGTTTGGGAAGTTGGGCGATCGCACTTTCAGAAATATCTAACCCAGTTACCGAATTGCCAAACTCTAACAACTGACTGGCAAGGACACCTGTACCGCATCCGAGTTCCAACACTTCCAGCCCGTGTCCAACAGCCCAACAAACTCTGCCGAAACATCCTGGATATCGACGCCAAGTTCCGGCGCCTTCTTGTTGCCAAATTTGATTCCAATAATCGGGCTGGAGATTCAAGTTAGTTGATGTCATGTGATTGGCAAAGTTCCCCGATCTTAGTTTTTCTGGACGCTCCGAACGCACAGTCATCAACCCGGTTTCTGTATGACGAGCGTCAGTCTAATTTTATCAAACATCATCGCAGGCGATCGGTCAGGTTCGATCGTTCGGACTTCAGTCCTTCTTGGGCGCAGGTTGGTAGTGAGGACTTCAGTCCTTCTTGGGCGCGGACTGAAGTCCTCACTACCAACCAATGCGATCACGGTCATCCTCTGGGGACACGAGCTTACAAATTGCTGGCAATTAACTCGCGGTACTGACTTTTTGGCTTAACTCCCTTGAGCTCAGTCACCAAAGCTTTGTCTTTGAAATACTGAATCGTCGGCGTACCAATCACGCCAGCATTTTCAGCAATTTCCGGATCTTCTTCGATGTCGATTTCCACGTAGTGGATTTTGCCCTCGAACTCATCTACTACTTTGCTCAAAATCGGTTTGAGGCTGTGGCAAGGGCCGCAACTCGGAGCCGAGTATTTAACCACAATCAGTCGATCGCTATCGTGGAACAACTTCCGCAAAGCAAAACCTCCTTCGTGGCGCGTGTCTTGGATATCAAAATTCTCGCTGGTTTTGCGGACTTTGGGAGCTTCCGGCGCGGCGGTGGGTGACTCGGATTCCTCCGTTTGATGGAATTCTTGGGTTAAAGCATTGACTGACAACCAACGTTCTGCGAGCATCGCCCCCATGCAGCCGCTACCTGCGGCGGTGATGGCTTGGCGAAACTCGTGGTCTTGCACATCACCAACAGCGTAAACTCCCTCGACGCTGGTTTCTACCGAACCGTGTTTGGTGGCGATGTAATTGAGTTCGTCGAGTTCGAGCTGGCCTTGGAACAGTTGAGTGTTGGGAGTGTGACCGATCGCGTAAAACAAACCCTTCACCAGCAAATCGCTCTCGGCGCCGGTCTCGATATTTCTCAGTCTCACCCCATCCATTTTGCCTCCGGGCACTCCCAAAATATCCACGGCTTCGGTGTTCCAGTGCACGGTAATTTTAGGATTGCTCAGCACTCGGTCTTGCATGGCTTTGCTGGCCCGCATTTGAGCGCGCCGCACCAGCATATGGACGTGAGAGCCATATTTTGTCAGATAAATAGATTCTTCGGCTGCGGTGTCCCCCGCGCCGATGACTGCTAAATCTACTCCTTTAAAAATTGGGGTTGCGCCGTCGCAAATCGCACAGGCAGAAATGCCGTGACTCCAAAATACGTGCTCGCTAGGCAATCCCAACCGTTTCGCGGTGGCGCCTGTAGCTATTACTATGCTGTGGGTTTTGATTTCTCGGTCTTCCGATCGCACTGTAAACGGCCGCTCGGTTAAATCAACGTAAGTTACATCTTCTGTGTATAATTCTGCACCCCAGCGCGCTGCTTGAGCTTTCATTCGATCCATCAGTTGCGGCCCGGTGATGCCTTCGGGAAAGCCGGGGAAGTTTTCGACTTCTGTGGTGGTCATCAGTTGACCGCCGGGGATGCCTCCGGTTTGATAGCCTTCAAAGACTACGGGTTTGAGGTTTGCCCTCCCAGCGTAGATGGCTGCGGTGTAGCCTGCTGGGCCTGAGCCGATAATTACTAGGTTTTCTACGGTTTGTTCGGTCATAGTTATTTATTTGAACTCATAACGACTTCGCTTTATTAATTCTAGCAACGATCAAGCATATTTCTATTTTTGAGGGGTTGAGGGCGATCGGGACAATTAAAGCTAGTTTGATAAGCAAATACAATAGAATAACTAATTTAGTTTTAAATGTTCAATCAATCTCCGAAAACCCCCAAAAATTACCATCCCTCACTATTGATTCCATTCTCATTTACTTGACGAAAGTGCGCCGTTTGAGCTATTATACAATTCCGATACTCAAGCGGTGCTATGACTATTTTTTCATTCGTAGCCTGAAACCCTTTCAGGACATGGAAGAAGCAAAATCTATAAATGCAATAATCACAATTATTGATGCAAAACTCGCATTTTTTAGTTTAAGAATTGTAAATAAAACTTTGGCGGATTTGACAAGGTACAGGTATTGTGATATGTAAGGTGCAATCGGACAAAAATGCGATCAATATTTTTACTTTCTTCCCAAATTAACAGAGAATTTTGTACTTGTGTCTGATGGATAAAATCAAGATATTGTTTGTTTGCAGCCGGAATAAGTGGAGAAGTCCAACTGCCGAGAAGATATGCGAGAAAGTTAGGGGCTACAGCGTGCGATCGGCTGGAACGGAAAAAGGTGCGAGAATTAGAGTAACTGAGGGTTTAATCGGCTGGGCAGATCTAATATTTGTGATGGAGAAGAAGCACGCCGCTCGACTTGGCAGCAAATTTCCCGCAAGTCTCACAGGCAAGAAAGTTATTTGCCTCCAAATCCCCGATAATTACAGATATATGGAGCCGGAGTTAGTCGAGATTTTGCAAACGAAGCTCAGCCCGCACCTGGAAATGTCCGAGAATCAAACGAATTTTATGCAGCGCGTTCTAGAACCGGAGGTGATGGATACCTGGGAAGAAGCTGTCGAGTATGACTCGATGGATTTTTCTGAGGTGAATGCGGCTTTTGCTAAAAGTGCGATCGCCCTCGGCCCGATGTCGGGGAAAATCTTAGATGCTGGGACTGGTACGGCGAGAATCCCGATCGCCATTGCTCAAATGCGTCCAACCTGGGAACTGACTTGCATCGATTTGTCGGCAAATATGCTGAAACAAGCAGCCGAGAATGTGTCCCGGGCAAAAGTTGAGAAGCAAATTAAGCTGGAATCGATCGATGCTAAAGCCATGCCTTATCCTGAGAGTTCTTTTGACATGGTGATTTCCAACAGCATTATCCACCATTTGCCCGACCCGCTGCCGTTTTTGCAGGAAGTTAAGCGGGTGTTAAAACCGAACGGAGCAATATTTTTGCGGGATTTATTGCGACCGGAAAAACCGGAAATGAGGGATAATTTAGTCGAGATGTATGCGGGAGATGGCAACTTGCATCAGAAACAATTGTTCAGCGATTCCCTGCAAGCGGCTTTTACCTTGGCTGAAGTTGAGATGATGGTGGAAACTGCGGGATTGCTGGGTTTGAGGATTTATGAATCTTCGGACAGGCACTGGACGGCAGAGCGCGCTTGGATGTAGAATGCCGATCGAACTCAGTCTTTCCTGCTCGATTTGGAATTGTCTCATATCCCATCAAAATTGTTCGTAGTCAGGACTTTAGTCCTCAGGTTTTGATGAGGACTAAAGTCCGAACGATCAAACCAAATTTTTCCGCTCATCTACTTAGTCCAACTTGATAGTACCTAAAATTACTCGATCGCGCCCTGCGTCTTTAGCTACATAAAGCGAACGGTCTGCTGCTGCAATCAAATCTTTTTTGGAAATTTCCGGTCGCGGAACCGTACTCGCTACTCCCAAACTCAGTGTAACACAAGAACACACTGGCGATTTAATATTTTCAATTTCAAGTTTTTTCACCCAGACTCGAATTTGCTCTGCAATCGAGACAGCCATCTCGGGTGAAGTTCGAGGCAAAATTACCGCAAATTCTTCACCTCCGTAACGAGCCACCAGCGTCTCCCCTAAAACTTCGCCTGCTGAGTAATTTACAGCCTCAACAATTGTTTTCGCCACCTGTTGCAAACAATCGTCTCCCGCCTGATGTCCGTAAGTATCGTTGTATTTCTTAAAAAAGTCAATATCGCATAAAATTAAAGATACTTCTGCCGCTTCTTGTCCCAATTCCTGCCATTGTTTCTCTAAATATTCGTTAAAACAGCGGCGGTTGGCAACCTGAGTTAAGCCATCAGAATTAGCAAGGCGATACAGTTCCAAATTAGCTGCTGTTAATTGAGAATTAGCTGCTTCTAACTCGGATTGCGTCACAGATAAATTGTAGTAAAGTTCGCTAATATACCAAGTAGCTTGTTGGTGAATTTGGGATAAAGCTACCAATACTTGATGCACGTCTAAAAGTCGGTAAACTTGAGGTTCTAACTGCACGACAATCGGCTCGTAAAGCTGTTCCGGCGACCGCTGCACTGCTCGCTGAGCTGCCATGACAATTAAGGCTACTCCTGGTAAAATTAAAATATCGGTTGGAGTTATTTGATACAAAGCCATAATCGGTCTGCAAGCAAATATATCTACTCCGTAAGGCCGGCTCATGCGTTCCATAAATCGCCGGCGCGATATCATCCCTAAAAAATCGCCATTGACGGTCAAGATAACTCCTGGAAGCAGCGGGTGAGCTTGAAACAACCGAGCTACGTCTCTAGCTAGGGATGAAGTTTCTACCTGAAAATTGAATACAGCCAGCTCCTTAAGAGTAGACTCTAAAGTTAAATTTTCGGGTAGTTTTTCCGGCGAGTTAGATGGCGCGATAAATTCAAAAGACACAGCGCAGATCCGAATAAACAATAAAACAACAAGAAACCTAGTATCAACTCTTAACTTATATTAACATTTCTTGATTAGCAGTGGCTGTATTCTTGACTACACTGTTAATTTAACAGTAAGCGGCTTCGTTAGCTTCTACAGTGTCGGCATTGCATTGATTCATCCTCACTTAATTATAGATTTATAGAATTATTCTCGATTTTTTACTGTTGGCTTGTTGTGTCGTAAAAAAACGGTTTCTGCGGCAGTCCTTAACTCATTCACGGCGCAGAAAAACTCAATAAACCCGGTTTTTAAGCCAGGTCGAGGGTCTCAGGAGGTTTGGCGCAAAAAAAACCGGTTTCGGCGCCAGCGAGTCCTCAACCCAAAACCCATGCACGGCTGTGCCGCTACCAGAAACGAAGCCATCTCACAATTCCCTCACCAACCCCAAGTTCCGGTTCCTCCCTTAAACGGGCCGACAATATCTTTGGTAATCCAGCCGCCATAAAAACTCCCTTGTTGAGCTTGCACTAATTCCCCGTCCACATAACAAGCATCCATCAGGCTCGGATAAAAAGCCACATAATCTTTAATAGCTGCAAAAACCTGATTTGGATCGGGATAAAACCAAGCAGCATTTACTACTTCCTTCGACCCTACCGTCACAGTGTAATAACCCGCTTGTCCCTTCCACTCGCACCACGAACCCCGGGAAGTTTTGTGCAAATATTGCATTTGGATGTCTTCAGGAGAGATATAGTAGAAAGGAGGGTGACTTGTCTCTAACACCCGCTGAGCGCGCCGCGTGTCGGCGATCGTCACTTGATTAAAAACTATCTGTACGTGTTTGGTCGATTCCTCAAGGCGAGGGGGACGCGGGTAATCCCAAACAGACTCTTGACCAGGCCCAGGCTCTATGCGATCGCAGTTCACTTGCAAAATCTTCCCTCAAAAAAACAATTAGCGACTTAGCATTATAATTTAATCTACCCTTAGTCTAGTCGCGGCTTCAGACACTCACTAGCTTTTCTCAACTATCTGTCATATGAGCATTCGCGGTATAGATGTTTCCGACTACCAGCCTTCGGTCAATTGGCAAGCCGTCGCCAAAGGAGGCATTCTCTTCGCATTTGTCAAATCGACAGAAGGTGCAACCATAGTTTCCCAAACTTTCGCCAAGAATTGGTCGGCAATCAAAGCGGCAGGGATTCAACGCGGTGCTTACCACTTTTTTCGACCGACAAGCAGCATTCAAGGGCAAATAGATTTGTTCCTGAAAACTGTCAAACTCGAAGCGGGGGATTTGCCGGCAGTCTTGGATTTGGAAACTACAGGCGGTTTGAGTGCGGACGAATTGTGCGATCGCGCCACAATTTGGCTCGAAGCAGTGGAAAAAGCCACCTTAATGCGACCGATTATCTACACCTACCCCGGATTCTGGGACAACCTCGGGACACAGCGGTTGGCCGATTACCCACTGTGGATTGCTCACTATACCAGTGCTGACCAACCTTGGGTACCGGGCGGCTGGAAGACTTGGACTTTTTGGCAGTACAGCGACACCGACAGCGTGTCCGGCGTCTCCGGGAGTGTAGACGGCAATATCTTTGAAAGCGTCCGAGAAGGCGCCCAAAATTATAAAGTTGCAGACATCCAGAAACAATTAAGAAGTAAAGGTTTCTATCAAGGCGCGATGGATGCTAAATTTGGAGCCACCACCACAGCAGCGCTGATCTCGTTTCAGAAATCTCAAGGTCTGAATCCAGACGGCATGGCAGGCATCAAAACTTGGGCCGCTTTGATGCGAAAATCTCCCAAAGTAATTGTCCCCCCTCCAGCGCCGACACCCGCCCCGCAGCCGACACCAATTCCGACACCCACTCCCGCATCAGCCGCACGGCTGACGGCAATATTCTCCTCTTATCAAGCTAGCGCCAACCAAGATACTGCCTTGATTTGGCTGCAAAGTCAAATTTCTACCTCTGTTTTAGGTGAGTTTGCTCAAAAGTGGCGGACAACTGCCGTACCTCCAGACATTAATTTACGATTGATAGATGCCGGCCAATTTTATCGCGGTTTGGCAGAACAAGACCAAGCTTTAGATTGGCTGCAAAAACAAATTTCTCCGGCTGTAATTGCCGAGTTTGCTCAAAAGTGGCGCGCTCAATCTAATCCTGCAAATTCTCCGATTCGGCTGATAGATGCTTGCAAATTTTATCGGGCTGTACCCAACCAAAACCAGGCTTTAGATTGGCTGGAAGGGCAAATTTCGCCGGCAATTTTATCGGATTTTCGTCGCCGGTGGCAGAATGCCAAATGATTTGAGATTCGAGATTTTTATCGTTTCCCCACTCGTCAAATCCTCTCCCCTTCTCCCCCTCGAACATAGCAGACAATCTCGGCGCTTGCTCCCATCTTTGACGCTAAGAGAGTTATCTGATAAAGTTATAGCCAATATCAAGGTTTTTTAATTTTTTTAGCAAAAAGCCCGGGCAGTGCCGAGTTTGTACGATCGCCAAATATAGCGCCTGTACTCAAGTCACCCGCGATCGCACTTTTAAAACTAAGCGGGTAGCCTGTAACAATTGTATCTATGGAAATCCCCTTTAACATCACCCTGTTGATGGTCATGACCGTCACCTGTGGTATCAGCGCTCAAGTTCTGGCCGCTTATCTGAAAGTTCCGGCGATCGTATTTTTGCTGCTCTTCGGCATTTTAGCAGGCCCGGATTGCTTAGGAATACTGCACCCCAATCTGTTGGGCAGCGGTTTGGAAGTTATGGTATCTCTTTCAGTAGCCTTAATTCTGTTTGAAGGCGGCTTGAATTTGGAATTGCGAGACTTGGGCAAAGTTTCCGGCAGCATCCGCAATTTAGTGACTTTTGGCACTTTAATTACGCTAATTGGCGGCGGAATGGCCGCGCACTGGTTAGGAGAATTTCCCTGGCCGATCGCATTTCTGTATGCTTCTCTAGTAGTCGTCAC
>JANYGO010000258.1 GCA_025362325.1 Cyanobacteriota bacterium | reverse complement strand
AATAATATCCGCGAAACGTTTTGATAAAGGCTATATGCTTAGCAATGATAATTCCTCTACAATTAATATAGCAACCGCCACATCGGTGAGGACTCGCATTCCTCACTACGAACCTTTCCGATACCAATTTTTAAAAGTCTTGCTACAGTTATAGCAGTTGACAATTGACAGTGGACAGTTGACAGCTTGCCCCCCGAGCGTAGTCTTTGGGTTGCATAACCGCAATCAAACCATTGATGTTTGACGGTATCAGCTCTATTCATGAAGTTATTTATGTCCTCACCGATGTGGCGGTTGCTATATTAATTGTAGAGGAATTATCATTGCTAAGCATATAGCCTTTATCAAAACGTTTCGCGGATATTATTTACCTACAAAGCTTGATAATAAAGGGTTTTAGCCTAGAGGCATTACCTAGTAAACGCTATAATTAGCCGCCGAACCAGGCAATGCCGTTTCCCTAAAGATGAGATTCTCTAGTTGCCTTAGTAGCAATATTTTTCATGATTGGTATGAGATTTGTATTACCGGGAAAGAGTCACGAAATCCAGAGCAGTAATCGCATTATTAGCCCCAAAGACATTAGCTAAAACCTCACCAGTGGCAGCAACTTGCAGGACATAACCGTTCGCCGCGGAGTTGATTCGCAAGGAATCAAAACTTCTGCCACCAGTTAACACAAACTTGTCAATTCCTACTTCAAAATTGAGCACAGTATCGAGACCGCTGTTGCTATTTAACACAAAACGATCGCTGCCTGCACCTCCAATTAAAGTATCCTCTCCCCCGTCGCCAAACAGCCAGTCATCCCCTGCACCCCCGTTGAGAATATCGTTATCTTTCCCTCCGTAGAGAGTGTCGTTACCGTCACCGCCGTTGAGGGTATCTTGGCCTTCATTGCCGTATAAAAGGTCGTCACCGCTGCCACCGTTGATGCAGTCTTGCTGGCCGTTGGCACCGACGGCGCCTTGCTCGTTTTCCCCGCGATCGCCAAAAATGGTATCGTTGCCATCATCGCCACACAAAATATCGCTGCCATCATCGCCGTAAATCAAGTCGTTGCCGGCATCTCCGTGTACCAAATCGTCATCCTTACCGCCGTGGAGAGTATCGTTACCAAAGCCGCCGCTGAGAGAGTCGGAGCTCTCGCCACCGTTGACATAATCGTTACCCTCGCCCCCAAACAGCAAATCGCGGCCGTTAACATCGCTGACTAACTGCTGATTTTGCAAACCACCGTAAAGCGAATCGTCTCCCTCGCCACCGATAATGGTGTCGGAACCGAGTTCGCCGAAAATTAAGTCGTTATCTTTTCCACCGTAAACTAAGTCGTTGCCTTTGCCGGCAAAAATGCTGTCGTTACCGCTGCCGCCGCCGATGATATCGCCGCTGTCGTTGCCGAAAATTAAGTCGCTTTCATCCGTAGCAATGATGCTGCCGACAGGAGTGCCATAGTCGCCGAGAATGGTATCAGAACCTTGATTGCCGTAAAGAGTATCCGACTCGGTTTCGCCGAAAATGCGATCGCCCCCTTTGCCTCCAAACACCAAATCGCGGCCGTTACCGCCGAGTAAAGTATCGTCGCCTTGTTGCCCGTTAAGTAAGTCGTTGCCGTTGCCTCCGTAGAGCAAATCTCGCCCGTTAGGGTCGTTATCGAGGGAGTTTCGGACGCCGCCGAACAGAGAGTCGTCTCCGTTGTCTCCGTAGAGAGTGTCCGAACCCTTGTCGCCCCAAATCAGGTCGTTTTCTTTGCCACCATAGGCAAGATCTGCGCCTTTACCAGCGTAAACCGTGTCGTTGCCTTGATTGCCAGCAATCAAATCGTCGGAAGCACCCCCGAAAATCAGGTCGCCGCTGTTGCCCGTGAGGTCGATATTGTTGCCGTTGTCGCCGACTATGGTATCTGAACCGCGATCGCCGTACAAGGTGTCTGAACCGCGATCGCCCGTCAGGCGATCGTCTTGTTTGCCCCCAAAAACCACATCGTTTTGTTTGCCGGCGTAAACGATATCGTTGCCCCTGCCAGCGGCGATGAAGTCTCGCTGTTGGTCTCCGAAGATGATATCTGAACCGCCTTCACCTAAAACTGTGTCGTCGCCGGTGAAAGAAACAAACAGTTCGTTAGAGTCGTTCCCTGTTAGATAATCGTTGCCGAGAGTCCCTAGAATCGTGTTTTGGATGTCAGTGAGTGGGGCGGCGTTTGACTCGAAGTTGAGTATTTGCTGGCGCTCTGGTTGGAGAAATGTGAAGTTCGGCTGCTGGGGCAGGGGGTCGCAACCGCAACCGGTATCCGGTTCGGGCACTGAACCGAAAATAGGCGCGGGCGTCGGTGTGGGCACGGGCGCGGGCGTCGGTGTGGGTACGGGCGCGGGTGTCGGTGTAGGTACGGGCGCGGGTGTCGGTGTGGGCGCGGGTGCGGGTGTCGGTGTGGGTACGGGCGCGGGTGTTGGTGTAGGTACAGGTGAGGGTGTCGGTGTAGGTACAGGTGAGGGTGTCGGAGTCGTTACAGGTGAGGGTGTCGGAGTCGTTACAGGTGAGGGTGTCGGAGTCGTTACAGGTGAGGGTGTCGGAGTCGTTACGGGCGCGGGTGTCGGTGTGGGCGCGGGCGCGGGTGTCGGTGTGGGCGCGGGCGCGGGTGTCGGTGTGGGCGCGGGCGCGGGTGTCGGTGTGGGTTGGTTAATGGCAAGGGCAGAGACAGTAGCAACTGCTGCACTGGTGGCGCCGACGTTGTCTGTAGCGCTGTAGGTGAAGTTTGCCCCTGTGAAATTGCCGGACGCCTGGAAGAACAAGCGGGTAATTTGCTCTGGTGTTAGGGTTTGACCTGCTGTGACGAGCACTCCCAGGCTGGGATCGCCCAAGAACAGAGTGCCTTCATTGACCGGGGGCAAGGTGTTCATGGTAAAAGAAACCACCGTGCCGTCGGGGTCGGTTCCTCCGAGTCCGGGGATGTTAACGCTTTTTCCTGGCAACAAAGCGATGCTGCTGTTGTTGGCGACGGGCGGCTGGTCGGCGGGAGGTAATATTGCTAGCAGGGATGCTGTAGCGGGGGCTGGACTGACGGCGCCGCGGTTATCTGTGGCGGTGTAGGTAAAGTTGGTGGCTGTGAATTGGCTGGTTGCTTGGAAGAATAACTGGTTGATTTGAGTTGTGCTGAGTCTTTGACCGGCTGTGACCCGGATTCCCAGGCTGGGGTCGCCCAAGAACAGGATGCCTTGATTTGCTGGCGGCAGGGTGTTGATGGTGAAGGATGCGATCGAGCTGTCGGGGTCTTTGGCCGTCAGTCCTTCGAGGTTGACGGTGCTGTTTGGTGGCAGTGTCTTGCTGATGTTTGCGGGTATCGGCGGCTGGTTGAACGCCAGCGACACCAGAGAAACTGTGGCCCCAGGGCTGCTGCCACCGAGATTGTCCCTGGTGCTGTAGGTAAAGTTAGCTCCTGTGAAATTGTCGGCAGACTTGAAGAATAACTGCTTGATTTGATCTGCTGTCAGGGTTTGACCTGCGGTGACGGGGACTCCTCCGGTTGCGGGGTCGCCCAAGAACAGGACGCCTTGATCTGCTGGCGGCAGGGTGTTGATGCTGAAAGAAAGCACTGTGCCGTCGGGGTCTGTGCCTCCGAGCCCGCTGATGTTGATAGCGCTGTTGGGCGCTAGCGTAGCGTTGCTGCTCTGGGCTGATGGATTTTGGTTGGGTGTTGGCTGCGCGCTGATGGCGGTGGTGACAGTAGCCCGGGGTTCTGAACCGTTGTTGTTGGTGGGTTCCGGGTCAAAAGTGGTCGATCGGCTTCGGGAAGTATTGCTGATCGTGCCCGTCGCGGGAACTACTACTGTTACTAGGCGGTTGGTGTTACTGCCACTAGCCAAGCTGGAAATTGTTGGGAAGGTGACAATCCCTGTCACTGGGTCGTAAGTGCCGTTATCGGATGCCCTGACTCCCGTTAAACCGGGAATGATGCTGTCTGTAATCACTACGTTTTCCGCAGCATTCGGCCCGTTGTTGGAGGTAACTATAGTATATGTCACCGAACTGCCTGCCGCCGCAGATGTGAGACCGACCTTGGACGTAACGAGGTCGGCGCGGGCTGTACCGATGGTGGTGGTGACTCGACCCCCCGGCTGACCGGGCGATGCCACTGTGGAGCCGTTGTTGTTGGTCTCGTTAGGGTCTTGAGTATCCGATCGGCTGGATACAATGTTGAGGATGCTCGTCAGGGTGGGCGGCGGAACAAAGGTGATGGTGCGGCTCTGGTTGCTGCCGCTGGCTAAGGAGGCGATCGCTGGGAAAACGATCGCCCCTGTGGTTGCGTTGTAGGTTCCTCCGCCGGACACCGTGACTGCTGTTAAGCCGGGAATCAGGCTGTCGGTGATCACTACATTGGTGGCAGCACTCGGCCCGTTGTTGTTAGTAGTAATTGTATAAGTGAGAGGGGCGCCGGCATTGATGGTCGCCGGGGCAGTTTTTTGGGTGACAACATCAGCCCTGGGACTGACGGTGGTAGTGACGCTGGCGTTGGGGTTGGTACCGTTGTTGTTGCCAGGAGTCAAGTCGGGAGTGAGGGAGCTGCTTCTGGCTGTGTTGCTGATGGGAGTAGTTGCGGTGAGCGGTACTGTGAAGCCGATCGTCCGGGTGACTGTCTCAGCGTTGGCGATCGCCACGGGCCCGAAGGTGACAACTCCTGTCACTGGGTCGTAAACGCCGTCGTTAGATGCCGTGACTCCCGTTAACCCGGGAACGATGCTGTCAGTGATGGTTACATTGGCAGCGGGACTCGGGCCTAAGTTGACTGTGGCGATCGTGTAGCTGACTGGGCTGCCGGGGAGAGCATTGGTAGAGCCGGTTTTGGTGGTTGCCAGGTCGGCGTTGAGCGTAAGAGTTGTCCTCACCGTAGAGTTAGTGGGAGTGCCCTCTTTGTTGGTTGGGGAGCCGTTGTTGTTGGTGGCGATCGGATCGGGAGTTGCCGAGCTGCTCCGAGCCGTGTTGCTGATGGCGGTAAGGCTGATTGGGGGAACAAAACTGATATTGCGGGTCTCAGTAGCTGCAGTTGCCAGCGTCGTCAGTATTGGGAATGTGACAATCCCGGTTTGTGCGTTATACGTCCCGCCGTCCGATACGCTGACGGATGTTAAACCCGGAACAATACTGTCAGAGATCGTCACGTCTGTTGCTGCATCAGGCCCCTTGTTAATCGTGGTCACCGTGTAGGCGACGGTTGAGCCGATCGGAGCAGTCACAGGGCCACTTTTGGTAGTCACTAAATCCGCCACTCGATCCGTAACCGTGGTAAAAAGCACACCGGGTCCATCAATTTCCCCCGGCGGGAGAATGCTATTGTTATTTCTGAGGTTGGGGTCGAAAGTCGAGCTATTGCTGAATGCAATGTTGGAAAAAGTATCGCTGCTGGTTAAACCGGGCGGCAGATTAATTGTCAGGGTGTAAGTGAGAGTCTGGCCGGGATTGAGAACCGGAATTAACGGCCAAGTAACAGACTTGGTTTGGTTGAGGTAAGTGCCGTTGTTAGAGGCACTCAGCACCGGTGGAGTTCCGTTGGGAAGCAGCAGTTCTAGAGGTATTTCGTCTTGAATCAGGACGTTTTGAGCGGGCGCTGGCCCGTTGTTGACAGTAGTAATCGTGTAGGTAATGCTGCTGCCGGGCTTGATGAACTGCGGCCCTGTTTTGATCGTGCTCACATCGGCCGAGATACTGGGAGGATTGATAGTTTCAACTACCAGGTTTTGCAGTTCGTGAATGTTGTTGCCGCTTCCTGTCGAACTGCCAAAACCAAACTTGAAAATTGGCGGTACTGCACCGTTGATGGCTGCCAAGTTGGGGATATCGATCAGTGTAGTTTCGTAGGTGCCGTTAAAATCGGTATCGAAGGCAACCGTGAGGCGGTTGGGATTCCTCGGATCGTTAGATGGATTTAGGGTAATTTGAACGGCTCTTTTGGCTGAATCGCGATCGCTCGTGAATGTATTGCTGAAGTTAAAATCGCTGTAAGCGCCGGTAGATGTAATACTCGTGGGAATGTTATCGATGCCGAAGGGAACGATCGTATTTGTTAAAAACTGATAATTGTCTGCTTGACGGCCTCTGAGCGTTACAGAATCAGGTCTGTAATCACCAATAGCGGAGCCGGGAATCGCAGGTGGCACCGGGCCCGATCGCCCTTCTGTGGATGTGGAAAAGTTGCCATACTCGTCAAGTCCAATGCCTAAATAACCTCCCACAATACCGGGTATACCCGTGCGTTGAGCGTAGCCCAGAGAACCGCCAAAACCCCCTGTCCTGGTTGGGCTGGCGGTGCCGTCAATGAAGAAGAAACCCAGCCCGTCCCCTGGCTGAGGCTCGATCGGGAAGCCCGGAGAAAGCCTGGTTTGGGCGTTGGAACCGTAGGAATAAAAATCAAACTGGACTCTGAGACCGTCGGTTGATGGAATCGGGTTGTTGTAGATGACGAAGGCTTCCCGGGTGTTTTCTGCTGGAGTTAATTGCAAAGCGCCATCGCCGGGATTGCGCCCGCCCAATGCCGGAAGTACCCCCGATACTGTGCCGCCGGTAATCCCGGGGACAGGTTGTCTCGATGCTGGAAGCCCGTTGCTCGGATCGAACAGCGCACCGCCGTTTCCCCCGTAAATCCAAGGCCCTCTGACTGTGGCGTTTTTGAAAGTTTCGTTGACTAATGTGCCGAGGGTGTAAGCGTATGCTGCGAGGACTTCTGGTTCAATGCCGATCCTCGCCTTGATTTCCCCGGTCACAAATCTTAATTCCCAGTCGCCGCCGAGTGCTGCACTCCCCGTCAAGTTGTCGGAAGCTGCGATATCTGCACCGACAATCGAGCTCAAGCTCCGCACGAAGGCCGCGCCGCTTTCGGACGCTGCGACGCTGCACCCAAATAACAAAATATGTCCTCTCTCGCTGAGGGCTTTTCCCCACTGCTGCAACAAATGGCTGTAGGTTTCTAAGTTGTCGCTGCCCAGGGCGATCGACCCGAGTTGCACTGCTGCTTCTATACCGTGAGAAATTATTTGCAGGCTGTCTAAATCGCTGCAATTAGCCAAAATTCTAGTAATTTGCTCGACTCCATCTCGTGTCGAGTCTAGTAGAAATACTTCTGTACCTGCTGTTGCTCCTCTGGCCAAGCTGTCGTAGTTCTCTACTCTGCCATCGAGGAACAGGATATTTTTTACAGGGGCGATCGCAGGCTTGGTTTCTAGCAAAAATCCTCTCTGTGGCTGCCCAATTTCCGCGACTCCACCGGGTTTTTGGGACTGAAAATCCTCCTCTCCTGTTACTTTTTTTTGGGGTTTTTCCTGATGATTAGTTGCTGTAGTTCGGGAGTTGCGGTCACCAATGTTTGCGGTGGGTTTACCTGCTTTTTGGGTGAGGAATATTGGTTTGTTGCAGATGTTTTGCATGGTAGAATTACCTGACTTATTGTATATAGCGTACCCACTTCCAGATGATAATTATCACATCTTGAAATGGTTGGATTGTAGCTTTAGAGCCTCTGCTGGTTAACTGCCAGAAAGAGCAACAGATGGATTTTAGTCATCACAAAAATGTGCTATCTTGCGATTTGATAGCATTGCAAATATCGCCGGGCGAGCGCTGAGGGTTGGGAGTTTAAATCCCAGTCATGTATCTATGGGATGATATTTGACCGGAGGCTTTTTGTGAGGGAGTGTATCTGTTACACCCCGAGCTCTTACATCCTGCTGCAGACACTAACGGGAATTTCTCAAAAATAAATTTTATGAGGCTTTCTGTCGATCGTCTAATGCACTCACTTTATTGGCATAAAAATTTCATCCTTTCTGGACACAGAAACCAGGTTTAATCGGCGAAAAGACTTCGTTGCAGCCCTCGCTTCCGGTAAAAAACCCGGTTTCTTTGATTTCGGTGCGTGCGCCTGCCCTGTTGACAATAGTAACCACACATTAATTAGGGAGACGATGGCGACGCAGTGCTGGCCGTGACATAATCAGGCCGACAGTGGCCAAAACCTGTGATGCAATTGAAATAGGCATACCCTGTATCGACGAGGTGTCTTAAAAATTCATGAATTGCAGTTTGGAGACAACAATCTAGGTTTGAGACTGCGTTCATCTGCGATCGCAAAAACAGATTAGTGTCGCCCACAAGCAACTTCTCAAGCTATCAAGTTATAGTCTTCGAGCGGATTTCTGTTTAAGGTAAATGCTCGGGACAATTGTTCGTGCAGAATTTTTCATGGTGTTTTGGAGAAATCAACTTGCAGATTTGCCCGTCAGCTATTTGCGATTTTTATTCGCTCATGTTCTTAACAGCAGGAGTTACGTCCAGGAGACTAGAAACCTAATTTATTCCTAGATTTCTCGCCACCCAACCAAGATTTACCGTCTAAACCTGGTTTCTGAGCGCAAGTCCTCAACTATAAAAACACCGATCGCAATCCGCCAGTTATGCCAACTGTTATGGCAAGTGTAACCGAGCAATACTGCTCGATTAGGTTTTAATTGCTGAGTTTTGCCGCGGCTCATCCTGAACAAGATCCAATAACAATCCTTACACGTAAGTACATACTAACTCATGGATTACTAGATCAGCAAATATGCATACATACCAGCCCCAATACAAGCTATATCTTTTCACCGCGAACGTCAAGAGTTCTGGCTTGGTAGTACCGACAATCTAGACAGGGCCCAGAAGGATTGACAGCGCAGCGAATGTAATTAGAGCGGGCGTTATACTCGCAAGTGATATCGCCGATCGGATAACCGAAGCCTTCTACGTAAGTGCGATCGTCCGTTGCTAGTTGAGTTCGCAGGGGTCTATTTGCTACCGCTAGTCTGGCCGCTGCAATTCTCTGGCTGGCTTGACTCTCGGCTGAGCGCATCACCCACAAAGACAGCAGCCACGGAGCTAAACCTATGAAAATAATCAGGAGAGCTGTTAACACATTTTCAGAGCTTGTGCGTGGAAATATTTTTTTTTAATTTAGACGATCGGCAACATAAAATTATCTGCCAAAAGACGGTTTTAAATCAGAAAAGTTCCCGGTCAAGTTTCAAACTATGCCGCCCGTGCGTTAACCGTTTGCTGGCGGTTAACGCACGGGCGCCGATGAAAGCTGTTCTGGATAGGTTTGTAGTGAGGACTAAAGTCCTCAGATTTCGATCGAGACTAAAATCCTCACTACAAACGCGAGATAGGTTATTTTACAGGACTAGATATAAGAAACCCGATTTCACTTAAAAACCCCAAGGATTAAACCTTAGCAACCTGGGCCGCTAAATCCATCATTGAACCGGAAACCTCCAGCTTAGCAACATCCAACAAAGTCTTCAAAACCGAATCAGGATTCAAACTAATCGAATCAATTCCCAACTCAACCAAAAAACGAGCAAACTCAGGATAATCGCTGGGCGCTTGACCGCAAATCCCAATCTTGCGATCGTACTTCTTCGCCGCTTTAATGGCAATTTCCACCATCCGCTTCACAGCTTCATTCCGTTCGTCAAAGATGTGGGCGACTAAAGCAGAATCCCGGTCTAATCCTAATGTTAGCTGAGTTAAATCGTTAGAGCCGATCGAGAATCCGTCAAAAACTTGCGCGAATTCGTCAGCAAATATCACATTGCTGGGCAATTCGCACATCACATAAACTTGCAAGCCATTTTCGCCCTTGACTAAACCGTGTTTTGCCATTTCGGCCAACACTTTGCGACCTTCATCTGGAGTGCGACAAAACGGCACCATCGGAATCACATTTGTCAAGCCCATTTCGTCGCGAACTCGCTTCAATGCAAGACATTCCAAAGCGTAAGCTTCGCGGTAATTCGGGTCGTAATAGCGAGAAGCGCCACGCCACCCGATCATCGGGTTTTCTTCCTTGGGTTCAAACTGCCGCCCTCCCAAAAGATTAGCATATTCGTTGCTCTTGAAATCGCTCATCCGCACGATGACAGGATTGGGATAAAATGCGGCGGCGATAGTGGCAATTCCGTGGGCTAATTTGTCGGTAAAGAAATCTGGTTTGTGTTCGTAAAGTGCTGTGAGTTTGGCAATTCGCCGCTTGACTGATTCGTCGGCCAATTCGTCAAAGTGAATCAGTGCTAGGGGGTGCGCTTTGATGTGGTTGGCGATGATGAATTCCAGCCGCGCTAACCCTACGCCGTCGCAAGGAATTGCTGACAAACCAAAAGCTTCTTCTGGGTTGCCGACATTCATTAAGATTTGAGTGCGGGTGCGGGGCAAATTGTCGATCGCACTTTCTTGTACTTCAAACGGCACTAAACCGGAATAAACTTTACCTTCCTCTCCTTCGGAACAAGAAACAGTGATTTCTTGATTGTTGTGCAAGACTTTGGTAGCGTCGCCGGTGCCGACAATTGCGGGGATTCCCATTTCCCGCGCAATGATGGCAGCGTGGCAAGTGCGGCCGCCGGAATTGGTGACTATGGCGCTGGCTTTTTTCATGATCGGTTCCCAATCCGGGTCAGTTTTGTTGGTGACAAGAACTTCTCCAGCTTCAAATGCGGCGATTTTGTGAACGTCTAAAATTACGTGGGCCTTGCCTTGTCCGATCGCTTCGCCAACGGCGCGTCCTTGTGCCAAAACTGCGCTGGAACCTTGCAATTTGTAGTTCCGCAAAACTGTAGCGGATTTTTGTGATTGTACTGTTTCCGGCCGCGCTTGGACGACAAAGAGTTCGCCAGTATTGCCGTCTTTTGCCCACTCGATGTCCATCGGCGTGTAGGTTCCGCGCACTTGGGAGTAGTGTTCTTCAATCAGTATGGCCCACTCTGCTAAGTGCAGAATTTCGTCATCGTTAAGGGCGTATTTGCCGCTTTCTGTTGGCGTTACTGATACGTTTTTAGTGTATTTGGAACCGCCGATATCGTACACCATTTTGATGTCTTTGGTGCCGAGGCGTTTGTCGAGAATTGGGCGGAAACCTTGTTTTAATGTGGGTTTGAAAACCAAGTATTCGTCGGGGTTTACTGCTCCTTGAACGATGTTTTCGCCTAATCCGTAGGCGGCGGTGATTAAGGCGGCATTCTTGAAACCGGTTTCGGTGTCGATGCTGAACATGACGCCGGAGGATGCTAAGTCCGATCGCACCATTTTCTGCACGCCGACGGATAAGGCGACTTCCAAGTGGTCGAAACCTCGGAGTTGGCGGTAAGAAATTGCTCTGTCTGTGAATATGGAGGCGAAGCATTTGTGGCAGCATTCAAGCACGCCGGTGCAGCCGTGAACGTTGAGGTAGGTTTCTTGCTGTCCGGCGAAACTGGCATCTGGTAAGTCTTCGGCGGTGGCGGAGGAACGGACTGCTACGTCGGTGCTGTCGCCGTAGCGATCGCACAATTTTTCGTAAGCATCTGCGATCGCTGCTTGCAGTTCTCGCGGAAACGGTGTATTCAGAATCAATGCCCGCGCTTGCTTGCCTTTTTGTCGCAGGTTCTGCACATCTTCTACATCTAAATCGGCAAAAATTTCGCGCAATTTAGCTTCTAAACCCGCCGACTCGATGAAGTAGCGGTAAGCGCGTGCTGTAGTTGCAAATCCGTTGGGGACGCTGACTCCTTTGGGGGTTAACTGTTGAATCATTTCCCCCAAAGAAGCATTTTTCCCGCCTACTAATGGGATGTCGGCGATGCCGACTTCATCAAACCACAATACTAAGGCTTTTTCTCTGGGAATTAACACTTGTTTTTGTTGAATTGCTAATTTTTCGAGCATTGCTTTTTTCCTCTCAACTTCATCTCAGTTCGGTCAAAGGACAGCAAACAAATGACAGTAAACAAATGACAGTAAACAAATGACTGTCAATGTCTTAACGTAATTTTGTTGCGAAAATTATCGAATTTTTTCCGAGGCTGTATCCAGCAGAGTTTTTGATTGCCTCTATTTCAAGAGTATCACTTTTTTGCTAAATAGCAAGACCTGTGGAGAAAATTTATTTGATTGCAAAAAGTAAAGAAATGGCAGTGGGGAGTTTCTGTAAGCTATCATAAAAGAACTGGTAAAAATGTGAATATAGAAGATAGTTCCCACCGCTTTTTTGGCGCTGAGCGCGCAGTGGTGCGGGGATACCGCTCGGATTGTGTTGCTAGTGTAAAGGCCAAGAAATGGTGGGTTTCGATCGCCGCTTGCAGTTGCCGGGGGCGATCGCCCAAAAAACACAACACAAGCAGCTTTGTTTCCTCAAGCAACCGAGCTGCTAAAAACCGTAAAAGTTTGACATCCGATCGGGTTGACCTACTTAGAGCAAAAACACAGTCGCTCTTGGTGCATTGTAGTTGTTAAACCAGAGATGTTTTAACTTTGGTCAGCGGTATGTTTGGGGCATTCAATTATTTATATGCTATAATAGTTAGCTCGACTACCTTATGACAAATAACAAGGTATATGATATCAGTTTTGAGCACAACCGCAAAGCGAAACGGCTTTAAAGTTCTCCTGGTCGAAGACAATCAAGCCGAAGCCGATCTGATCGAAGAATTATTATTAGAAACAAATGTCAACAGAACTGAGTGCCACAGGCTGTCAGTAAGCTGCACAGACCGTCTCAGCAAAGCGCAGCAAATTTTGGTCAGCGAACATTTTGATGTGATTTTACTAGACCTTTCACTGCCTGACAGCCAAGACTTAAGTACAATTATTAAGATACAAGAATACAGCCTCAATACTCCGATCGTCGTACTGACTGCCCGCAACGATGAAGAACTCGCCGTGCAGTCAATCCAAGCTGGAGCTCAGGATTATTTAGTCAAGCGAAAAATCGACAGCGAAGTCTTAATGCGATCGCTCCGCTACGCAGTCGAGCGACAGCACAACCAAGAAGCTTTGCAAAAAAGCGAAGAAAAATATCGCTCGGTAGTCGAGAATTCCCTTGTCGGAATTGCGATTATTGCTCCTCCAATTTCCCCCTCCGAACCCGAAAAATGCCAGTGGTTGGAAGTTAATGATGCTTTGTGCGATTTTCTCGGATACGAGCGCCAAGAAATTCTGCACGGAAATTGGGAGCAGTGGGGTTTTCCTGAAGACTGGCCCGCCAGTTTAGAGCAGTTAAATAAAATTTTGGCAGGGGAGAGCGAAGGCTATGTTTTAGACAAAAGGTGGCGAAAAAAAGACGGAAAAATAGTTTATACTAGAGTTTACCTGCGCTGTATTCGCGGCAGAGACGGCTCGATCGACAGGATGATTAAAGTAATTTTGGACGTGAGCGATCGCTACCGCTACGAAGCAGAATTGAAAGCATCCGAAGAGTTTTCAAATCACACGATTAATGCTACTCCCGATCCAATTTTTGTCAAAGATGAGCAGCACAAATGGGTCGTATTAAATGACGCTTTTTGCGATTTGATGGGAAAAGGGCGATCGGAACTAATAGGCAATTCAGGCTATGACTTTTTGCCCCCAGCAAAAGCCGAGTTTTTTTGGCAACAAGACGAGCAAGTATTGCAAAGAAGCATTCCTGATGAAACGGAAGAAATTTTGACAGATCGCGCTGGGAAAGAACGCATTATCTATACCAAAAAAACTGTTTTCAATAAAGCAGACGGTACTAAAATGTTGGTCGGGACAATGCGAGACGTAACCGAATACAAGCACCAGCAGGTAGCTTTGCAGGAAAGCGAAGCTCGATTTCAAATAATTACTGCTAACGTGCCGGGAATGATTTATCAATATCTGCTTTCTGTAGATGGCCAAACATCTTTTACTTACATTTCTCCTGGTAGTTGGCAGCTCTACAATTTAAGACCTGAACAAATAGAAGAAAATCCTGGTTTGGCTTTTTCAGCAGTTCACCCAGATGACATTTCTGAGTTGCAGCGATCGATCGCAACTTCAGCGGCGACTCAGCAAGCTTGGCAACACCAGTGGCGGCAAGTTATGGGAGAGCGGGTGAAATGGCTGCAAGGCGCGGCCAAGCCCTCCAAGCAAGCCAACGGCGATATAATTTGGGACGGTTTGGTGATGGATGTCACCGAATTAAAACAAACCCAACAAGAGCGGGATCGCTTTTTTAATATCTCGCTGGATTTACTTTGCATTGCAGGTTTCGACGGGTATTTTAAACGCTTAAACCCTGCTTGGTCTACTGTCTTAGGTTACAGTATAGCCGAACTTCGAGCCAAACCTTTGATAGAGTTCGTGCATCCAGAAGACCGAGCAATAACTATAGCTGAATTAGAAACACTGAAAAAGGGCAACCCAGTTATTAACTTAGAAACCCGCTATCTTTGCCGAGATGGTAGTTATAAATGGCTGTCGTGGACGGCATCACCGTTTGCCGAAGAAAATTTAATTTATGCAGTTGCTCGCGACGTGACATTCAGCAAGCAAGCAGAAGCAGAATTGCGCAAGAGCGAAGCCACCAACCGCGCTCTTTTAAACGCGATACCCGACATGATTTTTCGCTGTCGCGCCGATGGCACTTTGGTAGACTTCAAACCCGCAAAAGACCTCCAGACGCTGGTACCGGAAAACATATTTATTGGCAAAAAAGCACAAGACATATTGCCGGCTGCTTTTGCTGAAAAAATCTTGTGCGGCAATCAACACGCGATCGACACTGGCAAGATTCAAGTTGTAGAATATCAACTGCCAATTAATGATGCACTGTGCGATTTTGAAGCGAGAATAGTCTTCTGCACGGATGACGAAATTATTGCGATAGTCCGCGACATCACCAGCCGCAAACGTTTCGAGTCAAAACTCCAGCGACAAGCCGCAGCAATGGAAGCCGCTTCCGAAGGCATCGGCATTGTTAATGCCAGCGGAGAGGTGATTTATGCCAACGCAGCTAAACTCAAAATCTACGGTTACAATTCCGTCGAAGAAATGTTGGGCAAAAGTTGGAAAATGTGTTATGCAGGCGCAGAACTTGCAAGGTTTGAGGGGGAAATTATGCCGGCTTTAGCGCGGCAAGGTTATTGCAGCACTGAAGCTGTAGGCAGCCGCCGCGACGGCTCTCAATTCCCTCAAGAAATCTCGCTGACAGCCCTGCCAGACGGCGAATTAATTTGCCTTGTTCGCGACATTGCTGCGAAAAAGAAAGCTGAAGCAGAGTTACAAGATAGCAAGCGGTTCGGTGCTCGAATTGCTGAGGCAAGTCCTAATATTTTGTATGTTTGCGACTTAATAGAACACAAAAATCTCTATGCGAATGCTTCTATCTACCACGTTCTCGGCTATACGGTAGAGGAGATTCTGGCGATCGGGCCGTGGATGCTGTCAAGTTTAATCCACCCGGAAGATGCTATCAAAATGCCTGATTATTTACAGCAAGTCGAAACGGGCATGGAAGGGGATATATTTGAAATTGAATACCGCGTCAGGCACAAGGATGGTTCTTGGCGCTGGATTGTCAGCCGAGATACTGTATTTGCTAAAACAGCAGAGGGTAAGTTAAAACAAATTCTCGGTACGGGAACTGATATTACTGAAAGCAAGCAAGCTGAAGATGAAATTAAGCTGTTGCTGGCGGCAACTCAAACAATTAGTCAGTCGGCCGATTTTCACAGCGCCCTCCCGGATATTCTGCGGTTGTTGTGCAATGCGATCGGCTGGAATTTTGCGGAAGCTTGGATACCCGCAGCTAATGCTACTGTTTTGGAACACAGCAAAACTTGGTATGCTAGCGATCGCGATTTAGATAAATTCGGCCGCGAAAGTAAGAAAATTAGATTCGCCCCCGGAGTGGGAGTGCCAGGACGGATTTGGTCAACCCAAAATGTAGAATGGATGGAAGATATTTCTGCCGTCCATAATTCATTGTTTGTCCGATCGCAAATGGCGGCAGCAATCGGATTGAAAGCTTGTTTCGGAGTTCCGATTCGCACTAAATCTCAGGTGCTGGCAGTTTTACTATTTTGCAAGCGTTCTCGCTCGATTATGGAACCGCGCGTAGTAGAGTTGGTCAAGGCGGTAGCGACTCAGTTAGCTTCTCACATTCAGCGCAAACAAGCCGAAGAAAAATTGCGTAAAAGCGAAGAAAGGTGGCAGTTAGTTCTTAAAGGCAATCAAGACGGAATTTGGGATCTTAATCTTCAAACAAATGAAGCTTTTCGATCGGCCCGCTGGCAAGAAATTATCGGTTACGCAGACGGCGAAATCGACAGTTGCAACAGCGAATGGATCCATCGCATCCATCCAGACGATCGCGATCGAGTGCAAGCCACAATCCAAGATTATCTCGATCGCCAAACCCCTAATTACGCCGCCGAATACCGCTTGCAGTGCAAAGACGGCAGCTACAAGTGGGTGCTCGCCCATGCTCAAGCAGTCTGGGATGAAGCCGGAAACCCCCTGCGGATTGTGGGTTCGATGACTGATATCAGCGATCGCAAACAAGTAGAATTAGCTTTGCTGCAAGTCACTCAAGCCGTCGAAAGTACCAGCGATGCGATCGCGATCGCCGACTTGAAAGGGCAGTCTATTTACCACAATCAAGCCTTTATTCAGCGTTACGGCTATACGGTGGAAGAACTCAACGAACTCGGCGAGCGCGCCGCCCTTTACGTCCGGTCTACAAGTTACAAGAAAATCTATAAAAACATTCGCAAAGGTCGCTCTTGGTGCGGCGAAGTTGCGCTGCGCACTAACAGCGGCGAAGCTGTTACCGCTCTGGTGCGAGCAGACAGCATTAAAGATATAAATGGCTATTCTATTGGCTTAATTGCAGTGATTACAGACATCACAAAACGCAAAGAATCAGAAGCAATTTTGCGCCAGCAATTAAAGCGCGAACAGTTGGCAGTAGCTATGCTGGAACGCATTCGGTCTTCTCTGAATTTAGAAGAAATTCTCACCAAAGCAGTCGAAGAAGTGCGGCATTTTTTGCAAGTAGACCGCACTGTTATTTACCAATTTAAGCCGGATTGGAGCGGGTTTATCGCCGTCGAGTCGGTTGCTGAAAATTCCCTACCAATTCTAGGAACGGAAATTTACGACCCTTGTTTTGGAGAAACCTACGCTACTCTTTACCAAGACGGCAGAATTAGAGCCACAGATGATGTTTACAATGCCGGCATCGCCGACTGCCACTTGAGTTTGTTGGCTCGGTTCGATGTGAGAGCGAATCTCGTAGTGCCGATTTTGCAAGGCGAAAAATTGTGGGGGCTGTTAATTGCCCACCACTGCACGGGCCCGCGTCCCTGGCAAAAAATTGAGGCAGAGTGCCTGAAACAATTGGGGGTGCAGTTGGCGATCGCCATTCAGCAATCGACGCTGTTTGAACAAGCACAAACCGAAATTGCCGATCGCAAACTTGCAGAAGCAGCCCTGCAATTAGCTAAAGAATCCGCAGAATCCGCCAACAGTGCCAAAAGCGAGTTTCTCGCCAACATGAGCCACGAATTGCGGACACCTTTGAACGGTATTATGGGATACATTCAACTGCTGAAATCCGATCGCAATTTAACAGCCGAACAACAGGAGAGCCTGCATAGCGCTCACCAGTGCTGCAACCACTTACTGACGCTGATTAACGATGTTTTAGACATCGCAAAAATCGAAGCTAGTAAAATGGAACTGTCTGTGACAGAGGTGGATTTACCGAGTTTAGTAAAAAGTATTGTTGACTTGTTCCAAATGCGATCGGCTCAAAAAGCAATTGCGTTTAATTACGACCAATTATCTCCACTGCCAAGCTGGGTGTTCGCGGATGAACAAAGGCTGCGACAAGTTTTGATGAACTTGGTCAGTAATGCGGTTAAGTTTACTAAGATCGGTTCAGTGACATTCCAAGTCGGTTACGTGGAGAATTTTGCTGAAAATTTAACTCCCACAAACTCCCTAAATTCGAGTTTAACGGCCCTGGTTGGCGACGGTACGGCAAATTTTAGAGCGCATCAAGAACAGGAGGATGAGTCGATCGCACCGCCGCTTGCCGCCTTTGTGCGATCGGACTCCACAGCCGCCAATAAACAGCAATTACCAGTCGCTAAAATTCGCTTTCAAATCGAAGATACCGGCATTGGCATCGAGCACAATAAATTAGAAGAAATATTTTTGCCTTTTCATCAAGTGGGCGATCGTCACAATTTCGTTGAAGGTACCGGACTGGGACTTTCCATCAGCCAAAAAATAGTCAACATGATGAGCAGCCAAATTCGCGTCCAAAGTACCCCCGGCAAAGGCAGCATATTTTGGTTGGATCTAGACTTGCCCGCAGTCGCCCAGTCTTCTCAACTCCCCTCCACGCCCGAAAAACGCCGGCTTGTCGGTTTTAGGGGCCACCAGCGCAAAGTGCTGATCGTGGACGATCACGAAGTAAATCGCGCCATGCTGCACAGGATGCTTTCTCGTTTGGGCTTTGAAATTGCCCAAGCCACCGACGGCGAAGACTGCTTGCACAAAGCACAGGAATTTCTACCGGATCTAATTTTAATGGATTTGCTGATGCCCGTAATGGACGGTTGGGAAGCTACCAGGCGGCTGCGACAGTTGCCGGAATTAAAAGATGTGGTTATCCTTGCTTTGTCCGCTAGCGTTTACGAGACTACTAGGCAAGAGAGCTTACTTGCAGGTTGCGATAATTTTCTCACTAAGCCGCTTCAAACTAACGAGCTTTTAGAATTATTGCGCCTGCATTTGAGACTAGAATGGATTTACGAAGACGGATCGGAAACCAAAAAGCGCAAAGCTCAAACTCGCAAAGCATCACCTGAGATTGCTAATGCTGACTCAACGATGGTGTCTCCTGCCTCAGAGTCAATCTTGGCCTTGTTAAGATTGGCTGCAATGGGCGATATTGAAGCTATTCTGGAGGAAACTGCTAAACTCGAAGATTCTGACCAGACATTAGTGCCTTTCGTTCATCACCTGCGCCAACTTGCTAAAGGATTTCAGCTCAAGCAAATTCGAGATTTTTTGAAGCAACATTTGACCTAAAATTGACGCTAACAGAAAACTTAAAATTAGTTAAATCTCACGCCCAGATCGTCATTGTCAATAACCCCATAGGCTTGGGTTAAACCCGATCTCCCCTAGCCCCCCGAAAGCAAGGGGGGAACTCGAAGCGATCAAAGTCCCCCTTGCTTTCGGGGGATGCTGCAAGGGATCTCCGGAAAATAAACACTGTTAACTGAACAGTATCGCCCTAAAAGGGTGATTGCAAATTGAGGCATCTACGAAGCAACCTGTTTCTAGAGCAGCAGAAAATTCCTTGGATCGGATTTTAAGTCACAACCGACAACTCACAAATCAAAAATTTGAATATTTTCCTTGAATATGAACGATAAGAATTCCCAAAGAAGCATCATACTAATTGTCGATGACAACCAAACCAATCTCGACGTACTTTTCGAGCTGTTAAGGAATTACGGGTTTAAAGTTTTAGTGGCCCTAGATGGCGAAAGTGCGATCGAGCAAATTGAATACATCCATCCCGACTTGATTCTTTTGGACATCATGATGCCAGGAATTGACGGTTTTGAAACTTGCCTGCGTTTAAAAGCAGACCACTTAACGCGAGACATTCCCATCATCTTCATGAGCGCCCTTTCCGACACGCTCGATAAAGTAAAAGGCTTTCAGACAGGAGCAGTTGACTACATCACTAAGCCCTTCCAGCACGAAGAAGTGTTGAGCCGCATTCAAACTCACCTGACAATCCGCACCTTGCAAAAAAAACTCGAAGAAAAAAACCTCGAACTTGCCCACCTCAACCACAACCTGGAAAGACTTGTCGATCAAAAAACCAAGCAATTGATCGACCAGGAAAAAACAGCGATCATCGGACGTTTGACCCAGGGAATGGTTCACAACCTCAAAAGTCCGCTGCAAGTGATCCAGACTAGCGTCGATTTAATTGAAACAAAAGCCACAAAAATTCAAGAAGAATCTCTTTTAAATTATACCAAGTATATTGTTCAAGCCGTCACAAAAATCAATCAGATCATGGATACTCTGATGATGAAAAGCAGAAAAGAGCAAAAGCAAGATTTGCATCCCGTGAATATCAACGATTTAGTGCAGCGAGAAATTCAGCTATTGGAAGGAAATCTCTATTTCAAGAATAAAATTAGAAAAAAATATTTTTATGATGAAGAAATTGAAAGTATTCCCTTAATTTATTCCTATATTTCTCAAGTTTTTTATAATCTGATTAATAATGCAATGGATGCTATGTGGAAAAAGAAAAACCGGGAACTAACTATCGTGACTCGGCAAGACGACTCGAACATCTACATGGATATTGCAGATACCGGATGTGGCATAGAACCTGAAGATTTATCACAACTTTTTGACCCTTTTTATACCTCAAAGCCGCCAAAAGGCGAGGAAAAAACAGAAGGCGAACCGACAGGAACAGGCCTCGGACTTTATACTTGTATTGAACTTTTAAAACCTTTTAATGGGGAGATTGCTATTAGCAGCAATGTTGGTCAAGGCAGCGTGTTTACAGTTGTGATCCCCAAACAGCAGAAAACTTGATCGATACAACTCAGTAAAATATTGTCCGATTAAACAACCATAATTAAGTTCATAATTAGGTTCGTAGTCAGGACTTTAGTCCTTCTTTATCTCAAAGCAAGGACTAAAGTCCTCACTACAAACTGGCGTTAATTCTAAGTAATTCAACGGATACAATCTCCTGTTCCGTAAATTCACTGTAATTTCCCTAGGTTCGCAGTCAGGACTTTAGTCATTCTTTATCCGCGCTGTTTTGCCTTGCCCCTTGCTATTTCTCTGCCAAATGTTGTAAATTTAAAACAGAGTTGATTTGCAAGATCGGTAAGAGAATAATGATTTTTGCCCACTAGGTTTGGGGCGAGGCAGGCAACTTACCGCCAACAACTCAATTCTACAAATAAATCTGGAGGGTCTGCAAGTACCCAGCGCACTCCTTCGCCTGCGGTTCAATTTCGCCCAAAATGAGCTAGATAGCTGTATCCGCTGCTGCATTTTTTTATAATAAAAAATAACCAAATGACCTTTGTTTTTGAGTCAAATTTAACGCCTGCTTGCTTGAAAGTTCTGTTAATAGAAGACTGTGCAGAAGATGCAGAACTCATTCAAGAACTGCTGTCTGAGCACCAACTGGGACAATCAATTGAGACGACTAATGTAGTTTGCCTCAGGGAAGCTAGAGAAATTTTAAGCTGTGAGGTTTTTGATGTAATTTTATTAGATCTTTCACTTCCTGACAGCAGAAAATTTAATGCTCTTTTGCGGCTGCAAGAAGATTGCGGGATCAATATTGCGATCGTGGTTTTGACGGCCGCCGATGACGAAGAACTAGCCGTTCAGTTAATTGCCGCAGGCGCCCAAGATTATCTGGTGAAAAGACAAGTAGACAGCCGGCGGCTGGTGCGGACGCTCAGGTGCGCGATCGCCCGCCAGAAACGGCAAGCAGAATGGCAAAAAAGTCAAGAAAAATACCTGCAAGTTGTTGGCAGTATCAAAGAAGTAGTTTTTGAAACAAATATTGCTGGTGATTGGATTTTTCTAAATCCGGCTTGGGCGAAAATTACTGGATTTACAGTTAATGAAAGCTTAGGAACTTCCTGTTTAAGTTACATTCATGCTGACGACCAATACCAATATTTAAATTGCTCTAGAGGTCTGAGCGAAAATCAAGAAATATCCTGTTGTTATCAGATTCGATATCTTACTAAAAACAATACAATTCGCTGGGTGGAAGTGCAGGAATTTTTGATTATTGACTGCGACGGCGCGATACAGGGGACGACCGGAACTATTAACGATGTTACGGAGAAAGTTTTAGCACTTTCAGAACTGGAAGCTAGTAAAAAGTTTTTAAATTGTACGATCAATGCAGTTGCTGACCCAATTTTTCTCAAGAACGAGCAGCGCCGCTGGATACTGTTAAATGATGCTTGTTGCAAGCTGCTCGGCAAGCAGCGCGAGGAACTGCTAGGTATGTCGGATTATGAGTTTTTCCCCAAAGAAGAAGCTGAGATTTTTTGGGAGAATGACGAACAAGTGTTTAGGACGGGGGAAGAAAACGAGAGCGAGGAAATATTTACGGACGCCAGCGGTGCCCAGCACATTCTGTCTACTAAAAAAACTGTCTTTGAAAATATCGGCGACAGTAAAATTCTCGTGGGGATAATTCGAGATATCACTCAGGATAGGCGCAAACAATTAGCGCTGCAAGAAAGCGAAGCTAGATTGCGGCAACTTGCTGCCAATTTGCCGGGAATAATTTATCAATTTCGGCTCTCAACCGGCGGCAAAATGTCTTTTCCTTACATTTCTTCTGGCTGCCGGGATTTATATGAATTGGAACCAGAAAATATTCAGCAAAATCCCGAACTTATGTTCAGTTGTCTTCATCCAGACGACAGCCCAAAAGTGGCAGAATCTATTGCTGTTTCTGCGGCAAATATGCAGCCCTGGCAGCAGGAATGGCGCGCGATTCTGCCGTCTGGGAAACTTAAGTGGATGCGAGGGGCTTCGTCGAGACCGGAACGAGTTGATTGTCCGACAGAAATAGGGCAGGAAGGGGATCTAGTTTGGGAAGGCATGGTGCTGGATATTACTGATTTAAAACAGACCGAAGCAGCTTTGCGGGAGAGCGATGCAAGATTTCGATCGCTCGTTGAGAATATCCCGGGCGCTATCTGCCGCAGCTTGTACGATGCTGAGTGGACGATGGTATTTATTAGCGATGAAATTGAGGCAATTAGCGGCTATCCTGCTGGGGATTTTATTGGCAACAACCGCTTGAGTTTTGCTAGCATCATCCATCAGGCAGACAAGGAAATGGTCGCGAAACAAATCAGCGCAGCGGTAGAGTCGAGACAGCCGTACAATCTAGAATACCGGATTGTTCGCGCTGACGGCGCGGTGCGGTGGATGTCGGAAAGAGGCAGGCCAAGTTATGATTCAGCAGGGCGAGTTTTGTGGCTGGATGCAGCAATTTTTGATATTACCGATCGCAAAAACGCCGAATATACCCTGTGCTTGGTAACTCAAGCTGTAGACAGCGCTAGCGATGCGATCGCGATCGCAGATTTGGACGGCTATTCAATTTATCACAATCAAGCATTTATTCAGCGCTACGGCTATACAGTTGAGGAACTAAATAATGCAGGCGGCCCTGGTGTAATGTACGCCAAGTTTCAAGATTTGAGAAAGTTATTTAGGGTGCTGCGGAAAGGTTTGTCTTGGAGCAGTGAAATTGAACTAAAGGCTAAAAATGGCGAAATTATCGAAACTGTATTGCGAGCTAACTGCATTAAAGATAGCGCCAGTCAACCAATAGGAATGATGGCAATTATTGCCGATCTCACAGAACTAAAACGCGCCGAATCGGCATTAAAACTCAGTCAAGAGCGATTGCAGTTAGCGGTTTCAGGCAGCTCTTTGGGGCTGTGGGATTGGAGGCTAGCTACTGGCGAAACTTTTTTTGATTGGCAGTGGAAATCAATGCTCGGCTATGCAGAAAATGAAATAGAAAATCATGTAAAAGCTTGGGAAAACCTGCAACATCCCGAAGACAAAATGAGGGTGATGGAAGTTTTAACAACTTATTTAGAAGGTGGCACCGATAGCTATGAAGTTGAATTTCGGATGCTCAACAAAACCGGAGATTGGCAGTGGATTATGGCGGCGGGCAAGGTAGTCGAGTACGACGAATGGGGTGCGCCGCTGCGGATGGCTGGTACTCACAAAGATATCAGCGCCCGCGTTGCAGCAGAAGCCGAAAAAACGCATTTGATCGCATCATTACAAAAACTTGCTTGTCAGTTGCAAGAAGCGCAAAAAATTGCCCGCATGGGGAATTGGGAATTCGAGATTCAGACACAAATTATTACTTGGTCGGCGGAAGTATTTAGAATTTACGGTCGAGAATTGAATCAGCCGCCGACAATGGCAGAACTTTTAGAGCAAATTCATCCCGATGACAAGAAAAGCGTTACAGAAGCTTTGCAAAAGGCCGTGAATGAAGGGATAGCTTTCGACATCGACCACCGCATATGTTTTCCATCAGCAGAAATCCGGCACGTTAACTGTAAAGGACAAGCTGTTAAAAATGACTTGGGTCAGGTGGTGCGGCTGTTTGGCACGGAAATCGATATTACCGATCGCAAAACAGCAGAAATTGCTTTGCAAGAAAGCGAACAGCGATTTCGAGCTGTTTTTGAACAAGCGGCGATCGGCATTGTTAAAGTGCGGCCGGACGGTCAATTTTTGAAGGCAAATCAAGGCTTTTGCAAGATTGTCGGCTACTCTGAATTGGAACTGAAAGCGCGAACTGTTTGGGAGATTTCGCACCCGGAAGATGTAGAAGCAGATGTGGAGTCGGGCCAAAGACTGTTAGCTGGGGAAATTTTTAATTATTCACTTGAAAAACGCTTTGTTTGCAAAGACGGTTCATTTGTTTGGGCTAATGTGACTGTATCTTTAGTGCGGGATGGGTTTGGGGAACCGAGCTACGGAATTGCTGTGATTGAAGATATTAGCGAGCGCAAACTTGCCGAGGCTATCTTGCGCCAGCAATTAAAGCGAGAACGCCTGGTGGTAGGGATGCTGGAACGCATTCGATCTTCTCTCAATTTAGCAGAAATTTTGACAAACACTGTTGCAGAAGTACGGCATTTTTTGCAAACAGACCGGACTATTATTTATCGATTTAATCCCGATTGGAGCGGGGTGATAGCTGTCGAGTCGGTCGGGGAAAATTGGATGCACGCTGCGGGAACTGTAATTAAGGATTCTTGCTTGGGAGAGAAATATGTCTCTACTTACAAACACGGCCGGATTCGAGTTTGGGACGACATTCACAATGCGAGTCTTTCCCAGTGCGACATTAATCTCTTAGCTCAGTTTCAGGTGAAAGCCAATCTGGTAGTGCCAGTATTGCAAGGCGACAACTTGTGGGGGCTGCTGATCGCTCAGGAGTGCGCGGGCCCCCGCTGCTGGCAGGAAATTGAGGTCGAGTGTCTGCAACAAATTAGCGTGCAATTGGCGATCGCGATCCAGCAATCGACGCTGTTCGAGCAAGCACAAACTGAAATTGCCGATCGCAAACAAGCCGAGTCAGCTTTGCAGGAATCGGAAGCGCGAGAACGCTTAAAAGCACTAGAGTTGGAAGCAGCAATTAATAAACTCAAAACGACTCAAGCTCAACTCGTTCAAAATGAAAAAATGGTGAGTTTGGGTCAGTTAGTTGCTGGTGTTGCTCACGAAATTAACAACCCCGTCAGCTTCATTCACGGCAATATCAGTCCGGCTCGCGGTTACAGTTTAGATTTACTGGAATTGATTCAAGTTTACCAGCAATACTGTCCCAATCCTCCGGCGGAAGTTTTGGATAAAATTGATGCGATAGATTTAGATTATATTGTTGAGGATTTTCCGAAATTGTTTACTTCGATGCAGGTAGGAACCGAGCGCATTGTAGAGATTGTCAAATCATTGCGTAACTTTTCCCGCTTGGACGAGTCGGCGGGGAAGTCGGTCAACATTCACGAGGGAATTGATAGCACTTTGATGATTTTGCAAAATCGGTTGAAATCTCACAGCAGCCGTCCGGCGATTCAGGTAATTAAAGATTACCAGGAACTACCGCAAGTTGAATGTTTTCCGGGCGAGTTGAATCAGGTATTTATGAATATTTTGATTAATGCGATCGATGCTTTGGAAGAACGGGACAAAGGGCGGACGGTCCAGGAGTGCGATCGGCATCCGGGCGCGATCGCGATTCGGACTTATCCGGCTGCTGCAGGCTTCGTAGCGGTATCTATTACCGACAATGCCGGGGGGATACCGGAGTCGGTGCGATCGAGGCTGTTTGACCCGTTTTTCACGACTAAGCCTGTGGGCAAGGGTACGGGTTTGGGATTGTCGATTTCTCACTCGATTGTAGTCGATCGCCACGGCGGCAGATTGAGCTGTATTTCGACACTGGGAGAGGGAGCGGAGTTTTTGATTGAAATTCCCGTGCGATCGAATTTAGCCAAGTTGACTGTTGACTGTTGACTGTTGACTGTTGAGGGTTGTTATTGGTTATTGGTTATTTGTTATTTGTGAGTTGGTATCAATTCCCAATGCCCAATTCCCAATGCCCTGCGCGGGCCAATGCCCAATGCCCCATGCCCAATGCCCAATGCCCAATTACATCAAAATCGGGTAAGATTCAGAGTTAATTCTGGCGTGACAAATGCGATTTTTGCCTTCGTTTTTGGCTTGATAAAGAGCGCCGTCAGCGCTGCGAATTAAGGTGTCGGGAGATTCCTCGGCAGAAGGAATCACCGTCGCAATCCCGCAACTGAGGGTAACATAAGAGCCGATCGACGATCGCGCGTGGGGCAGTTTCAACCGAGCGATACCGTCGCAAATTTTCCGGGCGACAACGTTGGCACCGGCAGCGCTGGTGTTGGGCAAGATCACGCCAAATTCTTCGCCGCCGTAGCGGGCGGCCAAATCCCCAGCCCGCTTGACAGAAGAGGCGATCGCCCGGGCTACTTGGCGCAAACAATCATCGCCGCCGAGGTGCCCGTAAAAATCGTTATAAGGTTTAAAAAAGTCGATGTCAAACATAATTAAAGACAGCGGCAGTTCCTCTCTTGCCAATCGGCGCCACTCTAACATCAAAACGCGATCGAACTGGCGGCGGTTGGCAATGTCCGTCAATCCGTCAGTAGTTGCCAGTTGGTGCAATTTTTGATTGGCTATTGCTAACTGGCGGTAAAGTTGAGATTGTTCGATCGCGATCGCCACTTGATTCGCCAAATGCTGTAAAAAATCTATTTCCCACTGTTGCCATTCCCTGACACCGCTGCAATTGTATGCCGTCAGCATTCCCCACAAACTATTGCCATTTTCACTCCTAAAATCCGGCGCACTTGAACCCTGCGGCTGCGGTTTGCCAACAGTCGGCAGCGACATATAATTTTCGGCTGCATCTGTGGTTTTTTCTGCATCCCAAACACTGCTTTCTAGTCTTTCATTTGCCGTTTCCCAGTCGCCAGATTGCCAAATTGGCACGCTTAAAACTGCTGCAATTTCACAATCTGCCAGCAACTTTTGGCAACTGCCAGCTAATTCGGCAGCCCTAACATCTGCTATTGCTTGTACCGCCTGCGATTCCACCAAAAAAAAGCATGACACCGCCAAAGCAGCATTAATATTTTGGTTTTCAATATAACCCTCTGGCAAACCGTCACTTGCCACGATCGCACCTTTTTGCTCTTCCTTGTCAATTTTAGACGCCCCATTCTGACAGCGATAAATTAAAACGCGGTCAGTTTTGAGAAATTGGCGCACTTCTGCGACGGTACTTGGGAGAATGCTAGCGGCGTCTATTGACGATCGAATATGTTCGATCATTTGTCCCAACAGCCGCTCTCGCAGGGCTTGCTGCCGCAGTTGTTCTTCGATGCGCTGGCGTTCGATCGCGTAATGGATCGCCCGCACCAGCAGAGTTCTTTGAAATCGTCCCTTTACCAAACAATCCTGAGCGCCAGATCGCAATACCGACAGCGCCGTCTGTTCATCATTGATATCTGTCAGCACCACAATCGGCACTGTGGGCGATCGGGCTTTCAAAATGGCGATCGCCTCGCTTCCCCCCAAGCAGTCTGACACTGACAAATCTAATAGTATGGCGTCAAACTTTTCTGCTTCCAGACACGCGAGTGCTATCTCCAGAGCTTTAACAGTTTGGAGGCAAAACAGACACTCGCTGAATGACCCTAAAAGGTCTTCGATCAGCGTCGCATCTGCCAGATTGTCCTCAACCAACAAAATTTTCAAAGATTGGTTATCTATTAACACAACTATAGCATTCGGAGCGGGTTGAACAAAACTTTTTAAGTTTGAGAGCGATACTTGCGATCGGTGTCAATATGTCCCTCTATTAAATTCACTCCCAACTCAAACTATAGATCTCGCTCTCAATTAAAGCTTACAGATCCCGGGGCGGGAGCGAAACAATTTCAAACCAATACTGACATAAAGTCTTCATTACTTCAACCAATGCTTCAAAAGTGACTGGTTTGGATATGAAAGAATTGGCACCCAAGCGGTAGCAAAGCAAGATATCTCCGCTGCGGTGCGACGTTGTGAGGATCACAACCGGAATTTGTTGCAAGTCGGGGTCAGATCTGATCGAAGTTAGTGCTTCTCGCCCGTCAAGCCTCGGCATATTCAGATCCAAAAGTATCAAGTCTGGCCGGTACCAATTGCTACCAGCATATTGACCGCGACGGTACAAATAGTCGAGCACTTGTTCTCCATTTTCCACAAATTCGCTCCTAATAGCTAATCGAACTTCTCGCAGTGCTTCCTCCAGCAAAAAGCGCGTATCCTCGTCATCATTGGCTATTAAAAGAGTAAATCTTTTCTTTTGATAATTCACGGCTTTGCCTCACTACCAACGGATTTTGTGAGGTGGCAGGACTTGGCTCGGTGTCGGATTGCCTGCAAAGCATCTGTTGCCATCATCCGGCACATCTGGCTGATAAAATTGAATTTGTGTTGCAGCAATTTGCGGTTTTCCTTGATTCGCAAAGGTTTTCCGCTAATACTTGTTCCACTTGGCAGTCGGTCCGAGAACCGACAAGCTGCAAAGACATCACAAATGCTTGTGGGCGAACTACTAGGGAAACTACTGCATCCCAAAGCAAGATGCTGATAAAGTTGAAATAAACTGACAAGTCTTGCGCGCACCGCTGATTGTTAAGTTGTATAAGGATCGAGCTAATAGATTTATAGTGATAGATTTTTAGCTCGATGTCATCAGTGAATATGCTACACTTCTTGAGCATTTTTGTAAAGAAACGATAAATATATTTAAAGCTTAAGTAAATGACTGGTGAATGCTCCCGGCGGACTACTGACTTCACTTAGGTACAGGAACGGAAAAATAAAAAGTCGAGCCTCGATCTGGTTCTGATTCTACCCAAAGGCGGCCGCCGTGCCGATCGACAATTTTTTGACAAATCGCTAAACCGATACCAGTTCCAGAATACTCTGCTTGAGTGTGCAAGCGCTGAAAAATCTGAAAAATTCGCGGATGGTACTGTTCAGCAATGCCAATACCGTTGTCCTGCACCGAAAACACCCAGTTATCGCCCTGACGCGAAGCCCCCACCTGCACCACCGGCGCGGAGCTGCTGCGGTACTTAATGGCATTGTCAATTAAATTTTGAAATAGTTGCAGCAGTTGAAAACTGTCACCTGTTACCCTTGGCAAATCGCCCCTAGTAACAGTAGCTTGATTCTTGCGGATCGCCAACTGCAAATTAGCGCAAGCATCTTCAAAAACCTGATTGCAATCTATCAACTCAAAAGGTTTCAGACTGATCCCGACCCGCGAATACTCCAGCAAGTCATCAATCAGCGCCTGCATCCGCACGCAAGCATTAACAATATTGCCGATAAATTTATTTCCTTGGGCATCAAGTTCGTCGTTAAAGCGCCTTTCTAATAGTTGAGCGTAGCCGACAATCGTACCCAAAGGCGCTTGCAAATCGTGAGAAGCCACATAGGCAAACTGTTCTAGTTCGGCATTAGAACGAGTTAATTCTTGAGCGTAGCGGGTTTGAGTGTCTAAACTCGCTTGCAGCAGTTCTTGTACCCGCTTGCGCTCGGAAATATCCTCGATCGCACAAATCAAATACTGCGCCGTTCCCTCAGCATCGCGCATTGCCGAAACAGTAACATTCGCCCAGCACACTTCCCGATCTTTACAACTCAAACGCTTTTCCATAGAAAAAGTTTGAATCTCCCCAGATAACAGCAACCTCACGTATTCTCTGTCAGCTTCCCTGTCATCCGGGTGAGTAATTGCCTGCCAATTTTCCTGCAACAATTCCGATTCTGCATAGCGGACAATTTGGCAAAACCCGGGATTCACCCGCAAAAATTGACCGCAAAGTGCGGTTTTAGCGATGCCGACTGCCGCTTGCTCGAATATGGCGCGGAAACGTTCTTCGCTTTCGCGCAGGGCAATTTCTGCTTGTTTGCGATCGGTGATGTTCCGAAATGTTACTGCCAGACCGTCGTTTAATTTGACCGCCACAATGTGCAGCCAAACACTTGTAACTGGATCGTGTTCGTAATAAAATTCTTGGTCTACAGTTTCTCCTATTTCTACCACAGAAACGTACAAATCAAATAACCCGCTCGTGCGCACTTGGGGAATTTCTGCCAACAAATACTTGCCCACTACTTCATTTAATGACCAATCGGAAATTTTGTAGGTGGCACGGTTGACCAACAGCCACTGAAAATCCACAATATTTCCCTGATTGTTGCGGACGGCAGAATAAGCCGCCACACTGTCTAAGGAACTATTTAATACACTAGCAAGCAGCGACTGCGACTGTTGCAGTTGAGCGTTTTGCTCTTTTAATTGCTGTTGGAGTTTTTGTAAACAGACTTGCTTGTCGATGCGCGCCAAAACTTCTTCTACTTGAAACGGTTTGGCAATATAGTCAGCACCGCCAACTTGAAAAGCTTGTAATTTATCATTAATGTCATCTAATACGCTTAAAAAAATCACCGGAATTTGTTCGGTTTTCGCTGTCGCTTTCAGTCTCTGACAAACTTCATAACCGTTCATTTTCGGCATTCTAATGTCGAGCAAAATTAAATCGGGGCAATGGGCGATCGCAGCATTCAACGCCAGTTGACCGCAAATTGCTCGGTAAACCTCATACCCCTGGGCTGTTAGCAGCTTCGACAAGAACCGCAAATTGCTCGGTTGGTCGTCAACCACCAATAGTTTAATTGCGCTATTATCCATTTATTTTAAACTCGATTGAGTTAAATCCATTATCCTGT
>JANYGO010000237.1 GCA_025362325.1 Cyanobacteriota bacterium | reverse complement strand
GATGAAGATGAGAGGGGCGATCGATCATTTCGATTCATACTGGTTTTTTTGTTAAAAACAGTTGATCCCTCTTTTTCTCTTTAATCCAGTCTGGGTCAGCTTTTATCCCGATCTTGACTGACTTTTGTCAGTCAACCAGCTGTTGATGGCTTGGGATAATAAGTTCGGAAAGAGGCGGGTATTGCTTTGCCATCGGCTATAATGAGTTTTGCCAATTGCCCGATGCAATTCGCCCCATCCTTCGGGTTGTTTGTGTTTGTCAACATACTTCAACCCTTCTTGATAACTTGTCAATTTTCCTTGATAGCCACGCTGATTTAAGGCAGGATTTTGGATTGCTATGGCAGAGATGAAGGGAGATCGGTTGTTTTGGGTTTCTACTTGGCCAGCAGCATAGCCCCGATTAATCCAGGTATGGTGATAATTTGATTTGATTTCTAAAGCTTTGTCGAAAGATGCGATCGCCTCTTCAAACCTGCCTAAATTATACAGTGCACTGCCCCGATTGTTCCAGGCTATGTGGTCATCTGGTTTGAATTATAAGGCTTTGTCGAAGGAGGCGATCGCCTCTTCTAACTTTCCTAAAGTATACAGTACAACGCCCCGATTGTACCAGGCTACGTCATAGTCTGGTTTGATTTTTAAAGCTTTGTCGTAGGAGGCAATCGCTCCTTCATAATCCTTTTCATCTAATTGCTCATTTCCTCGTTTTTTCCAAGCCTCAGCCTCCCCATCAACTTCTCCTTCTCCCTCACCATCCTCAACCGGAGATATCGGAAACTTAACTAATATCTCCCTAGCAACATTCCCCGCCGCCTCTCCCAATTCCCCACCACAAATTCCCCTCAACAACTCCAGCCGCCGCGCCAATTCCTGAAGCGATGACACCGAATCCGTAGAGGCGGTTTCTCCATCAATTGCTAACAATCTTTCCCCAAACCGTCGCAACCAGTCAGCCAATTCAGTATCTCTGAGGCCTTTAGCGATTAAAAATCCCTTAACATCGCTACTCCCCCAGCCATCATTTACCCCTTCCAGAAGTTCCATCAACTTCGCCTCAAATTCCGCATCCGTCAGAGTTGGAGGCTGCTGAGGCGTTGAAATCGGGCGATTTGTTCGGAAGATTCGCTGAAATAATTGTTTGAGGAATTGCCAGATTTTGTCAAACATTGATGCGGTTTTGGGGTGACAATGTTTTTATTATAGAGCAATTTACTGTAAGGTGTGTCGCCACAGATAATCTTTGAATGCGATGGATAATCTAATGGCGACGCACCTGCGCTATTCAAGGGCTTGTGGAAACCAACCCAATATTTGTTTATATTAGTTCTATGTTTAAGGTGCGTCGCTATGAGATTGTTGCTTTTTTTCATATATTGTCGAGGGCGACACACCCTACACATCCGGTCAATTCAACGCCGGGGCTGCACCTTCTACTGGCCTCACAATTGCGGGTTTATTCGTAGATTTGGGTTGAAAAAGTGCCTTCAGTGCCTTGTCGAGATTTTCTGCCATCACAATTCGATTTTCGTAGGCAACAATTACTCTAATTAATGTTGGCAAACTATTGCGTTCTGCCTCTAAATAAAGAGGTTCCACGTACAGCAAAGATTGTTCGATCGGAATTACTAATAAATTGCCTTGAATCGCTTTTGATCCCTGGCGATTCCACAGAGAAATTTGTTCGGAAATCACCGGATCTTGGTTAATTAAAGCTTCTATTTGTTCTGGGCCATAAACCGATCGCTGCTTGGGAAATTGATACAATAGCAATTTGCCGTAATCATCATCATCCGATCGCCCTGCAATCCAAGCAATTAAATTATTACGACTGACTGGCGTAAATGGCAATAGCAAAATAAATTCTTCTGCTATTTCCGTTGGTAGTTTTGTAATCAAATAATACGGTTCTACGGGCTGCTGTTCACCCCCGTAAATTTCATTAGGAACCTGCCACAAATCCTCCCGGTTGTAAAATACCTGCGGGTCTTCCATGTGATAAGTTAGTAAGCGTTCCGATTGAATGCTCAACAAATCGACAGGATATCTGATATGTTTGTGCAGAGCTATAGGCATTTTGTCAAGGGGTTTGAACAGTCCGGGAAAGATAGCCATCCAACTGTTAATAATCGGGTCGGAGGGATTGGCAACGTAGAAGTCAACAGACCCGTTGTAGGCGTCAATGACGACTTTTACGGAGTTGCGGATGTAGTTGAATTCATTTTTGCCTGGATCTGAATACGGGTAGCGATCGCTCGCTGTATAGGCATCTATAATCCAGTAAAGATAGTTGGGAGATTTATCAGTTATCGAGGGGGAAGGTTTAATCTCGTTGCCAATTTCATCTCTTTCTTTTTTGATCTCATTCTTGCTAAGATTGGCGTTTACTACTACTAAATACGGATCGGAATCGTAGCGCAAAAAAGGAGCAATCGCCCGAACTCTTTTGTTGATATTACGGCGGTAAAGTAACTTAGTTTCTGGTGTAAAATTGCGGGTTAGCGCCATTTGCCAATTTTTGAGATAATTAGCAAACAGCCAGCGCCGCCACATTGAACCGATCGCAATTCCGCCCCTACCGCTATAAGTATTGTAAACATTGTCTTCGCCGCTGGGATAGTCGAATTCCTTGACTTTTGTGCCCGTCATCACGTCTGTATCGCTTACTGCGCCGTAGTAAATGCGCGGATAGCCGATCGGGATACTGGCCCGAATTCGATCGCTAGTTATGCCCAAAGCAGTGTCTCCTGTCTGGGCGACAACTCCAATATCTTTGACAAAATAATCTGGTAAACCGCCGACACCGACTGTATTTACGGGAGAAAGAGTAAAGCCGTAACCGTGAGTGTAAACCAGATGTTCGTTTACCCAAGTTTGAGCTTCCGGCGCAACTGCTGTATAGTCTAATTCCCGCGCCGCTAGAATTACTTGCTGGCTTTCAGCATCTCCCTTTTTTGCAGTTTCGTTTTTGATTGTGTAGCGATCGATATCGGCATCAGGAAATGTATAATAGGGTCTGATTTGCTGTAACTGTCGGTTGGTTTGCAGCAGCGGTCGCTTGTCCCACAGCCGGATGTTTTTAAGAGTAAGTTGATTTTTTTCTAAGTCTTTATATGTAAGTTTCCCGGCTGGATCGAAAGTTTTTATTTCGATTCTTTTGAGCTCAAAGGCTTCTTGAGTAAAGGCAATGCTGCGCTGGATGTATGGCTGTTCTCGCGCTAGTTCGTTGGGTTTAACTATCAGTTGCTGCACAATTTTTGGCAGCAGCCAACCTCCCAAAAAACTTAAAGTTAGCCATGCGAAAATAATTTTTTTGATGAGTTGATTGGGAATTGTGAATTGCCAAACCTGGTACAGCATCAAAAGGGCGATCGCCCCAGCCACCATACTCAAAAATCCGTAGCAGGGCAACCGCACCGTCACGTCTGCATAATTCGCCCCGTAGGTAACGTCTCCCCGCGAGTACAGCAATCCGTAACGCGCCAGCCAGTACAGGAGTGCGACGGATACCATGCAAGCTGCACCTAGCTCATATAAGTGCCGTTGTTGCGATCGCGAAAACCCCAAAAATATGCCTTGACTCAGGCTATTTCCCGACAGCAAATAGGTTAAAGCACAAGATACTAAACCGTACAAAGATACAACTGTCAGCCAGAATCCTAGCAACTCTAAAATTGGGAAAATAAATACATAAAAGCTAATATTTTGGTTAAAAAGAGGGTCGGTTGTGTTAAAATTAGCAGGGTGGAAATATTGTAAAACTTTTGTCCAGCGACTGGCGGCAATTAGCCCGATCGCCAAACTGAGCACAAGGGCGATCGCCCGCAAGGAAAAATCCGGCTTAATTGCCACAGCTAACATTGTCCCCAGCAGCAAGCCCAACTGCCACCAGTGAGCAAATAACCGCACTATCCCAAGCTGGATTGACTCAAATCCAAACTGAATCGGCGGTGCAGACAAACCGCCAACTATCCTAAAATCGCCGATGCTATCGGCAGCTAACAGCGCGCAGTGAATTACTGTTAAAGTGGCGATCGCACTTAATCCAAATACCGCCAACAGCAGCCGGGGAAAGGTAATTTGAGATTTAGCAGCAGGTACTTGAGGATTTTTCCCAGTGTTGAGCGCATTTCCTGATGCGATCGACTGGCTAAAAACAGGTGATTTGATGTTTTCGGTGGGATGTTGCAGGCGGCGGGCTAGGGTCAAATTTCCGAAGAAGAAGGCGGAAGAAGCAGAAAGTGCGATCGCGCCCAGCAACCCCTGAGTTTTCAGCTTTAACAGCAAAACCTGAAGATATCCAACTTCCTGAAACCACAGAATTTCTGCCGCAATCCGGGAGGAAAACTCAAAAACTAACCACAGCCCTACAAGTAGTAAAATTGATTTATAAATTCGCTTAATAGTCATTAGTCATTAGTTGTTAGTCATTAGTCATTAGTTAAACTGGTTTAAACTGGTTCCCAGGATCTGCCTGGGAACCGATATCCAGAGGCTCTGCCTCATCCAAAAATGGAGGCATAGCCTCCGGATCTGCGTTACCAGGCTGGAGCCTGGTAACAAGTAATGCAAAACATCACCAATAACTAATGACTACTATCAACTGTCAACTATCAACTGCCCACTGCCAACTGTCAACTGTCCACTGTCAACTGTCCACTGTCAACTGTACTGCTGATTGACATCCACATCCAAATTAAACAGCATTTGCAAAGTCTGCATCGCTTGTCTGCGCGCCTCAATATCCTGCTGTGCGCGCAACTGCACCATCGGATCGTGCAAAATCTTATTTACAATTCCTCTTGTTAAAGATTCGATCACATCTTGATGTTTCTCCGAAAATTCCGAGCCCAGACGCGATAAAGCTTTTTCTAACTCTTGTTCCCGAATCAATTCGATCTTATCCCGCAAACAGCTAATAGTAGGAACAGTTTCAAGACTGCGCAACCAGAGATCGTAAGCCTCTACTTCCTGATCCAGCAGCCCCTCAGCTTCCATTGCCATTTTGCGGCGGGTTTCGTGATTTTGAGCTACCACTGCTTTCAAGTCGTCTACATTAAACGATCGCACATTCGCCAATTCGTTGGTATCAGCATCGACGTTGCGCGGCACAGAAATATCCATCAACATCAAAGGGCGATTCTGGTCTAAAACAGCTTCTAATTTAGCTTTATTTAACAGCGGATCTGTAGCAGCCGTACAGGTAAAAACCAAATCAGAATCGGCAATTACCTGCATCATGTCCGAGAGCAGATGCAGGTGCAATTGGGCATCTTTAAACTGGTCGGCTAACTCCTGGCCGCCGCGCATCGATCGATTGACAATCGCAATATGGCTCGCTCCTTTCGACAGCAAATGCTGCACCAACAAGCGCGACATCTTCCCTGCACCGATAATCGCAATCCGGCTGGTTGCTAAATGCTGACCTTTCATTTGAGCCAATTCCGCCGCCGCCGAAGAAATCGAAACCGCACCAGTACCAATGCTAGTTTCCGTGCGAACTCGCTTCCCGGCTGTAAGAGCTTGCTTAAATAAGCGCTCTAAAATTCTGCCGACACCTTTGTACTGCTGGGCGAGTTTGTGAGTTTGTTTCACCTGAGCCAAAATTTGTCCTTCTCCCAGTACCAAACTGTCGAGGCCAGAAGCCACTCGCATCAAGTGCATCACGGCATCTTCGTGCAGCAAAATGAACAGGTGAGGGCGCAAAGACTGCACATAAACTTTACTGCATTCCGAAAGGAACTGAATAACCTCTCGCACCCCAGGCTCCGACTCGGTGGTAACAATATAAATTTCTAAACGGTTGCAAGTGCTGAGGATGGCAACTTCTTGGATGTGGGGGTAGCCGCGCAGTTGGGCGATCGCCGCTTCAACTTTCTGTTCTGGAATGCTCAGTTTTTCGCGAACTTCAACCGGCGCTGTTTTGTGGCTGAGACCTATGACTGCAATATTCATATCTGTGATTTGTCACTATTTATTTCTTAGTTATCAACAGTCACCTGTGATTAGTTATTAGTTTATCGCTAATTGCTAATTACTGGTGACTGTTGACCGTCAACTGTCAACATTTAACTGTTAACCGCTAACTAATCACTATTTCAATTGCAGAGTTTTCGGCTGTTCAAACATATGGATTGTATCCACAAACCGAGCCGTCTTCGACTGAGAAGAAATTACCAAACTTTCAGTGCGAGCGCCGCCGCCAAAGAAGCGAACTCCATCCATCAGCGTTCCGGGAGTAATTCCGCAAGCTGCAAACAGAACAGTTTCTCCAGATGCCAACTCTTCAGCATTGTAAATCTTGTCTGGATCTGTGATGCCCATCTCTGTCAAGCGGGCGATATTCTTCTCTTTGCTTTCGCCGATCAAACCAGTTTTGACAATAGCCGGATCGTAAATTAACTGCCCTTGGAAGTGACCGCCCAAGCAGCGCATTGCTGCTGCGGAAATCACACCTTCAGGTGCTGCGCCAATACCCATCAGCGCGTGGATATTAGAACCAGAAAACGCGCAAGAAATCGCTGCCGAAACGTCGCCGTCGCTGATCAGTCGAACTCTTGAACCCGCTGCCCGAATTTCATTTATTAAATCTTTGTGTCGGGGGCGATCCATCACCACCACTACCAAATCTTCAATACTGCGGCCGAGGCAATCAGAGATAATTTTGAGGTTTTCGCTTGGCGTTTTGCGAATATCTACATGATTCTTAGCAGCCGCGGGAGCAGCCAATTTGTTCATGTAGAAATCGGGCGCAGCAAACAAACCTCCTTTTTCAGAGATTGCCAAAACTGCCATCGAACCGTTTTGACCGTAAGCAACCAGGTTAGTACCTTCGCAGGGGTCAACAGCGATGTCAATTTCGATCAATTCATCGATGTTGCAGACATCTTTAGCATCTTCGCGGGTACAAATACCTACTTGTTCGCCGATGTAAAGCATGGGTGCGTCATCGCGTTCGCCTTCACCGATTACGATGCGGCCGCGCATATGAATTTTGTTCATCCGCTCGCGCATGGCTTCCACAGCTACGCGATCGGCTTCATCTTTTTCGCCTTTGCCCATCAAGCGAGCGGAAGCAATGGCTGCCTGCTCAACTACTTCGATAATCTCTAAACCGATTACATTGTCCACAAACTTTATTCTCCCAACTGCTGATGCTTGCCTGTGCTCTTTTGCACTCCCAGCCATCAAGTTTATCAGAGGCGGGGATCTGTGCGAGCGCAAGCAGTTGGTTTGTTTGTGTTAACTTTTGCTTCTTTGAGGCTGGGAGGGGAGATTGGGGGGAGTGGGAGATGGGGAGAGGGGGAGAGTGGGGACAATTTTCCTTTTTCCCTCAAGCCTCAACATCATCCTTCTTCCTTCAACATTCATCCGTTACATCCCGTACACTGCAACGGAAGCCGAACTTCCTTCCGCCGATCGCCCTCCTTGATTTATCGTAACAGTCGCCTCAGTCCTGAGGTTTTATGATGATAGCAAATCAAATTTCCGGCCCTAAATCGGGACGCACTACACTTTATAACCGGGGAGCAATAAAAAATGATGATGAAAGCACAAGATATTATGACAACAGAAGTTGTCACCATTCGCGGTTCGGCAACGGTAGCGGAAGCAGTGGCGATGATGAACGAACTCTGTCTGCGCGCGTTAATCGTGGAACGCCGCCACGAACAAGACGCCTACGGCATTGTCACGGAAACGGATATTGTCTACAAAGTAACAGCCTACGGAGTAGACCCGCAAAAAGTCCGCGTCTTCGAGATTATGACCAAACCGTGCATCACGGTGAATCCCGACTTGGGCGTGGAATACGTGGCGAGGTTGTTCGCAAATACCCGCATCCGCCGAGCTCCGGTAATTAAGGACAAACTGCTGGGCATTATTTCGGTAACGGATATCTTGACAAAAAGCGATTTTGTTGAGAAGCCGAAAAGTGTTTTATTTGATGAAGAAATCGAAAATGCGATCGCCGATGCTAGAACCGTCTGTTCCCAGAAAGGCGCTACTTCTAGAGAGTGCGCGGTAGCTTGGGACATTGTAGAGGAAATGCAGGCCGAGGCTGCTCACCAGCGATCGATGAAGCTTGACAAAACTGCTTTTGACGAGTATTGCCAAGAGAATCCCGAGGCTGCTGAAGCGCGGATGTACGACAGTTAAGTAAGCCGACATCAAAAAGAATACCCAGAGCCCCGACTTCTTCAAGAAGTCGGGGCTCTAAAATAAGAGCGTTTTACTTAAGTACATCGAACAGCAGAAAGTTTGTATTACTCTGCCATAGATTCGAGCAGACGACCAACTACAGAGTCAATCTCCCAGTAATCCTTACCGTCTTGCTTCTTATTGCCCGAACGCGAGACGAGACTGAGAAGATCCGCCCATCTGAGAGTCTGCTTGACAACTTCAGGCGATACATCATCAAGAAACTCAATTAATTCCTCAACCGCCGCTGCTTCTCCCCATTCGGCCAAAGTTCTCATGACCAGTTTTCTTTGAGGTTCGCAACCGTCAAAGCCCATT
>JANYGO010000198.1 GCA_025362325.1 Cyanobacteriota bacterium | reverse complement strand
ACTACGATCCATTTTTTCCAATTATTTGAAAGAAGATTACCAGCACTGTTGTCGTAAACTTCAGACCCTGGTCCCAGTGGTGACATCGGCATCGAGTCGGGCCAGACGACGGGGAACTTCTCAGTAGCGGGAGTTGCCGGGTCGTCGTAAGTAGGCATAGTAGTCATGGTCGCAGTTGGTAAAATAGTGCCATCTACTGGATTCATCCAAGTGGGGGGCGGCAGGAAAGAATTTTTGCGCTCGTAAACCCCTGCACCAGTAACGATACGCAAGCCACCATTGCCATCCAAGGGATTTTTCGGTACAGTCGCCGCTTGTTGTTCCCAGAAGCCGTCGCGAGCTGTGGCTCCTACGTCAGCGAGTTTAGTCACTTGGGGGGATCGCTTGCGGGGAGTATTGTCGTCGGGAGTCCACTTGGCTGGTGCTGGTAACTCTTCCGGCGTGTTGTCTAATTTGTTGACCAATCTGAGGGCTGGCAAGTTGTTGCCTAAGGCAATGCGATCGCCGAGAGATAGTTCTTCCTCAGGTTTTGACTCGGGGTTTTGTGCTTCTAGCTTCGTCAAGTCTAGGTTAATTGCGGTGTTGGCCTGCGTTGGAAAGCTCCAAGCGTCTACAGGTCTGAGGTTGTCTTGGGCGATGCTTCCCTGAATCGGTGAGGTGCCGCCCGTAGCAGCGTAGCCTACGGTTGCGTCACCTCCAAATGCCACTTTTGCAAAGGGAACTTTGATGGTGAGATTTTTAAAATATTCTGTCAACGCTTGTGCGCGAGTTTGAGAGTCGCGCTGCGCCTTTCGAGCTAACAGCGGGTCGTTAGGACTATCATCATCGTCCTTGGCGGGTGTAGATACTGGATTAGCGGCAATCTGAGCTGCTACTAGCATAGAGAGGCGATCGGCGTAAGCCTGGTTGTTGTAAAGAACATCCAAGCTAGTCTGGGTAGGGGCTGATTGCTGTGTGGAATTAATTTCTTTTCTGCCAACTGCTACCATACCTGCGGTTCCTCCGCCACTACCGTCTAGGGTAGCTTTTGTTTTAAAAAGATCCACATTGACTGTCTTTTTAGTGGTGCTGTCACTCGACAAACCATTAACTAGATTGCCTGCTACAACAATTTTGCTGTTTTCTTGCTCGTAGTAACAAGAATCTGGGCTGCTGACCTGATACAATTTTACGCTCTTATCATTACTTGCCCCTGATACCAGCAAATTACTGTTTGTAAATAACCGCCCGTTTAGCTTCAGATCCGGCCCTGGCGATATTTCTAAATCGTCTTCGTAAACAACGGCGTTATTGGCGATCGGAATACGAATTTGGTCTTGCTGATATTCCAGGGCTGAAAAGCTGGGAGTGCCTGTGAATTTTTGAGCGACATTAGTACCACCCAACGCTGTCACTTCTGTATCTGTTGTTATGGGTGCGTTAACTGTATAAACAAAAAAACTTTTTTTAAGTTTGCCGTCTAGCCTGTACCAGCCTGAGTCGCCCGCTAAAGTGGCGACAGTACCTCCACCTTGCGCGCAATTAGGCTTAATTGCGCCCACCGACATCGGTGGCGTTCTTGCTTCCAGCGGCTTTCTCGATCTTGTGAAGTCGCCCAAAGTAGCCCCGAGAGTATTGCTCCTTGGAGGGGTACGGAAAAATATACCGTAGAGGGTAAAAGTGTCGAATTTGCCGTCGTTGTTGGTATCGACGGGATATCTCCAAGCCGTATTTATAGATTCATTTTTCTCAATATCAAAGTTTTTGGCATCGGCATTAATATCTGGAGCTATGCCGCTGACACCATCTAGGTCATATTTAAGTTTAAGGCGTTCCTCGCCCCCAAAAGTATAATCATCAACAGCGGCTGAAATGGCGTTTGACATCTTGAGGTACAAATCTGCATCGGAAGGAGTACCCCTACCCTGGCTTTGATCCAGCATAAACTGAATTTTCGCTTTTGCCCGATCGAGCGCGGGAGTGGCAGCCGCCAGCACTTGCTGGTTCACGCGCACGTTGCGTGCCGTATTTGCCCGATCGAACGATCGCAGAGTAATCGCCACAGTCAGCAAGATCACTACCAGCAACACCATCGTCAC
>JANYGO010000190.1 GCA_025362325.1 Cyanobacteriota bacterium | reverse complement strand
TATGGGTAAAATCGTAGCAGAGTTAGCCGACTTAGCTGTTGTTACTTCCGACAATCCACGCACCGAAAATCCCGATCGCATTTTAGAAGACGTTCTAGCAGGTATTCCCGCCACCGTAAAGCCCGTCGTGATGTGCGATCGCGCCTCAGCCATTCGCACTGCGATTATGGACGCTCAACCCGGAGATGGCGTGCTGATTGCCGGAAAAGGACACGAAGATTATCAGATTTTGGGCACCGAAAAAGTCCATTTTGACGATCGAGAACAAGCGCGAAATGCCCTGAAACAAAGAATGAACTGGCTTAGCAGTTAGTTATTGGTTATTGGTTATTGGTTCCCTGGAGCGACCTGGGAACCAGTTAAACAACAAATAATAAATAAATAAAAAATCCGTAGTTTTACGAGTTGACAAGCTGGTTTCTATAGGCTTATAATAGTGAATATAAAATCTTTCCTAAAAAAGCGATCGCTATAATTGAAATCACAAAAAATCAAATTTTAGATCGCATTGACCCAGATAGGTGCATCATTATAGATCGAAAAGTCGCATACATAACGAATAATCGATCGTCATCAAACCATTGCGGAGTAAAGACTAAATCCATGACTACTTACCCCTATTTGATGCAACCAACATCATTCGATCCATTGTCACCTTCGGTAGACTTATCTGTTTCCTTCGCCCAAAAGTATTTGCAACAGATGAAAAGCAGTGACTCTGCACCTGTTGTTAACGATAACTTTGTCGAACGACGGCGTGCCCAAATCGCCGCAAAAAAAATGTTGGAATCGCTGCGTTCTGTAAGTGCAAAATCCTGGACTAAAACCGAAGATTTGCTGTCGCAAGTATTAGTTCAACACGGAATTGATACCGATTTAATCGATCCGTGGCAGATTTCTGGTGGGATTCATCAAGTCTACAAGTTGGCGATCGAAGCCTATGCTCAGCAACTACCGCCCCATAGTATTGTCACCAAAGTCAGCCCAGTGCTCGGCGAAGTCCGAAAGCAAGTCACAGCAATTGACCCCCGCGTGATTGGCTTTGTGGCGATGCAGTATCACTACACAGGAATGCAGTTGATGGAGTTGCTTCCCGAGGGCGAACAGGAGAACTTTGGTAACTACGTCAAGATTCTCGACGATCATCTGTATATGCCACTGCAACGCGCCTACAGTGCGGCGGGGAAGCATCCAGCAGATTCGGTGGCGCTGCAATCTGTACGGTTGTTGATGCCGGTGATGAGCCCGATTGCTGAACGGGTAGTCGATCGCGTAAATCAATTATACCCGCGCTATCGCTGTCATTCTGGGCTGCTCAACACTCCAAATATCCGCACATCTAGCATCCGCGATGTCGAGATGTTTCAAGTTTATATGTGGGTTTGTCTGCTCGAAGGGAATCTGCACGCCCTAGAGACAGAATTGTTTCCCCTGTGCGTGATGATTTACCCTAAACTAAATGTGAATTGGGGACTTATCAGCAAAATGACTCACTTACTGCGTAAGGAAATTGGGGCCTGTCTGTCACCTGAGCAAGCTAAGTATTGTGAACCATTCTACGAGATTCTTCGTCGTATGTTTTCCGCAGAAGTTTTTCCTAATACTGATTAATATCGCTTCAGTGAATGTCTGCTCAACGGCTGAAATTCCATCTCATAAGTATCTCTGGCAATCTGGCTGCAAAGCTCTCAAAGCTCTGTCCAGAAATATCTTTCGGGTTTATGACTTATTAACAGTCTAGGGCCGACAAAAACGATCTATCCCCTAGATTAATCAAATCAAGGGGTAAATTCTATTGAAAGTTAGGGTACAAAATACTTTAACAAAAAAGAGCGATCGCTATGATAGAACTAACTGGTTATCAAATTCTCGCTCAAATCTACTCAGGCACTCGCACCCTAGTTTATCGTGGAACTCGCCTCTGCGATCAAACACCCGTCACGATCAAAGTCTTGCGGAACCAGTATCCCAGCTTCAGCGAACTCTTGCATTTACGAAATCAATATACCATTTCCAAAAACCTTAATTTCCCCGGAATCATCCAAACCTACAGCTTAGAACCCTACCAGAATGGCTATGCGTTGATTGTCGAAGACTTTGGGGGAATGTCTCTGAAGGAGTGGACGAGGCAAGGGGAAAGTCTACTCAATTTAATCGAGTTTTTCCAAATTGCGATCGACTTAAGCAATACATTAGATATACTTTACCGCCACCGCATCATTCACAAAGACATTAAACCCGCCAACATTTGTTTATGAATATTATCGCCAACGCGATCGATGCTTTGGATACAGCGT
>JANYGO010000181.1 GCA_025362325.1 Cyanobacteriota bacterium | reverse complement strand
TAGACGAACCCTTTAGTGCTCTCGATTCCTTTACTAGATTGCAACTACAGGATCGTCTGTTAGAAATTTGGCAATACGATCGCCCGACGATGATTATTGTCACCCATGATGTTGAAGAAGCACTGGTTTTAAGCGATCGCGCGATCGCCATGCGTGGCAACCCTGGGCGCATCCATCATGAGTTCGAGCTCGATCTTCCCCGTCCCCGCAGGCGTAGCGATCGCGATTTCCAATATTGGAAAGAAAAGTTATTGAGTACCTTGGATTTATCCAATACGCAAACTGTTCCCTTAGAGGTTTAAATCTCAGGCTGATATCACAAGCTTTCATCACTCACTACAATCCTATTACCAATCGTGATTACTAAACTACTCCCAACCTACGATCCAACGCTTTTTCAAGGAGCAATTTCCTATTACTTGCAATATCGACCGCGCTACCCAAATACGCTTTATGATTTAATATCCCAGGAGTTTCAATTAGATGGGCAAGGGAAACTCCTCGATCTCGGTTGTGGGATTGGCTTGGTGGCGATCGCTTTACATCATCAATTTCAATCTGTTTTGGGTATCGATCCAGATCCAGAAATGCTCGAAGTTGCCAAGCAAGAAGCCAAGATCCATCACGCACAAAATATCACCTGGGTAAAAGGTTTAGCTGAAAATATTACCTCTGAAATCGGCACATTTCGATTGGTTACTATTGGTCGTGCTTTTCATTGGATGGATAAGGAATTGGTGTTACAGCGTAGCTACGCTCTCCTCGATCGCACCAGGGAAATTAAGAGCGGGATTGCAATTATTCAAACCGAAAAAGATATCTGGTCAAATAACTCTGCTTGGGCGCAGAATGTCCTGGCAGTAATCAAACGCTGGCTAGGAGAAGAGCGGCGGGTTGGTGAAACTAGCGTTCCTTTGCTCTACAAATCGGATTTAGAAATTTTGGAACGATCGCCTTTCGTGGGTGTTAAGCGCCATGATATAGACTTTCAAAAACACTGGACGATTGACGATTTTATCGGCTATCTATACTCTACTGCTTACTGTCGTCGGGATTACTTTAACGGCGATACTTCTCAGTTTGAGGCGGAAATTAAAGCAGCAATTCTCGTCGTAGAACCTTCAGGTCATTTCGTCGAAGATATTCCTATTTCTGTATACTTAGGTTTTAAGGAGTGACAACAATAAAAAACACCGATCGCAGCTAATCCTATTAATTCTTTCAATTTTGCTCGACATGAAAATCTCCCTTACAGACTCGAAAAGCACAACGCAACAAGACAAAAAGCCAGATTATGTGGCGATCGCGCGATCGCTTGGTCAAGAATTTGCGGCTACTGCCATAGAACGAGATCGCCTTGGCGGTACACCCAAGTATGAACGCGATCGCATTCGCTCTAGCGGTTTGCTCGGCCTAATTATCCCTAAAGAATATGGCGGTATTGGCGAAACCTGGATTACTGCACTCCAAATTTCTCGCGAGTTGGCAAAGACTGATAGTTCTCTAGCCCATGTTTATTCCTATCACCATTTAGGCGTTGTCATCCCGCATCTTTTTGGCACCGAGGAGCGCAAGGCACAGTTATACACAGATACGATCGCAAACAATTGGTTCTGGTGCAATGCTCTCAATCCCCTCGATCGCCGTGGCATCTTAACTCCTGATGGTACAGGCTTTTTATTGAACGGGGCAAAAAGCTTCTGTTCTGGCTCTAAAGATTCTGATATATTACCCATCACTGCGGTTCGTCAAGATACCTCCGAACTGACGATAATTGTAATTCCTACCCAAAGAGAGGGAATACAAATCCATGACGATTGGGATAATATGGGGCAACGTCAAACTGATAGCGGTAGTATTAGCTTTGACCAAGTGCGGGTTTATGAATCGGAAGTGTTTGGCGCGAGCACCCGTGCCAATATTCCTTTCCGTACTTTACGAGCTTGCTTGACGCAAATAAATCTTGCTCATATTTATCTAGGGATTGCTGAAGGAGCATTTGCTGCCGCCAAAGACTATACTCGTACCCAAGGACGACCTTGGTTAACCTCCAATGCTCCGAGTGTGACAGAAGATCCCTACATTCTGAAGCATTACGGAGAAATGTGGGTCGATTTGCAAGCAGTTAGCAGTCTGACGGATAAAGCCGCCACTATTCTACAAGCAGCTTGGGAGCAAGGCATAGATCTAACAGTAGAAGAACGCGGACAATGCGCGATCGCGATCGCAACGGCAAAGGTTGCAGCCACCAAAATAGGTTTAGATGTGACAAGTCGCATTTTTGAAGTGATGGGGGCGCGTGCTACCAGCAGCAAATATGGTTTTGATCGCTACTGGCGTAATCTGAGAACGTTCACGCTACATGATTCTGTTGACTATAAAATTCACGATCTGGGCAACTGGGTACTCAACGATCAACTCCCCAATCCCAGCTTTTATGCCTAGCAATCATGATTCAAAAAAGCATAAGCGATGAATCCTTCAACTTCAGACTCTAACTAATAGCATTTTTCAAAACTCATGCAACAGTATTCTTCGGGTGCGTCGCCATTCTTTAATCTCTAAATTCTCTCGACAGTCTAACCGATCCGCACCTGACACGCTCTCGGCCGTGGAAACAACCCTCCGTTTCACTCTTTCCCAACAATTGTTGTGTAGCACGACTTTTTATAAATGGTATAAGGTGCGTCGCTGTCAGATTGTCGCTCTTTATGCTGCATGATTGTCTTTCTTCGACGCACCCTACAAATACTGTTGCATAATTGTTGAAAAGTGGATTTAAATCCAGAATAGCTTATTGACATTGCCGCCCTAGCTAATCTCTAGCTGAAAAAACCCGGTTTCTTGTAGAAACCGGGTTTTTAAATTAGCTCAAAATTCCGTGTAAAATTTTGCCAAATCAGCCGCGATTGCGCGTGGCCACTTACTTACGCAAAGCACCGACGCGCTGAGAAGGAATTTCAGCTTTCAGAGCAGATTCCAAAGACGGAATAGCTTCTGTTATGTCATCTGCTGCGGGTTTCGCAATCCAGCTTAAGGCGATCGCCGGAACTACACCCAGAAGCACAGCTAGCGATGTCGGGAACCAGAACCGAGAATCCAACGAAGTTACAGTGATAATTGCTCCGAAAGCAAAGTTTACCAAATAAACAATTAAGGGCAAACCCAATTCCGATCGCTCTAATTTAATCGATATTGTTCTCCAGAAGAAAGCTGCTACCGACATAAACACAGCCCCGGTGCCCATCCAGCCCGCCAAATTGCGGTAAGGCATCCCGAAGAAAGCGCCAAGTTCCTCAAACTCCCAAAAAGGCATAGAAGTTTGACTCATCGCCGGATCTAGTACAAAATCCCAAGCTGTCAGCAGCAAAGCACCAAGAGCGATCGCCCCTATTTGGCGCACCCAGTTCAGTTCGCCTTTACCGCCAGCGAGTCCAGCGCGAGCAATTATATAGGAAACCATTCCTAGATAAAACCACGACAGGGGAATTGTAAACGGCACGAGTCCTGCAATTTTGTAGCCCAAACCGCTCAAATAGTGGTAATGGCCGAAGGGAAAACCCGTACTCGTTCCCAACAACTCGCTACTCAAAGATAAAAACACAGAAGGCAGCAAAAATGCCAGAGTTGCGCCCAAGCCCAACGTCCGATAGGCATAGAGAGCAACCGCTGCTGCACCAAAAATGATATAAACTACTCCACCCCCAGCCATCCCCCACTGGAACAAAGTTTGTCCGGCGGGCGGTAAATTCATCACCAATTCGGGACGGGGTAAAATCAGCAGTAACCCTGCCAATCCAAAAGCCATTGACAAGACGTGGGCAATCAGGCAAAAGCGCTCAGCAATCAAAAGTTGCTTCATGGGACTCCTCGAAAAAATATTAGATGCAAAAAGCACTCGTCACCAGTTTACAATCTTTAACAAAAAACCAACACGAACTGGGTACTGGCATTTTTCCCAGACTGACACGCAGCGCCGAGAAACCCAGTTTCTGACTCAGTGCCCGGTTGCCAAAACCCTTGATTTTTATAAGAAATTAGGTTTCTAGGCGACGGATTGACCCCATTGCGTGCCGAATGCCCTTCTTCCTTCTTCCCTCTTCCTTCAATTATTGCCAATTCCCCACCAGCACGAAAGGCGCCCAGAAATAGGGATTTTGATACTCTCGGTTTTTCAGCAGGGTTAATTGAGCGTTGCGGAGGGCTTCAGCTTTACTGGTTTTAGAAGTAGCAAGCTGCTTGTAAAACTCAGTCATAAAAATAGCTGTAGATTCGTCGTTGACTTGCCAAAGCGTGGCTGCGGTGCTGCGGGCGCCCGATCGAATTGCCGCACCAGCCAAACCCAAAGCCGCCCGGTTATCGCCCGAAGCCGTCGCGCAAGCACTCAACACCAAAAGCTCGATCGGCTGTTGGTTGTCTCCAGTGCGATCTCGCAGCAGCCGATCGAAGTCCTTGACATTCACTTTCTGATCCCAAGTCACAATAAAAGTATCCGCCGCATTCGAGCTAAACTGACCGTGAGTTGCTAAATGGACGATCGGGTAAGACAAAGCTTTAATGCGATCGTGCAACCGCCCGCGGACAAACTCTTGATTCAGCAGCCCGCTCGCCGGCATCTGCGCTGCAATTTGTTCAATTTCCCGCTTCACCCCCGGCAAAGCCGAGAAGCCTTGACGCGCTTCCGAGAGGGCAGCGGTAAGCACTTTTAACTTGACTTGACTCAGCGGCTTGGGTGCCAGCAATTGCAGCCCGGGCGCCAAAGCAATACTGTATTTTTCTACCAAAAACTTTTCGCCGTCGTGCAGCACCGCCATCGGCAGATTGCGCAAGTAACCGTCGAGCACAAATACCAGCGTTTTAATTCCGCTGGCGGTCAAATCCGCTTCCGCAGGGCGGATCAACCAGTCGTAAACCTCTTGGACAAGCGGCAACCTGTCGCGGGGAAAAGCAGCAGGCCTGATCGCATTTTTGGCTCGTCTGAAGGCAGTTTCCAACTCAGCTTGAGACTTCTTCGTAGTGTAGCGGCGCAGAGGTTTGCCGGGAATTGACAAAATTACCTCCAAACGATCGCTTAAAATAATCGGATAAATCACCGCCGCTGTCGGATCAATTTCCTCGATCGACTTTGGTTTAGCATCAGCACAAGCATCCCGAAAAAAGTTATCCAATTCCGCCAACTGCAAAGATTCCACCGTTTGGCGGGCTAATTTCAATTTAGCTTGACTGGGAGATTCCTCTTCCAAAAGCAGCCCGACTAATTCCCGATAAACCGGTTCGGCACTTTCCCGAAACGAAAATTGTACTTCGGGATTCACTGTTACCAAATCGCCCCGCAAAGAAGACAGTACCTTCACAGCTTGAGTATATTGAACGATCGCCCCTTCTGCATTTCCCTGAGCTTTCCGAATCCGTCCGAGTTGCCACAATAATTGATAAGCAATATCGGGAGACTCAAAAGCCGATGCCAAACTCAAAGCTTCAACAGTCAGAGTTTCAGCCACAGAATGCTGTTGCTTTTGTTCGTACACCTTGCCCCTAGCTCCTAGAATATAAGCTTGGATGCGCTTGTCACCCAAACGGTTTGCCGATTCCACAGCCAAGGAGAGCATTTTGTCAATATCGTTCAAATCAGGAGTTGCGATCGAGAACCGATCCAATTTCATCAAGCTTTCTGCTAGATTAACTTGAGCGTAAATTCCCGCGCGATTCGAGGGCAATTGAGAGACTTGAGGTTGGATCGATCGCCACAAAGCCCCTGCTTCCGAAGACTTTTGGCTGTCAGCCAACAAACTCAACTGATTTAACTTCGCCTGCATCCCGATCGTTGATGCTCCAAGGTTCGCCTCTGCCGATCGAGCATAATATTCTAAAGCCAAGCGTTGCCAATCATCCCGCTGTTGGGCTATCAAACCCGGCTTATTGCTTTGAGCCCGCGCCGTATTCCCCAGATTCAGATTAATTGCAGCCTCTTCTTGTCGCACACCTAATTTTTGAGCAGCTTCCAATCCCGCTAACAGCAAATCTTGGGAGCTATCGAGTTTTCCTAAAACCCGCAGCACCCTGCCTAAAGCATTCATTCCCCGCACATTTCCCAGGGAAATCGGCTGATTTTTCAAAGTGGCTAAACCCGCCGTTGAAACTTCGCAAGTTTTGTTTTCCAACTTCAATGAACCTAACAGGATTTTGCAAGCTCTCGGGTAAAGTCCGAGACTTTCCCACGCTCGACTTTGATTGATTTGAACTTGAAAAAGTTGGTTTTTGTTATCAATTTGCTCGAATATTTTAGCGCTTAAGTACAAGTTGTCGATCGCATCTTGAGTTTGGCCGCGTTCGAGTTGCAACTGTCCTTGAATGTTGAGAGTTTCAGCCAAAATCCGCTGCTGTTCGGGAGTTTTGGGTTGCGATCGCACAACTGATAAACTAGCATTCACAGCTTGTTCTGCTGGTTCCCAAAGTGTCAACTGCCCGTAGGTTGCAGCTAAATTGCTCAAAGCGGCGGCGCGATCGAGATTTTGACCTTTTGCCTCAAAAGCCGCCGCCGCTTGCTGCAACAGCGGTACAGCTTCGGAAAAACGTTCCGAAGTGTACAGAGTTCGAGCTTGTCTCAGAAGCTGCACTCCTTGTGGTGACTGAATCTGGGCAACTCCGGGAGGAATTGCTACGGATAGCAGACAGGACATCACAAATAATAAAATTGCTTGTCGGAGCGATCGGGTAAACTTCATATAGAATTCAAGCACTTGTATTTTAGATCGATTCAAAACCCCAGAGCGACCCCTGTGGGAAGGCAGATGAACACCAATATTTATCCGCGTTTATCGGCAGAAAAAAACATCTTGTCAGCGCGGCCCACAAGCCGAATTCGATCGAGGATTGCGAGAGTCAGCAGCATTACCCGGATTGTATCCAACCAGCATCACATCCCCTTTCGCATTCACCACCCAACCGCGCGCCGGAACAACTTCCCGAGCCTTTTTTTCCCTTTCTTCTACCTTCCCTCGATCCGTGACATCCCGTACAGTATTCGTGGCATTTCTTCCTTCTATTTCTTCCCTTCTTCCTTCTTCCTGCTTCCTTCTTCCATCCCCTTCTGCTTCCACCCACGGAAACGGTGTTTCTGGGCTACCCAAAGAGTCATTCGGACTCGGCGGCACTCCCCCCCGACCAGTAACAGTAAACTCGTTCTCGGCCCCTCCGATGCAGGGATTTGCAGCAATTAACGCAGCCGGATTCACCACATTTTGCGGCAGTTCCACTAAACCTTGAGCGGGATTCACCCCAGAAGAACTAAATGTTACAGCCCCTTGCAAAGCCGGGCCAGCGTTTTGGGAAATTGCAGCGATGTCGCTGCTGTTAAGCAGAGAAGTAGGACTTACTTGCAAAGCTGCAAATTGCGCGTCGCCCAGATTCAACCTGCTTCTGACTTGTTCGCGACTAACTGCTGTAAAACCAAAAACATTGGGGACATTGACATTCACACGGCCCCCGGCTGCTGTGCGGGCGTTGGCAGTGATGTCGCTGTTTTCTTGCGGGAGGGCGAGAAGAATGCCGCTGTTGATGTTGATATTGCCGCCGTCAGAATTGCCCGCATCGGTGGTAATTCGACTTCCGCGCCGCAATTGGATGTCTTGCGCTTGCAGAGTAATATTTGCTCCGGTACCGGATACAGTTGTACCGTCAATTCTCGCTTTGTTGTCAAGGCCGATCGCATTTGCGACAATATTGATATTACCAGCCCGTCCGGTTCCCGTAGCCTGCACCGTGATTGTAGCTCCATTTGTGACAGTTAGCCGATCGCGCGCATTCAAATTCAATTCACCCGCATTTGCTGTAGCATTGGGATTAGTACCAAAAGTCTTGCCAACCGAAGCATCAATTGTACTAACAAACAGACCGTTATTGCCGCTGCCGCTGACCAAGATGCGATCGGCATTAACAGTAATATTCCCCACATCTCCCCCACCCAAAGAACTCGTAGAAACTATCCCGCCATCCCGCACAGTTAGGCTGGGCGTATCAATGCGAATATCCCCGCCCCGACTAGAGCTCAAAGTTCCAGAAGTCAGCGCACTAGCATTCTGAATTCCGCTGGTCAAAAGTTGAGAAATCCCGGAAATTTCCACTGATTCACTCGCCCTAACAGTTAAATTTCCCGCAGGCCCGCCATCCTGAGAAAACAAAAACCTGCCAACCAATACACCCGTTCCTAATGTAAACGCAGAACCCCCAGATAAAGTCAACCGCTTCGTATCAACGTTAATATTACCAGCACGTCCGCTAGAGCCGATACTCAGCGTGCTAATTCCAGTTGATACAACTGTTCTCGGGCCGCTGTTAGACAATTCGACTGATTCAGCAGCTTTAATGTTGATATTCCCTGACGGGCCGCTGCTGTAGCTAGTGGTACCGAGAAGAGAACCGTCGCGCATAATTAATCTGGCGACATCAACAGTAATGCTTCCTCCCGCGCCGGTACTTTCTTTCGCTGTCCCGTTGTTGATTCCAGAACCCACCATCTCAAAAGTATTGGCGCGAACAATCAAATTTCCGCCCCTTCCACTACCAAAAGTTATCCCGCTACCGAGTACCCCATTGTTGAATAGCAAGCGTCCGGTGTCGAAGGTAATACTCCCCCCAGCACCAGCACCAGCACTAGCATTAAACAGCGTAAATAGTGGGCCGAACGGGTCTGTGGTTCCCGATACCAGGTATGTAATTGCCACCTGTTGAAAGGCATCAACTCCCAGCCCGCTCATTTCTATTGAATCAGCAGCGCGGAAATTGATATTACCTCCGGCACCATCTCCTAGAGTCAAAGTAGAAAATTGTGTGCCGTTTTGCGATCGCAACTTTTGGGCGCTGATATCGATACCTCTACCATCAATATTTCCCAGTGTCAGCGCATAAATTCGCGCACTGCTGAGCGCGACATTTCCACCTTTAATCTCTACTCTGCCGCCACCGAGGCCGCTGGTGTTGATCAGTGTGCCATCGGATATTTGAATATTGCCGAAGTTCTGAATATTGCCATAATTAAAACTCAAACTTCCTTGTTGTCCGCCTGCTGTTAGTGCAAAATTAACTAAACCCGGACTGGCTACGCTACCGAGCAAAACTTGTCCGCCGCTAGCGGTTAAATTGCCGCCCGGGATTTGGATATCGCCACCAATCAGTGCTAAAGTTTGACCGGGGTCTACGGCTAAACCAACTTTATCTGTAATCGGAATTGGTATAGGAGATGCTGGCAGATTTACCTTTCCTGAAGCCGTCGATTGATTGACAATTGTACCCGGATTGTCTCTAAATCTTAAACCAACTGGAATATTAACTGTTAGCAGCGCAGGTGTTTGCGGGTTGGTGCTGCTGAATTCAAAGCCGTTATTAAACACCACACCCGCAGCAGTTGAACCGATAAACGAACCGCGCAAATCTAACCGAGCGTTGGGGCCGAATAAAATCCCTTGCGGATTGATTAAAAATAAATTAGCATTGCCTTGCACTCCCAGGGTTCCTAAAATATTTGAGGATTTGCCGCCCGTAACGCGGGTGAAAATGTTAGCAATTCCGCTAGGATTGGCAAAATAAGCTCCTCGCCCTTCACCGATGTTGAACTCGCGGAAACTGTGAAATAGATTAGAGCCACGAGTTGCGCCGCCAGTGATTCTATCTGAGGGTAAATTGTTGATCGTATCGGGAATAGTGCGCGAACTTTCCGCGCCCAAGCTGCTGTCGGGGATGATTTGGGCGATCGCACAAACGGGAAACAGGCACAAGTACAAACTCAAAGGGAAAAGGTAAATCGCTCGTGAAATATAGTATTTCTCTCGCTCTTTTAGTTCGTTGATTTTGGATAATTGCCAGAAGTAGAGATATTGAAAAAGCATAATTAACCTTTTGTTAGCTGACAACTAGACAAATTTTCAAGCATTGGCTATTTTCTGGTCATCGGGGTTGACAAACCGACACAGGATGCCTCGTGCGCTGTGGAAATTGACCCACAGCTTCAGAAGCCACAAGCGTCACCTCCCCTTTCGCATTCACCACCCAACCGCGAGCCGGAACAACTTCCCGAGCTTTTTTTTCCCTTTCTTCGCGCATTCCTCTATCCGTTACATCCGTTACATCCGATCGCGTGCTCGTTGCCGAACCTTCTTGTTCCACCCACGGAAACGGCGTTTCTGGGCTACCCAGAGTGTCATTGGGACTAGCTGGCAATCCCCCGCGACCGGTGACAGTAAATGCGCTCTCGGCCCCTTGGGTGCAGGGATTTGCGGCAATTAACGCAGCCCGATCGACAACATTTTGCGGCAGTTCCACTAAACCTTGAGCGGGATTCACCCCAGAAGAACTAAATGTAACAGTACCTTGCAAAGCCGGGCCGGCACTTTGAGAAATGGCGGCGATGTCGCTGGTGGGAAGCAGAGATGTCGGACTTACTTGCAAAGCTGCAAATTGAGCGTCACTCAGTCCCAAAGTACCTCGCACTTGTTCGCGGCTGACTGCTGTAAAGCCCAAAACATTTGGGACATTGACATTCACGCGGCCACCGGCTGCGCTGCGAGCGTTGGCTGTGATGTCGCTGTTTTCTGGCGGGAGGCCGACAAGAATATCACTGTTAATATTGATATTTCCGCCGTCAGAACTACCTGCATCCGTTGTAATTCTGCTCCCCCGTCGCAACTGGATGTCTCGCGCTTGTAGGTTAATATTTGCTCCTGTACCGGATACAGTCGTGCCATCAATGCTGCCTTTGGTGTCAAGGCCGATCGAATTTGCAACAATATTGATATTACCAGTGCGTCCCGATCCCAAACTCCCGACAGTGATCGTGGCCCCATCCCGGATAGTCAAGCTTGGCGTAGTAATGTCGATATTTCCTGCCGCGCCGGTGGGGGGAGCAAGCCCAAATAAAGTCTGATACACAGTCTCTCCAGAAGCGGTTGCTATACCCGAAGCAGACAAATTATCTTTGGTTCCAATCAGTTTTACCGATTCCGAAGCATTGACAATGATATTTCCGCCATTACCCGCACCTAGAGTAGATGCTCCTATTGCCGCTGCACCTTCAAGAGTCAATCGCCTAGTATTAATCCTCAAATCTCCAGAATTACCACCCGCAACAGTTCCGGTAATTAATTGACTGCGAGCAATACGAGTAGCGGATAAGCTGTCACTTTGGCGGCTACCAGTTAGTGTCACAGAGTCGGTGGCATTTATGGTAATGTTTCCACCCCGACCGACAGCAGGAATCACACCAGTTCTAGATGTAACTCCGCTGGTAGAACTGATCGAAGTTCCCCCTTCTATGAGTAAAGAGCGTGTATTAATTTCTATATTTCCCGCGTTTCCCGTACCGCCAATACTGTTAGTGATAATACCAGTACCGAAGGAACTATCTAATCGGTATTCTGTGAGTAGCACCGAGTCAGAAGCTCTCACGATTAAGTTTCCACCATTACCTGCACCCACAGTTGCGCTTGATAAAACTGACCCATTACGCACAGTTAGCTTTGCGGTATCAACTATTAAATTGCCTCCACTACCTTGATTTATAGCGGTGGTGAACAGCCCAGATTCGCTGACTTCGACTGATTCAGAAGCTTTAATTGCCACATTCCCTCCAGCTCCTGCACCGTAACTAGGGTTGATGATTAACGCGCCTTCTCGGAGCATTAGTTGCTTAGTATCAACTGTAATATTCCCCGCCGCACCCGCACCGACTGTCCCGACAGCTATGCCGCTTTGCCTGGTTAAAAAGTTAGAAGTTCCTGTTGTGCCGGCATCGAGGACATTGCGCCGAAAATTATCAAATCCAATTCCTTTAATTTCTACAGCATCAGTCGCACGGATGCTGACATTTCCTCCGGCTGCCGTCCCGGTAGTACCAGTTGAAATAAAGGCTTGGTCTAATATTCTTAACTGTGCTGCATCAACTGTAATATCGCGGCCGTTGATACTTCCTAATGTATCGGATACTAGGGAAGCTCGATCGCGCAAAATCACATTTCCTCCCCGGAGTGCGATCGAGCCACCACCAGGCCCGCTCGCCGTCACCGCCGATAAACCTGATAATTCAATTTTGCCCAAATTAGCAACATTTGTATAATCTAGACCTAATCCTATCGGTGTGATATTGAAGCTTACTAAACCCGGACTCGCCACGCTCCCTAATTGAATGTTGCCACTAAAAGCGCTGGCAAAACCATTGTTAAACGTTAAATCTCCTCCTACGAGTGCTAAGGTTTGACCGGGAGGAACTGCTAAACCCACGGGGATTTCTGTGCCTTGAATGTTTTGAGTAACACTGGAAGCGTTGACAATTGCACCGGGATTGTCTCGAAAGCTTAAACCGACTGGAATATTAATCGCTAACAAAGGGACTGCGTTAGGATTAGCCGCGCTGAATTCAAAACCATTATTAAACACAACACCCGCAGCAGTTGAACCCATAAACGAGCCTCGCAAATCTAAGCGAGCGTTGGGGCCGAATAAAATCCCTTGCGGATTGATTAAAAATAAATTAGCATTGCCTTGCACTCCCAGGGTTCCTAAAATATTTGAGGATTTGCCGCCCGTAACGCGAGTGAAAATGTTAGCAATTCCGCTGGGATTTTCAAAATAAGCTCCTCGCCCTTCACCGATGTTGAACTCGCGGAAACTGTGAAATAGGTTAACCCCGCGAGTTGCGCCGCCGGAAATTCTATCTGAGGGTAAGTTGTTGATCGTATCGGGAACAATGCGCGAACTTTCCGCGCCCAAGCTACCGTCTGGGATGATTTGGGCGATCGCACGAACGGGAAATAGCAAAAATAAAGCACAGACTAGGGAGGAATGCAAGCGAGACATAAAAAAATCCTAACAATAAAGTTTATCGGTGTAAGCTCATCTCGTTTCTCTAAAGTGTTTGAATTTGGCTGCTGAGTACAATTTGCTCGACAGTGATTTCTAATTCTGGAAAAGTTTTAGAGAGAATCCGCTGATTATTTCTAAAACTTTGAACTAGATAACCGTCATTTTCCCAAGAGTAAACGAAAACTGTGGGAACTTTGGGATTGCCTAGATAAGCCCGAGAAGCGATCGCTAAATAGTCCACAATCCAATACTCAGAAATGCCGAGCCGTTGATACTCATCTAGCTTATCAACATAGTCGTCTTCCCAGTTAGTTGAGGTAACTTCTACTGCTAATTCGAGCGGTTCGGTAAGCGCTCCGTAGCCACGTACATTGCTATTCCATACTGATGCCTTAACCACGCCAACATCAGGATTTCTGCCTTGTTCTTGTCCAGAAGCTTTGACTGTTCTGATCACTATATCTTTGTCAACAATATAGTCAAGTTCTAAACGGCTGATTTCATCGTTAAAGCCACATACTAGAAATTTTGCCACATTTTTATCAGCTCTGGTTGATTCGACTTTGACAATCTCTCCATTTACAAGTTCGTAGATGCCAGATCCGTCTGGGTATTTTTGCAGGAAGTCTGCAAATGTTAGTTTAGTTTTTGTCTGAACCATAAGACAAGCCCTCTGGTGTTAACTACTTTATATTTTAGAACATGGTTTGTAGTGAGGACTTTAGTCCTCAGATGCGGACTAAAGTCCGCACTACGAACCTATTTTTATTTCAGATGCGGACTTTAGTCCGCACTACGAACCTATTTTTATTGTTGTCGCTGTCTAATAGCTAGAAGGGAAAATAATTAATCCGAAAGTAGATGCCTTTTTCTTGGAAAGTTCGTGAAGCGGAGCTATCCCGTAGGGAATCGCCCGATCGAGCATTAATCAAAGGAATACCATAATCTAGACGCACATTCAACCGATCGCCCATCTGCCAAATCAGCCCCAAACCCGCACCCAGCAGTTTGTCAGAGTCAGGATTCGGTTTTTCTCCTGAATGGTTCCAGCCTACCCCAAAATCGACAAACGGAGCCACTTGTAACAATCCTTTGACTTGCGGCACCCGCCAAACCGGGATTCGCACTTCCGCACTGGCGATCGCACCGCTATCAGTTAACAGCAAATCTTGGCGATATCCGCGCACACTTTGAACGCCACCGATCCCGATTTGTTCGAGAGACAGCAGCGGGCGATCGGCTAATTGAATGTCGGAACGCACAATCAGCAAGGTGTCCGGCGCTAACAGCCGCACATACTGGGCTTGTCCGCGCCACGCCAGAAAGCGACTGTCAGGGCTGCTATCGTTCGCAGTAGCGCCCAAAAAATTGGTACCGACGGAAAACTGCGATCGCGCCGCGATCACTTGTCGGGTATTCCGCTGCACGTATTCCTGAAAAAACCGCACCGCCGAAACCCGCGTTTCGCCACGCTCGTTTGCTCCCGCCGACAGCGCAAATCTTTCCCCCAACAGGAATGTATCGCTTTCTTGCCGCGAAAGAGTCACTCCCGCAGCCAAAGTGCGATCCGGCTTTTCGACAATCGGCTGGCGGTAAGTTAACTCATAAGTCCGCGATTTTCCCTCGATTCCAGCAGCATCAAAGGGTTGCTCGATCACGTTGGTGCTCGCAGCACTCGCAGCAAACCGAATCGTGCCGTTGCGCGCGTTGACGGGGACTGTGTAGCTGCCGTTGAATTCGTTGCTGCCGTCGGTGTTAGCATAGGATAGCTCTAACCCGTCGCCCAAACCGAGCAAATTCGCTTGATTGAGCCGCACACCGCGCCGAAAACTGCCGACGCTGGGCGATCGATTATTGTCTAGGAAAACTTCACCGCTAAGGCTGTCTGCTTCTTTGATCCGCACTTCTAAACGGCTGTTTTCCGGGCGGCTTCCGGCTTGCAATTCGGCGGAAACATTGGCAATCAAGGGGTCGAGTTGCAGCATTTGCAAGGCTTCCAGCAGCCGATCGCGATTTAGAGGCCGAATGGTGGCGCGCTCTAGGCGCGATCGCACGTAACTTGCATTTAAGCGCCTGTTTCCACTAATCTCAATTGCATCTAACCCGCCTTCGACAATCCGAATTTTCACCACACCTCCTTCCCTCGGAAAGGTTTGGTTGGCGGGAATTACAGCGCCGGAATTGATGTATCCTGCTGCTACGTATTTTTGAGTCACAGCCGCTTCTGCTGCGATCAGTTCCGCAAAGGTGATTTCGCGCCCCGCAAACTGTTTTGTAACTTCTGCGAGTTCGCGATCACTAAAAGCTGTATTCCCCTCAAATTCAAAGCGCGAGACCCTAATTGTACCCGGAATCCCCGGTCTCACATCGCCGGGAACAGGTATTGGGACGCTGGGTTGGAGGGGAGAAGGCAGCGAAGGCTGCGGTGCTGTTGGTGGCGGAAATTCCGGCTCTCTGGGCTGAATTGGGTTGGGCAGTTGGCTCAGTTGCGAATCTCGATCGGCATCTAAACCCGTTTTTTGGGCGCCAATACTTTCTTCTAGTTGTTTACCGGGTTGAGAAAGCGCGGTTTCTTGAGCTTTTGTATCTAATGTGCGATCGACCGAATTTGCCGTTGGCGACTGCAATTCGGGAGCAGACGCAGGTAACTGCGTTTTCTCGTCAGCGTTTGTCAAGTCTTCGCGGCGGCTGATCTCGGTGTCTGCGGTTGGCAGCAGTCGATCGGCTCCGCTGCTGACTGCTGCCAAATCCTCAACATTTGAGGTCAAAATTTCAACGTTGCTCGCGAATGTTTGGGTTGGTTTTCCCAACCAAACTAACCCAAAGATTCCCGCGATTAAAAATAGTTTTTGCGATCGACAATTCATAGGCTATGATTGCGTTCCCGAATAATTGGGTAAAAATATTTTCACGACTTGAGCCGGCTCAACTTTAAATTAATTCAAACCGATAAAAAAGTAACAGCGACAGCCAACAGTTGTTTCGCAAGAGCGTAGCCAGAAACCGGATTTTTCGGGAAAATACTGCGTTAAAACCCGCAGATTCAGCCAAAAAACCGCTGGTTGAGCGAAGTCGAAACACGGTTTCTGTGATGGGATTGCATAGCCAGAAACCGGGTTTTTCTGGAAAATACTGCGTTAAAACCCGCAGATGAGCGTAAAAAACCCGGTTTCTTTAATTTTGGTGCATGATACGACATGAGACTTTAATACCCCGTTCACTCTCTTTGTCCGCGGAGGACGTTCGGCGAAGCTCAGTCGAGCCGCGGACATCGTTCGTGTAGACGCGGTTTCAACCGCCGAGTCTTCTTCGTTTGACTCGCTTAGCGGTTTCAACCGCCGAGTCTTATTTGGAATTATGCAGAAACGCCCGCACTAGCAGCACCCATTTGAGCTCCGTCAGCCAAACCCACCAACTTAGCGCTCAACTCCCACATCCGCTCGCCTTTCTCATCATCGCGCGCTTGGGGAGAAACCTTCTGCACAAAAGACTTACCATCTTTTTTCTGGCGGTTTCCCCAGCTCCAATAAGCCCCAGATTGCTTGTATTCCGGATCTGCAACCACCATCGCCAGCCTTTCGCCCGCCAACTCCTGCGACACGTAACCGCCGGTGATATTCTTCTGAAACAGCGGGAAAAGTTTCTGAAATAAAGGATAGTGATTGCGAAACAGTGGCGTATCCGCGACGCATCCCGGATACAGCGAAGTGAAATTAATCCCGGTGGATTCGTGAAAGCGGCGGTGCAGTTCCCGCATCGTCAGCACGTTGCAAACTTTGCTATCTTTGTAAGCCTTGACGGGTTCAAACTTCTTGCCGTCAGCCATCGAAACCGGGTCTTTAAAACCCGCTTCAAAGCCCTCAAAATTTCCCAAATCCGGGCGCGGCGGAATCTTCCCGCCCAACTCGTCTGGATTGTGCGTCACGGTTCCCAAAATCACGATTCTCGCATCTTGATAGTAGGAAGGCTTCATACTCTCCATCATCAGATTGCACAGCAGAAAATGACCGAGGTGATTCGTAGTCATCGTCAACTCGTAACCTTCAGGGCTGCGCAGCGGTTCCTTAATCAAAGGCATATAGATAGCCGCGTTGCACACCAAAGCGTCTAGAGGCCTGCCACTTGACTTGTATTCCCGAGCAAACCGGCGCACGCTTTCCAAATCGCCCAAGTCAATCTGCATAATCGAGAAACTGCCTTGAGGTATGCCCAACTCTTGGGCGGCGTCTCCGGCTTTGTGCACGTCGCGACAGGCCATGACTACGTGCCATCCTTTGTCTGCAAGGGCTTTGGCGCCGTACAAGCCGACGCCGGAGGATGCGCCGGTGATGATAAC
>JANYGO010000248.1 GCA_025362325.1 Cyanobacteriota bacterium | reverse complement strand
CCGGGTGCAGCCGGAGAAAAAGGTGATGCTGGCGATCGAGGGATCGGGGGTGACAAAGGTGAAATTGGCGAGCAAGGCTTACCAGGCTTACCAGGTGCAACTGGTGAACCGGGCTCTCCCGGCTTACCAGGAGAACAGGGAATTACGGGCGCAGTAGGTGTTCAAGGAATTCCAGGAGAGAAAGGTGATACTGGCTCTCCCGGCTTGCCGGGAGAACAGGGAGAACGTGGCTTGCCAGGGGAACGCGGACTTACCGGCGATCGAGGTCTACCAGGTCCAACGGGAGAACGTGGAATTACGGGTGCGGATGGCATTGCTGGCTCCAAGGGCGATAAAGGCGATAAAGGCGACGTTGGTGCTGTAGGACTTGCTGGTGCTGCGGGTACTCAGGGACTTACGGGAGAACGTGGCGCTGCGGGGGAGCGAGGCTTACCGGGAGAACGTGGGCTTACAGGCGATCGGGGTTTACCGGGCGCAACTGGAGAGCGTGGCGCTACGGGTACTCAAGGACTTGCGGGTGCTGTTGGTGCTGTTGGTTCCAAAGGTGACAAGGGCGATACAGGTTCGATCGGACTTACTGGTGCTCGGGGTGCGGTTGGAGAGCGTGGCTTGCCAGGGGAACGTGGGCTTACAGGCGATCGAGGTTTACCGGGTGCGACAGGTGACACAGGTTCGATCGGACTTACTGGTGCTCGGGGTGTCGCTGGTGCGGATGGCGCGATCGGACCTCGGGGTGTCGCTGGTGCAGTTGGAGAACGTGGCGCTATGGGCGCAACAGGCGATCGAGGTTTACCCGGAGAGCGTGGCGCAACGGGCGCTATGGGCGCAACGGGTACGAAAGGTGACGTTGGCGCTGTAGGACTTACAGGTGCTACAGGCGCCAATGGAATCCAAGGAATCCAAGGAAATCAGGGACTTCAAGGACAAAGAGGTTTACCTGGTGAAAAAGGCGCAGCGGGCGATCGAGGTCTACAAGGGATTCAAGGAATTCCCGGCGCAACGGGTGCAACTGGCGCAACTGGCGCAACGGGAGTAATGGCTAGATGGCCGAATAATTGGGTAAATATTCCGTTATTGCCAGGGTTTACTGGATATTTACGAATTCGCAAAAATGGTCAACTTGCAGAATTATCTGGAGTGGTATTTTTGAAAAAACCTACTCACGGTTTCGCCTTACAAGTGGCAGCCGTCCTTGATGGTTTCAATCCCCCAGATACTTTAATGGTGCCTGTTGTGTGTGTCGTTCCTGCTCCGGCTGGTGGCAAGACTCATACAAGCTATCTAACATACATGAGTGCTACAAACGGTCAAATTAACCTACAAGTAGCAAACGAAGTGGCAATCAATGCAGATGTGCATTGTCATGTTAATACTTTGTTTGTCTTGTCTAATGTAATTAGTTAAAATCATCATAAAAAAACGATGCTTCCTTTTTACTGATAAAAAGGAAGCATCGTTTTTGGCATTTATTAACTAGCAACTAGCGATTAAGCTGCGACTGCATCAAAATCAACAGAAACACAAATCCGAGTTCCGCCGATCCGGATACAAATTTCCCAGTCCTGAGTAGCAAGTTTTTCGCCTTTTTCAGGAACAACTTGCAGGAAGCTAACAGTGGCTGCTTCACCAGCTTTGATGGGTAAAACAGTGTTGACCGCTCGTTTACCAGCACGAATCGATCGAGTAGTTTGTTCCGCCGACTCAACGATTGCTTTAATTTCAGTTCCCGATTCGGATAGTTTAGCCAACAATGCAATTTGCTCTTGGGTCATGAGAGTAAAAGTTATAATTGAAGGGACTAATTAATTATAGCAAAAACCAATGCTTCCACAATTAGCAAACGTCTACAATCCCACAAAACTTTACCCGAATCCTGTATGGCTGGCAAGCCCAAAACTTGACGGGATTCGATGCTTGTATTATGCACCAGAACGTGGTTTGACCAGTCGTAGTCAAAGACTTCGCTATGTTGGTTTTGGAGAAATTGAACAAATTTGTGAGTCACTGCGCATCAGCCACAATCTGTCATTCTTGGATGGTGAGTTGTACATCCCAGGTGAAAAGTTTGACATAATAAGCGGAATTGTTCGTGATACCAAAGACTACGACGTTGCTGCAAAAGCTAGAGTTGAGTTCAGAATATTTGCTGTTGGCTCGATCGCAAATCCAAACATGGACGCTGGGGCAATGCTTGACTTGATGGAAGCAAAACTACCGACTTTCGGGCGAGTGCTTCATCTGGATCATTCAATAGTCGGAAACACGCCCATTGAAATCCAAGCTGAAACCGAAGCAGTTAAAGTGTCGGGTCGATCGGACGAGGGGATTATGTTACGAAACCCTGACTCGGTTTATGCGGGTGGTCGATCGAACAACCTTTTAAAAGTCAAAAACTTCGTCAAAAGCAATTTTGTGATTGTCGGGTTTGGCAAAGGCACTGGTCAATTTGCTAACTCGTTGGGCAATCTGCTGGTTCGGGGAATGGTTGACGGGACGGTTGTTATGGGGAAAGTCGGCACTGGGTTTAGCATTGCTGAACGATCGGATATCTGGGCAAACCAATCAACTTTTATGGGTAGAGATGTTGAAGTAATTTATCTGGGGATTACCGCAG
>JANYGO010000166.1 GCA_025362325.1 Cyanobacteriota bacterium | reverse complement strand
ATGAAGATGAGAGGGGCGATCGATCATTTCGATTCATACTGGTTTTTTTGTTAAAAACAGTTGATCCCTCTTTTTCTCTTTAATCCAGTCTGGGTCAGCTTTTATCCCGATCTTGACTGACTTTTGTCAGTCAACCAGCTTGTATACTATTGTTTATCCTGCAAACTCGTCTCATCTTTAGTCCCACACCTGCGATCGCCAAAACACCCGATGCTTTCAACATTTCCTACGAGGAGGTCTGGTTGCCAGTCAACGGGCGATCGCCCAAAACGGAAAAAATAGAGAAAATTCACGGTTGGTGGCTGCCAGTCGCCAATCCACAGCCACTAGGAACCCTCTTGTACCTGCACGGCAAGGGCTTTAACATCGGTGCGAATATCAATCAATCTTACCGCTTGCGGCAATTGGGTTTTTCCGTCTTCCTGATAGATTACCGGGGTTACGGGCGCAGTCAAGGCAGTTTTCCCAGCGAAGCGCGGATGTATGAAGATGCGGAAACAGCTTATAATTATTTAGTCAAACAGCGGCAATTATCGCCTAGCGAAATATTTTTGTCCGGCCATTCACTGGGCGGTGCTGTTGCTGTAGAATTAGCAGTAGCACATTCGGCAACTGCGGGATTAATTGTTCAAAGTTCTTTCACTTCCATGCTGGATATGGTAGAACGCCAAAGTTTGATGCGGCTGTTTCCGGTGCGGCTGCTGCTGACACAAAGGTTTGATTCTTTGAATAAAGTGAAATTGCTCAAAATTCCGGTTTTGTTCGTCCACGGAACTGCTGATCCTTTGATTCCGGCTGCGATGAGTAATAAGTTGTATGCTGTTTCTGGTGAACCTAAGCAAATTTTGCTGGTTGCTAATGCTAAGCACAATAATGGAGATGCTTTTTTTAACAGCAGTGAATACCGCCAAACTATTGTTGATTTTGCCGAAAAATCTCAAATTAAGATGAATAAATAGGTTCGTAGTAAGGACTTTAGTCCTCTCTACTTTGATGCGGACTCGCATTCCTCACTACGAACCTGTTTTATGATGATGGTTCTAGAATTAGTCCTCTGAATTTGATGCGGACTGAAGTCCTCACTACGAACCTATTTTAGGGTGATGGTTCGAGAAGTGGAGATAATATTACTTCTATTTTTTCTCCTACTTCTAGCTGCAAAACGGATTGAGCGCTGCCGCCATTAACGGCAATTTCTAGCCAACCGTCAGAACCAATTATGGCAATTAAATCACCTGGCTTGCTATCGCTGTAGGTTTTGCCGCTGGGGATGCAAATTAGCTGGGGACTATTGTTGATTGTCACTGACCAATTGTTACCTATAATGCAATTATTCGGGATATTGGTAATTAGATTGCCGAAGCGATCGACATATTGAACGCAACCTACCGCACCTGTGCCTGTAACGGCGCAATTTGGTATCTGTAGCTGCACTAAACTTGCAGGGCGTACCGCCCTTCCCAACTCTTCCAGCGGCACCCCATTCGCCAAATGAGCGCCCGCTGTGGCGAAAATATCGCGACCGTGAAAGGTGCTGCTGGGTTCGGGCGATCGCCAGTATTGCGAATTCGTCAACTCCACAGCGGCGATCCTCTTCGAGGGCTTCGCTAACGCACTTTCGCGACTCAACACCCCGCTAAACAACCCGTTATCCGGCCCGACAAGGAAGCAATTAGCACATTTAATCGCAATCCCGCGTCTCTTGCTACCCACACCCGGATCGACGACAGCAATGTGTACGGTTTCCGGTGGAAAATAAGCAAAAGCAGTCATCAAACAAAACCTTGCCGCGGCAATATTTTGGGAGGGTATTTGGTGCGTAATGTCAATCACTTTTAACTGCGGGTTGATTTGGGCGATCGCACCTTTCATCACTCCCACATAAACATCAGTCAATCCAAAATCCGTCAGCAGAGTTATAATTTTATTTTTAGACATATATCCAAAGGTAAGAATATGGTAGCGCAGTGGGAAAACTTTTTGCAAAACTTAGGAGAATGGCACGGTTCCTTCACTCAGCTATCAACGCGGGGAGAGGTACTGCAAGATACTCCTAGCATTATTGCTCTCGAAGGTCTCAACGATAACAAAACTGTGCGGTTGAAACTGCGGCGATTTTCCCCAAATCCTAGCGGTGTCGGCGAACCGGAAGTCAGCGAACTTGTTCGAGAATATCAGAGTTTGGGACGAGATATCCTATTTTTTGAGAATGGAGATTTTTGTCAGGGAACTATTCAACTAGCACCTTATTCTGAGTCTGGTGCCGAGTTTGGTTTCATCTACCATTATCGCCGGTTGCGCTTCGTTCAACTCTACAATACCGACGGCAATTTATCCAAACTTACCTTAATTCGCGAAAAACAGCTCGATAAAAATGTCCCCGAACGTCCGCCTTTAACTGTGGGCGATTTGCTGGGAGAATGGCAGGGCGAGGCTGTGACAATGTATCCAGACGGGCGTTCTCCAGATCGTTATTCTACCAAAATGCAATTAGATTTGCAAAATGGCGATCGCATAGTGCAGATAATTACTTTTGGCAGCAATGCTAATGTTATCAGTTCTAGCGGCAGGATTGACGGTTCAGTTATTAATTTTAATGAAGGTGCAACGCCCGTACAAGTTTTGCTGCTTCCTGACGGCGGTTCTTGCACTTGTCCGGTGAAATTTGAATCCAGAAAACCTATATTTTTTGAGGCCGGTTGGTTGGTAGAACCTGACTTGCGGTTTCGGATGATTCGCAGTTACAACGACAAGGGTGAATGGGTAAGTTTGACTTTAGTTAATGAACGGAAAATTAGTCATTAGTCATTAGTTAGTAGGGGCGGGTTTAGCACGTAATCCTCGCATCCGGCACGCAATCTCCGAACAAAACCCGCCCCGCTTTACGACAAACAAAAGTTTATCTAGCAGCAAATATTATTTCTCGGACTTGGTTTCCTGAGTTTGCGATTGAATCACTGCACTCCAATCATCATTGTTAACAGCAGCATCCAGATGCTGGTGTCGTTCCCCATCCATTTTAGCGGCTGTTTCTAACTCTTTAGTAAGAGTAGAATCTGCCATTGCTTTGCGCAATTTTAGCTTCTTTTCCTCATAAGCTTGTTGCTCTGCGGCCGACATTGCCGATCGCGCGGCTCGACCCACCGTACTCGCCCACATCTCGCTCTGGGCGCCGTTTCCAGGCGGAATACTGCCGAGTTCTGCTATCCAAGCATCCCGCAAACTTTCCATCTCTTCCCGCTTCGGGAATTTGAAAGTTTGCACGCGCACAAAAGCACAATTTTCCGCGCCGTTTTCGGCGATATGACCGTTGACTGACAGCAGGATATTGCGCGAATAACCTATATACTGAGTATTGCCGGAAGTGTTCGTGACAGCGTAAACGCCGGCGACTTTTGCGTTAGTTGCTATTTGGCGCCACATATCGATCGACATTACTTGCGTGCCGTCATTTTCTACTTCAGAAATAGCGGCGGCGGCGCTGTGTTCCGAGTCGGAACTGTATAAAAAGTTGTGCAGTCCTTCATGGGCTACAGGTACGTTTTTATGTTCAATTGGTACGTCTCGATCGGCATTCATTTGATTAGCTTCCATAAAACTCATTCACTCACAAAGGGGTAATTTTACTCATTAAATCTGTGGTATTATAAGCTCTTCTGCATTCAAATTGTATATCAACAATTAATATAAATATTGTGGGGCGGGCTTTGAGCATCGCCCCAAATATGCAATTTAAATGCCCAACAGCTTACTTATTTAACTTGCTGCAATTAGTTGTAATTCCTCGTCAGTCAATTTAACTTCGATCGCCTTTACGGAGTCCTCAATACTCGATACTTTTGTGGCGCCGGGAATCGGAACGACGCAGGGCGATTTTGCCATCAACCAAGCTAATACTATACAGTAAACTGAAACGTTTTTTTCGGCTGCTAATTTCGCGATCGCGGGCATATCTTGCAAGCTGGTGACGCGGCGGCTTCCCCCCAAAGGACTCCAGGGAAAAAATGTCAGGTTTTCGGCTTCGCAATATTCCAGTACGCCGTCGGATTCCGGCTGTCTGTGCCACGGATTGTACTGATTCTGCACCGAAACAACTTCTACTGTATCGCGGGCGCGTTTGATCTGCTCTACAGAAAAGTTGGAAACTCCGATAAATCGAATCATTCCTGCTTCTACTGCTTCCTTTGCCGGTGCTAGGGCTGCTTCGATTGTATAGGCTGGATCGGGCGAGTGATACTGCCAAAGGTCGATCGGCTTTTGACCGCCCAAAGCTTCAAAACTTTCGCGAATTGTCTTACGCAAATGGTGGGGATTCCCGTTGCGCGTCCAGGCACCTTGAGGCCTCATCAAGCCGCCTTTCGTGGCGACAGTAACCGCCCGAATATCTCCGGTGTACTCTTGCAAAGCTTTGGCAATCAGGTGCTCGTTGTGGTGTTTGTCGGATTGATCTTCGCAATAGGAATCTGCGGTGTCAATCAGGGTGATGCCCAAATCGAGGGCGCGGTGAATTACCGCAATTGCTTGCGATTCTGGCGGCTTGCCGCTTAACGACAACGGCATACCTCCCAGACCGATCGCGCTGATGCTAAAATTACTGTTGCCCAGTTTTTTTCTTTTCATTCGTTGGCCCTCGTTTGCGTGGTTGATTGAGAGTTGAGATTTCAAGGATATTTTGAAATTTTACTGTTTTTTTTAGAATATAAGTAGATAGGACACAAATATTTTCTCCGTCGGCTGTACTGTATTCAAACTGTATATTTTCATGGACTATTCCCGACTGGTCAAACCTTCTCTCGTTTTTTCCCCTCAAACATCACAGACAATCTCTGGCCGCGCCGCAGCTTACCTACTTACCTAACTCGAAGCGCTGGTGTAAAAGCGGAGTGCAAATTGCCAGAAATATCGAGAGAAAACTAACAGCCCGATCGCCAAAATTCCCGCCCCTGCGATCCAAACCATGTCACCTCTGCCCAGCATGGCTTCTGCCGGCACAGTCGTCAAGAAGGCAACGGGAACTACAAATGTAAAGAAAAATCGATAAGCTGCGGGATAAGCTGCCATGGGAAACCTGCCCGCTTCTAACAATCCTTCCAAGACTTCGGTAACGTTATAAATCTTGACAAACCAAATGCTAGTTGCACCTAACATAAACCAGATACTGTAAAGAGTAATAGTTCCGAATAACAGCGGGATTGCTGTTAAAAAATAGTTGCCGATTCCTACTCCCAATTTGTTAGCAGCATACAGCACCAATCCGGCGCCGAAGATTAAATCTGGGATGCCCCAAGGAGAAACTGTGTTTGCAGATAGCCAGAATTGCGAACTGATGGGTTTGAGGAGTACGAAATCGAGAGTACCTTGCTGCACTCGATCGACAATACGGCTGAGGTTGGGCGCCAGAAAAGTTGACGAAAACCCCTGCAAAACCGTAAAAATCCCCAGTACAACTAAAGCTTGTTCCCAGGAATAGCCAGAAAAAGTGTAGCCGGTACGGTAGAACAAAAACAGCCCGAACAAGCTACCAGCAAGGTTTCCCAGGCTGCTGAGGGCAGCGAGGACAAAGTTGATGCGGTATTCGAGCTCGGCTGCGATCGCCGCACCCCAGAACAATTTCAGTACCTGCAAATATCGTCTCATGTTTGTCGCCATTTTTTGTCCTTGAAATACTTAAATTCCCTCCTATTGTAAAGGTTGTGTGAAGCCTGCTAATGTACTGACCGCTTATTTTACTATAATTTTAAGTTATTGATACAGCTTACTTAAGTATTTTTACTTTCGCAAGTTATTAAGTTATTTAACTAAATTTTAATAAATATTACAAAACTTAAATATTACTCAATTTATAGGCGATAGTCTTTGCCATTTATTAAGCTTAATTTATGAATTAGCATAAAAAAGCGCTCATTCATTTAAACTACTAATATGTTACAAAATTTAATATTATATAAATTCCAAAAACATCTCGCCATTCCCAAAAGTAACGCTTAGGATGGTGCATACGTACTCGAAAAGAATACGCAATCAGCCGTACGTCAGCCATACGCAATCATACGTAAAAAAATTGAGTTCGATCGATTGACTTAAGTAACAACACGTAAGGAAAAAAAGATATGGATGCTTTAACATTATCCAGACTGGGCGTCAAGCACACCAAGAGTGCAGTAGCCGAATCGCTGCGGATCAATACAGGGCTAGACATGACAACCCCAGTCACTTTTTACGGGATTGTTAACGAGCACTGCAATGTAAAATGCCGCCAGTGCGAGTATTGGCGCCTCAAAGAATATAAAGACGAAATGACGATCGAAGATTGGCAAAATGCCCTCTTAAGCGTCAAAGAATTTGTGGGAGAATTTTCCATCAACTTTAGCGGCGGCGAACCTTATATTAAGAAAGGTTTTCTAGACTTACTGACATTTGCTAACAAAAACGGCATTCACGCCGGTGTCACCACCAACGGCTATTGCATGACTAAGGAAAATGCCGCGAAAACTGTGGCGGCGCGTCCTTTTAATGTGAATATGTCCGTTGACGGGCCGAATGCAGAATTGCACGATTATTTGCGCGGCCAACCCGGATTGTTCGACAGACTTTCCAAAGGAATCGGTTATCTGCGCGAAGAACAAGAAAAACAAAACGTCCTGTTTCCAATCAACGTCAAACCCACTATCAACCGCCTCAACTTCCGTCACCTAGAAGAGATTGTAACCTGGGCCCAGGGAATTGGAGCCACGACAGTGAACTTCCAACCAGTCAACCGCTGGACTCCAGAAACCTATTCGGAATTGTGGATTGAAGAAGCAGACAGGGAAGAATTTTCACAGGTAATTGAGCGCTTAATTGAGATGAAGAAAAATGGCGCGCCAATTATGAACAGCGATGAAGTGTTGCGCTTGATGGTTCCTCACTTCCAGGAAGAAAAAGCTCCCGATTCAACTCGTCCTTGTCGCGTCGGACTGCGCAATTACTGGATTGATACGCGCGGCGATGTAAAATTGTGCGATGAGTTTCCGGTAATTGGCAATGTGAAAGAAGCCAACGCCCGCGAGATTTGGTACGGCGAAAAAGCGCAAGAAGTCCGCCGGGATACTTTGAATTGCGGCAAGCTTTGCCTGATTACTTGCGTCTCGCAAAAGACGATTTTGGACAAGGTAAAAATGGGGATGAAGTTATTAAAGAATTGAGGAGCGAACAGTGTTAAAATTGCTTATGTTCATGGTAGCCGGGTTTTTTACAAAAACCCGGTTTTTTGTTGGATGAATTGTAATTTTGTGGTGCTCGCACAACCGCAGTTATAGCAGTGGACAGTTAACAGTTGACAGCTTGCCCAAAGAGCGACTTGTGCTGAGCTTCGACTGCGCTCAGCTTCCGCGTAGCCGAAGCAAGTCGAAGGGTTGAAAGTTGCATAACCCGAATCAAATCATTGATGCTTGAGGGGTATCGGCTCTATTCATGAAGTTATTTATGTACTCACCGATGTGGCGGTTGCTATAAATAGGTTTGTAGTCCGGACTGAATTCCTCGGTTTTTTGAATTGCTCTCGCTGGATGGGAGTAAGTTTATTTCGATTGTGGGTGGGAACTAAAGATTATTGGTGAAACTTGGCCCTAGCTTTTTCGCAATTACCAGAAAGAATTGGTTTAAAGCCTCTCTCTTGTAGGGAGAAATTAAAATCAGACTATTCATTACTCCCATCCTCTTGCTTCCAGGTAGAGGTTGTTGTCAACTGTCCCAGGTCAACTGTCCCAGGTCAACTGTCCCAGGTCAACTGTCAACTCAGTAAACCAATCTTCAGGCTCGTCCCGATCGCCAAAAAAAACTTAGTATTACGGCGTAGCGCGAGTTATACTCCTACTGGAAAGACTGCGACTGCCCAAAAATCCCGAAATCAAAGTTTATGAGCAACACTTCCCCCCCTGAATTAGCCGCCAACAACCCGGAAACAAAAAAACTCAGCTTCTCCACAAAACTAGCTTACGGTGCGGGAGACCTCGGCCCCGCAATTACTGCGAATGTTCTGGTATTTTTCCTGCTGTTTTTCTTTACCAACGTCGCCGGTTTGGCTGCGGGAACTGCAAGCAACATTTTGCTGATCGGTAAGGTTTGGGATGCCATAAATGACCCGATTGTGGGGGTTTTAAGCGATCGCACCTCTCATCCCTGGGGCCGCCGCTATCCTTGGATGGTTTACGGCGCAATTCCTTTCGGGATCTTCTTCTTTTTGCAGTGGATTGTTCCCAGCAAAGATCCCACGATACTGTTTTGGTACTATGTGGCGATCGGCATTTTGTTTAACACCGCCTACACCGCCGTCAACCTGCCTTACACCGCCCTCACCCCAGAATTAACCCAAGACTACAACGAACGCACTAGCCTTAACAGTTTCCGGTTTACTTTCTCGATCGGCGGCAGCATTTTGTCCTTAATTATCGCGCAAATTATCTTTGCCTTAGTTAAAGATGACATCCAAAAATACTTAATCTTAGGCGCACTCTGTGCAGTAATTTCAGTATTGCCTTTGTACTGGTGCTTTTTCGGAACCCGCGAACACGTCTTCGCTCAATTGCAAGCAAATCCAGTAGACGACAGTTCAACATCGCTGCCGATAGGAGAACAGTTGCGGATTGCCTTTAACAATCGCCCTTTTTTGTACGTAATTGGAATTTATCTCTGTTCTTGGCTGGGAGTGCAATTAACTGCTTCGATTTTGCCCTATTTTGTGATCAACTGGATGAAACTGCCGCCAGCAACTTTCACCCAAACTGCGATCGCAGTTCAAGGCACTGCACTCGCCATGTTAACTGTTTGGAGTAAAGTCAGCGAGCGATACGGCAAAAAAGCTGTTTATTTTATGGGCATGAGTTTGTGGATTATCGCCCAAGCTGGACTGTTTTTCCTGCAACCGGGACAAGTAGTCCAGATGTACCTGCTAGCTGTGATGGCAGGTGTCGGAGTTTCCACTGCTTATCTCATACCTTGGTCGATGATACCGGATGTGATTGAACTCGACGAACTCCAAACAGGCGAAAGACGTGAAGGCGTGTTCTATTCGTTTATGGTGTTGCTGCAAAAAATTGGTTTGGCGATCGGTTTGTGGTTGGTAGGACAAGCATTAGAAAGAGCTGGATTTCTCGCCACTGTTCAGGGAGAGCCTGCGCCCGTACAGCCTGATTCTGCGCTGTTCGCGATTCGAGTTGCGATCGGGCCGCTGCCCACAATTGCTTTAATTTGCGGCATGATTCTCACCTATTTCTATCCGATTACCCGCGAAGTTCATGCAGAAATATTGTTGAAACTTCGAGAAAAGAAAGCACAAGATCAGTAAGCTGTCATCAGTAGTGGGTAATTAGTAAACTCACAAAATAACAATTACCAGAAAGAATTGGTTTAAAGCCTCCACCCTTAAAGGCGAGAAATTAAAATCCGACTATTCATTACTCCAATCCTCGGACTTATGATTGTCAAGTGCCCTCATCCCTTCGGCTTCATAAAGGCTCCCCTCGACGGAGCTCGGGGCAAGATGCTTTTCGGCAAAGCTGTCAACTGTCAACTGTCAACTGAACAACAGCTCATCCGGGCGAGAGCCAGAGAAATAATCGCATCAGTCGCGAACTATTGCGATTATTTTACGAACCTGTCATTAACCTCTTTCATCGGTTTTTCCAAAAAAAAACAGCCCGTGGCGCGTTTCCCGCTGGTATTGCTATAGCTCGAACGTCGTCGGATGGCGCATCACAGCGATGGTTTGAGTAAGAGTCGAAGCGCCCAGAAACCCGGTGTTTCTTCGACACAACATCACATCGCCCAGCGCCATCAGCCCCGTAGAAAAACCCAGAAGGCTGGAGTTTTTCCAGTAATGGATCGAGTGTGACCTCACAATTTATTAATTTTTATGTCATTTGCTTACCATTGAGAGTAGTTTGTGATAGAGTCAATAAACCCATGGCTTATATAGACTTCAGCCACAATCCGGCGCGTCAAAAAGTTTATAATTAGTAGAAGAGACAGATTTTTATGGGAAATTGATTAGATTATTTGCTGTTCCAAAAATCTGCCGAATGGTGTTAATTATTATCTCTACCTGGAAAATGCAAAATTTTTAAGCCTGTCAGTTCGCGGGTAAGTTAATAGGTACTACTGCCGTTGACTGCGAACTGAAAAATGGCAGGAACGATCGGGCAAACCGCAGCGCGATCGGCATCTGAGAGGTGAGAGCAAATTGTAAAATTTTGGTAAAGTTATGGCGCCAGGTGCTGCGAAGCTCAGGGACACCCGAAAAAGCTGGCCGTGCCGCCCAGAAACCCTCAATACAAGCACAACACAGCAGACAAAAATGCAGTCGGATACAACTCTCTCTTCAGCTAGTAAAAAAACTTTTCTCGCCGACCAAACATCAAGATTTAATTATTTTTGTATACTATGTAAAAATAGTGAGAACTATTAGAAGGAAGTCGAACCGACCAACCCCGAATCTCCTGTGATATCCTGAAGTCACTGGTGAAAGGATCGACCAGAAGGCTCGCAGAAGTGAGCTAAATTTACCAAAAAAATATCCCAGAGGTCAACATGGAAACAGAACATGACGCTCATATCGTACCCATTAGCAACCAGAGCCGACAGGTGCAGCAATTTTCTGTTGACGAGGGAGAAGAGTTGAGCGCCCCGCCTCAGAAAGGATTGAATCTAAAGCCGTTATTTAGGACTTTGGCGCGCAAATCCCTACTCATTATTGGGATTATCGCTCTAGCAGGCGGCGGAGTTTATTTTCAGATCAAGGGAGGCAAGAAAACATATCAAGGCGATTTTCGGATGCTAGTCGAACCCGTGACAACGGAGGCAAGAATTGCTGACCCCGCTGCTCTCGCCAATCGCAGCGAGGGTGGGGGAGTGCCTAATCGAGAGTTTTTTAGTTTGGACTATGCAACTCAACTTCAAATTCTTCAGAGTCCTCAGATGCTGTCGGCTATTGCTAAACAAGTCCAAAAAAAATATCCAGAAGTTACTGAGGAAATTCTTAAAAAAGGATTGCTCGTGTTGCGCCTCGGAGACAATGAGATTACACAAACTAAAATTTTGGAAGTTCGCTTCATGGGGCAAGACCCTAAATTAGTTGAGTTCGTTTTACAAGAAACTAAAAAGAAATATTTAAAGTACAGCCTTGATGAACGCAAGACTCGCATTGGTGAAGGTGTTAATTTTATTGAAAACCAGCTTCCGGGACTTAACAAGCGCGTCAATGACCTGAAGTCGGAGTTACAGGTGATCCAGCAGCAGCAAAAGATTACCGATCCTAAGGAACAAGGCGCGCAATTGATCGTGCAAGTTCGCACAGTAGAAACTTTAGAGTTAGAAACTCAAAGGCTGCTGCAGGAACAGAAAACGCTGTACGCTAACTTGCAAAAACAATTAGATTTTACACCAAATGAAGCTATTGCCGCTTCAGCTTTAAGCGAAGAACCTCAATATAAAGAGTTGCTGACCAAGGTTAAGGAAGTAGAAGGTCAGATTGCTGTAGAAACAGCTCGGTTTAAATCTGCTAACCCGATAGTGGAAGCTTTAGAGCGCAAGCGGGCAAATTTAGTAGCTTTGCTCAACCAGCAAACTGAGCGAATTTTGGGGCAAAATTTAGTAGGCGCTCAAGCCAATGCTAAAGTTCAGAATTTTCAAAATTCGATTCGCATAGGCTTGATCAAACAATTGGTTGATACTGCTAACCAAGTTCAAGTTTTAGAAGCTCGCAGTCAGGCGATCGCCCAAACTAAAATTAATTTGACCCGACAAGCCAGAGAATTCCCCAGCATAGCCCGCCGCTACAACGAACTGCAACAGCAATTAGACATAGCCGCCCGCACCCGCGACCAACTTTTAAGTCAGCGGGAAACTCTGCGCGTCCAAGCAGCCCAAAGCCAAGTACCTTGGGAAATAATTTCCGAACCCCAGATACCGCGAGAGCCTAAAAACAACAAACCGATTCCAGTTGCCACTAAAAATGCCAACAAATTTTTTATGGCAATTGTTGGGGGGCTAGTGTTGGGTCTGGTAACAGCTATTATCATTGAAAAATTCCGCAATATTTTCTACTGTCCTGATGACGTTAAAGATGCGTTTGACCCGCCTTTATTGGGAGTAATCCCTCGTGACAAAAATGCTAAACAATTTCCGCCTTCTATTGCTAATGCCTATGCTTATCTTGAAGGAAAAGAAGGGAATAAAAAAATTGCTTCGGAATTCATAGAAGCTTTTGACTCTCTTTATACTAATATCCGCTTTCTTTCTTCAAATCGAACGATTAGCTCTTTGGCAGTTGGTTCGGCTACCGCTGGCGAAGGCAAATCTACGGTTGCTTTAAACTTAGCTCACGTGGCAGCGCTGGCTGGTCAGCGAGTGCTGTTAGTAGATGCCGATTTGCATTCGCCCAGCCTGCACTTGCTGTTGGAACTGCCTAATGCCAAGGGATTGAGCAATTTGCTCGAAAATAAACACGAACCCAATGAAATTATCCAGCGATCGCATCTAGCAGATAGTCTGTTTGTATTAACTGCGGGTATTCCTGTTCCCGGTACTGCTAGACGGCTTGCCTCATCTGGGATGCAGTATTTAATGGATGAACTTGACGCAACATTTGACTTAGTTATCTACGATACGCCACCGCTGGCTGACAGTAAAGATGCGAATTTTTTAGCGGCGCGCACAGATGGGATACTGATGGTTGTAGCAGTTCGCCAGGTCAAGTTTTCGGTAGTCAAAAAAGTTTTCAGTCAATTAGAAAATTTTGGCATACCCTGCTTGGGCACAGTTGCCAATCACGCCACTAAAGGCAAGAAGTATCAAGCATCTCAATCATCAGTTGTGGCAGATAAAAATGAATATTTGAATTTTGCACCAGTAGAGTCTGGCATCCGCAAACTAGCTCCCAAAAAAGAGTGATATAGCAGTTGACAGTTGACAGTAGACCGCTCGACAGTTGCATAACCCGAATCAAACCATTGATGCCGTACGGGTATCAGCTCTATTCATTCCGGTTATTTATGTCCTCACCGATGTGGCGGTTGCTATATCATGTCCGAAAAGGACGACCACAATCAGATTGGTTTGTAGTGAGGACTCTTCGGCCTCACTACAAACCTTTACCAGAAATAATTGGTTTAAAGCCTCCACCCTTAAAGGCGAGAAATTAAAATCAGATTATTCATTACTCCAATCCTCTTTCTTCCAGGTCAAGTCCTGTCCCAGGTCAACTGTCCCAGGTCAACTGTCCCAGGTCAACTGGTAATTAACCTGGCGTGGTATGAGAGTAAAAAAGATGACCTCACCCCAAAATTTAGATTAAGGTTCAATCTCCCAGATTTATCTGTGGAGTAAATCTCAAATCGAAAATGGAAAATCTCAAATGGACTGATGGCGGACTAATTTTCATCCGGCTGGGTGGGAAATGTGACGGTAAAATTAGTCCAGCCATTGCTGCTTTCAACCTCAATTTTTCCTTGCAACTGTTCCACAAGTTTTTGAACCAAAGCTAAACCCAAACCTGTACCTCCTTGTTTCCAGGGATCGGCGTTGGGAACGCGATAAAATTTCTCAAAAATTCGAGGCAATTCCTCTGGCGAAATGGACGATTGATTGCTGAGTGTAAATTGGATGGAGGAAGCCTGAACACTTGCTTGTCGGCGATTTTTTCCTTGTCTTCCATCTTCCATTTCTCCATTTTTGCACTCTACCCTGAGAGAGATTTCGCCGTTATTGGCAGTATATTTGCAGGCATTATTCAGGAGTTCTGCTAAAATTCGTCCCAAACTAGCGCGGTTGGAAGAGATAGTGGGGAGGTGGCGATCGCACTTTACTCGCAAATGCTGGTGGCGGTTCTGGGCGCGGGTGTAAAATGGGTCGATAATTGTAGGCAGCCAGACTTCTAAGTTTACTGGTTCGAGGTCGATCGGACAAGTTGCTGCTTCGAGCCGCTGCAAATCGAGTAAAGCATTAATCAAATCGGTTTCTCTAGTACATTCTGTTTCTAAAATTTCTAAATAAATCTGGCGCCGCTCTGGTGTCGGAGAAATTTTCAGCATATGAATAGCCATTTTCATATTAGCTAACGGCGTCCGCAGTTCGTGAGAAACTGTGCTGAGAAATTCATCTTTGAGGACATTTAAATGCTGGAGTTCCTGCACTTTTAGCTGCAATTCGGCGGTGCGTTCTTGGACTTGGCGTTCGAGGTCGGTGTTGAGATTTTGTACTTGCTGATAGAGTTGGGCTTGCTGAATGGCGATCGCGATTTGAGTTGCCAGTTGCAGCAGCAAATCCACTTCCGAAGGCTGCCACTGCCGGGTTTTGGAACACTGATGGACGCACATCATCCCCCACAAATTGCCGTCTTGCAAAATTGGTACAATCAAATAAGCTTTGATTTGTGCTTGCTGGAAGCGCGCATATTTTTCGGCACTCAAACTAGCTTGGTCGATGTCTGGGACGGCATAAATCTCCTGTTCCATCGCAAATGCAGATTCTTGCCAAATACGATCTGGCATCATTTCTCCCAAGATAGAAGACCAGTTGGGGGCAACGGATTCTGCCACAAAAATGCCGAAATTGCTCGACTCCAAACGCACGATTGCTACTCTGTCGGCTTGCAAAACTTGCCGGACTTCATCGACGCTGGCGTGGAGAATTTCTTCGAGGTTTAAGGAGTGGTGAATCCGCAAGGAAATTTGAGTTAATAGCCGATCGCGCTGCACCTGTTCGTGAAGTTTGGCAGTCCGTTCGCGCACCTGCTCTTCCAATTTGGCATTGCGGCTTTGCAGCAGTTCCAATTTTTCCGATTGCAGTTGATAAACCGACTGCTGCAACTGTTTTACAACTCGGTACATTTCTGTGGGATCGAGGACTCTGAGCAAGCTGGTTTGAGTGATAATTCCCAACAGTTCGCCGCGCGCCCCGCACACGACCAACCGCTGCACTTGTTGCTGCTGCATTTGTTTGTGCGCCGTCCACAGTGAATCGGAAGGTTGTAGAAATTGCAGGGGAGTTCTCATGACTTTTTGAGCTGGGGTTTGCTCGAAATTTAGTTCGAGAAACAGTGCCTGCACGATGTCGTATTCGGTAATAATTCCCAGGGGTTGGTGAAAGGAATATTGAAAAATGGAGGTATAGTCATCTTTCGGCTTCTCCATTGTTAATTCTTTATTTTTTGTAATGACTACGCAACTGACTTGATGCTCTGACATCAGTTTGGTTATGCTGAGGAGCGAGGCGGTGTGGGGCGCTGTAATTGGCGTAGTCATCAATTCTGCTACCCGCCGCAATTTGAGAATGTTGGAAGGCTGCAATACTTGGCGAATTCTTTCCCGCGTCAGCACTCCTACCAAGTGGCTCAATTGATTGACGATCGGCAAATAGCGAATTTTGTGCTGGCGAAATAAGGATAAAGCGGTAAACACGTCTTGGTCGTCGGATTCTGTGAGGGAAACCGACACCGGAGACATGATTTCGGAAATGGGTATTTTGTGCGAGGCTCCTTTTTGCTGGCTGTCTATTTTACCAGAAGCGATCAGCCTCACTAAGTCGGCGGGAGTCAGTATGCCGATTAACAGCCCGCGGCTGGGGTTGTCGGATAAGTTGCCTGTGGTAATAGTCTGCTGGTTCTGCACGACGAGCACGCAGCGGGCTCGCACTTTGTCCGGCGCGGTTGTTTCGCCCGTCGCCCCCCGGTCTGCGGGTGCAGGTGTTTTGACTAGGGGACAACTGTTTTGCAACTGACTCATCAGGGCGATCGCCACTGCTAAGGATGTTTCTGGCCCGGCAGTTAGGGGGTAGCGGTCGATCGCTTGTTCTAAGGCTGAGGAGTAAAAAGGCGGGTGATAAAAGGGCATAGTTGATTGCAGGTTGTCAGAGGGCGGCCGAGTACCATTAAAGATTTTCGATTGGGGATCAAATAATTGGAAAGTGCTTACTGCATAAGGGCTGGGATCTTCCCTACAGTTGTATTTTTTTGTGATAATGGTATAACGATCGGGCACAGCTTTAGGGAACGGCAGAAACACCTCGCCTGTGCTGGAATTTTAAATAATAGACTTTACTAATTTATTATTTTTATGCAATCTCAGCTTTAGATTAATATTTTCACTAATCCGGAATCTGACTCATCGCAAATTTTGGGGCGGTTTTTACTGCCTGCTTTTTTTCCTGAGACTCCCCTATAATCAAAATAACCCGAATGTAAAGTTTTACTACAAGATTTACCAGAATGACAATTTTAAGCTTAGAGCAAATTGCAGCCAAGTTAGAAAGCGAAAATTCAGCCGATCGCATGGTGGCTTTGGCAAACTTGCGCAACGTGCCGGCAGCAGAGGCTGTACCTTTGATTAAAAAGGTGTTGAATGACGAAAGTTTGCAAGTGCGATCGATGGCTGTGTTTGCTCTCGGGGTCAAACCGACAGCAGAGTGCTATCCTATTCTAGTCAAATTGCTAGAAACTGACCCGGATTACGGCATTCGCGCTGATGCTGCGGGTGCTTTAGGCTATCTGGAAGATATCAGAGCTTTGGAGGCTTTGGTGCGGGCTTTTTACGAAGATACTCAATGGTTGGTGCGCTTCAGTGCGGCTGTTTCTCTGGGAAATCTCAAAGATCCCCGGGCTCGCGACGTGTTGCTGAAAGCTCTCGAATGCGAGCAAGTGGTGATCCAGCAGGCGGCGATTTCGGCTTTGGGGGAAATTAAGGATATTGGTGCGATCGATCGCATCCTCAACTTTGCTCAGTCAGAAGATTGGCTGATCCGTCAGAGACTCGCTGAAGCTTTGGGAAATTTACCGAGTATTAAAAGCGTTTCGGCGTTGAAATACTTAGAAAAAGACAGCAATTCCCAAGTATCACAAGCCGCAACAATTTCTCTCGATCGCCTTTCCAAAGCAGAAGGGTGATCTAAAATTTTTAGTATGTTCGGAAACCCGGTTTCTTCAATAAACCGGGTTAATCCTGATTATAGGAATCTTAATAAATTTTATAGAGTCTTGAGTTAAACCAGAATTTATTATTTAAGCTGCTGCGTGCAAATCGCAAGTTAAAATAGTTGTTGATATCCTTTAACCAAAGCCAGCCATGAATCAAGCGCCGAATCCTTTTAACTCAAATCCCTCCAATCCGCTAGACCCCTTGGAGCAAGAACTTGACGAGCAAGGCGAAGAAATGCCGAGACAGTACCACCCAGCTACTAAAAAAACTCTCCAAAAAGTCTTTATCATCCTGGTAGTTGTTGGGGCAATTATTGGGGGAATTGTATCTATAGGGGTGATTTCGCTGATGCAAAAAGCCGGACTCACTGATGTGCCGACGCGGGTACAGACTCCGAAGTAATATCGACTCGGAAGGATTTCTCGATACTAAATGCACCAATGTTTTGGGATGAAGCTTGAAAAAGTTTGATGTTTGTATGGATTTTTTCCAAATATAGCAACCGCGCCCGACGGTAAAGACGTTGTTAATTGCTGAAACCGTTGCTTTTCTTCCTTCTTCCTTCTTCCTTCTTCCTTCTTCCTTCTTCTATAATTGATGCTTAAAAATTCTACGGCTGCGCCAGATGCGATCGCGCGGCAGATTTCCGAAAAACTGGTCTCCGCTGGCTTTCACGCTCTTTCTGACCCCCTGCGGATTCAGATTTTGGAGTTGCTGCGGGAACAGGAGTTGTGCGTTTGCGACTTGTGCGATCGGCTTTCTGTTCCTCAGCCTAAACTCTCTTTCCACCTCAAAACCCTAAAAGAAGCCGCTTTAGTTCGCAGCCGCCAAGAAGGCCGCTGGGTCTACTACAGCCTCAATTTAGCTCAGTTTGTCGCCCTGGAACAGTACCTCGCCGAGTATCGCCGTTTCAGTCAGATGCTGCCGGCGCGCCCTTGTTCTGACGCGGGTTAACCCATCAATATTTCTTAATGAGTAAGATCGTGTCCAGTGAAGTAACCGCTATTGGTTTGATCGTTCGGACTTCAGTCCTCAGAAAGAAGGACTAAAGTCCTCACTACGAACCTAGAGAGTTGACATATCAATTTTCTTTGATATGATGGATTGAAACCAATAAGTTGACAGCGATGGGTGCAACAGCAAAGAAGTTAGCTTTTAGCGAAAATCGAGATTGCAGGCGAGAAGCGATCGCGGAATGCCTTGGCACGTTTATTCTAGTTTTTGCAGGCACTGGCGCTGTGATGGTTAACAAAATTAGCGGTGGTTCTGTAACTCATTTAGGCGTTAGTTTTGTATTTGGTGCAGTTGTAGCCGCGATGATTTATGCGATCGGGCATATCAGCGGCGCGCACTTTAACCCAGCGGTAACATTAGGATTTTGGACGAGTGGGTTTTTCCCAAAATACAAAGTTTTGCCTTACATTTTGGCGCAATGTGCGGGGGCGATCGTAGCTTCCGCACTGCTGCTAATTACCTTAGGAAAAGTGGCAAATCTCGGTGCAACTATCCCTCTTAATGGCAATTGGTTGCAGTCTCTAATTTTAGAAACAGTTCTGACTTTTATCCTGATGTTTGTGATTCTGGGTTCGGGACTTGACAGGCGCGCTCATATCGGTTTTGCGGGGATAGCAATTGGGTTAACTGTAGGCTTAGAAGCTGCATTTATGGGGCCGATTACCGGAGCGAGCATGAATCCGGCGCGATCGCTCGGCCCTGCTTTAATTGGTGGCATTTGGGAACACCATTGGGTGTACTGGGTTGCTCCGATTTGGGGCGCACAATTAGCAGTCGCAGTTTATCGGGAACTGTCTAACGGATTTCGGGATTTTAATTGAAAGTATCCTGACAAGTTTTACGCACAAACCGAGAATTTTGTTTCTATACGGCTCTTTAAGAGAGCGTTCTTACAGCCGCTTGTTGGCGGAAGAATCGGCGAGAATTATTGAGGGTTTCGGTGCCGAAGTTCGAGTTTTCAATCCTTTTGAATTGCCGATTTACGGCAGCGTTCCCGATAGCCATCCGAAGGTTCAAGAATTGCGGGAACTGAGTCTTTGGTCGGAGGGTCAAGTGTGGTCGAGTCCAGAAATGCACGGCAATATTACCGGGATTATCAAAAATCAAATTGATTGGATTCCTTTAAGTATTGGGGCCGTTCGACCGACTCAAGGGCGAACTTTGGCGGTGATGCAAGTTAGCGGCGGTTCGCAGTCTTTTAATGCTGTGAATACTTTGAGGATTTTGGGCCGCTGGATGCGGATGTTTACGATTCCGAATCAGTCTTCTGTTGCTAAGGCTTATCAGGAGTTTAACGAGGATGGGACGATGAAGGATTCGCCTTATCGCGATCGCGCGATCGACGTAATGGAGGAATTGTACAAGTTTACCTTGCTGTTGCGGGAGCAAACCGACTATTTGACCGATCGCCACAGCGAACGCAAGGAACAAGCGGCCAAGGAGGCGATCGCACTCGCAAATCGCGCCCTGGAATTACCCGGCGATTGAAATCGCGGAGTTTATCGCCACACAAAATCACCCGGCGGTTAGAAACCGCGGCTACACAGACAAAACCCGCCGGACGCCGGTTGAAGAATAAGCCGGCGATTGAAATCGCGTCTACAGAGACAAAACCCTAGAAGAGCGGGTTGAATAATCTGGGATTTCTCTTCAGTCCGCGTCCGGCGGACATCGTTTGTGTAGCCGCGGTTTCCAACCGCCGAGGCCCTAACAACCACCAAAAATCAACAAATAACAAAAACCATGAAAAAAGTAATGTTCGTTTGCAAAAGAAACTCCTGCCGATCGCAAATGGCAGAAGGATTCGCTAAAACCATCGGAGTCGGCAAGATTGGAGTCACCAGTTCCGGCTTAGAATCAAGCAGAGTTCATCCGACAGCAATTCAAGTCATGTCAGAAATCGGCATTGATATCACCGATCAAACATCCAACCCATTAAGCGAATTCAATCCAGAAGACTACGATGCAGTAATTTCTTTATGCGGCTGCGGCGTGAATTTACCCGAAGCGTGGGTTTTGCGAGAAGTATTTGAAGATTGGCAACTCGATGATCCCGACGGACAACCTATCGAAACCTTTCACCGCGTTCGAGATGAAATTAAAGCACGAGTTGAAAAATTAGTTGACTCTCTCAAACCAGATTAATCTCGAAATTATCATCCTTGGCTTGGGGTGGCGATCGATTCTCAACTGACAGATTTTAACCTGTCGCTGTCGCATCCAAAGAATTAGTGCTAAATTATGAGAGGCGTTCGAGGGGAACGCCTCTATATTCGTTGCGAGCACAGACTAAAAAATTTAGCACATGATTCAGACAGCAATCACGCCTTTCAAAAACAAACTCAACTCAGCTTTAACTAAAAAGCAGATTACAGTTTTACAAATTAATCTCGGGAAACGCTGCAACCTTGCTTGCACTCACTGTCACGTAGAAGCTAGCCCAACACGAACTGAAGAACTTTCCCCGGAAATTTGCGATCAATTAATCGAAATAATTCGCCGTTTTCCTCAAATTCAAACTGTTGATCTCACTGGCGGTGCTCCCGAAATGCTTTACGGTTTTAAACCGCTGGCGGAAGCTGCCAGGGCGGCAGGTAAAGAGGTAATTGTTCGTTCTAATTTGACGATTTACTTTGAAAAAGGTTTTGAAGATATTCCCGAATATTGCGCCCAACACCAACTCAGAATTGTGGCTTCGCTTCCCTGCTACCAAGCTGACAATGTGGACAAAATGCGCGGCAGCGGTGTTTTTGACAGTTCGATTCGGGCGCTGCAAAAGCTAAATCAGTTGGGATACGGGAAAAACCCAAATTTAACTCTGGATTTGGTGTACAATCCGCAAGTGCCGGCAACAGACAAGTTTTCGCTAACGCCGGAACAGGGCAAGTTAGAGCAAGATTACAAGGTTTATTTAGCAGAACATTTTGGGATTTGTTTCAATCAATTGTTCGCGATTACTAATTTGCCGGTGGGACGGACTAAGTTTCATTTGGAACACAAGAAGCTTCACAAGCCTTATCTGGGGTTTTTGGAGGATAATTTTAATCCTGGTACTCTGGATCGTTTAATGTGTCGCAATGAATTGTCGATCGACTATTTGGGCAATGTCTACGACTGCGATTTCAACCAAATGGAAAATCTGTCGGCAAAAACTGGCAGCGGGGAAAGGATAACTGTTGCTAAATTGCTGGAATCTGGTAGTTTAGATGTAATTCAAGAAGTGCAAACTGCTGCTTATTGTTACGGTTGTACGGCGGGTAGCGGTTCTAGTTGCGGCGGTACTTTGATTTAATTGAACGGAAAAGTTTGCGCTGATAGTAGTTTTCAATTCTATTAGTTCGCGATCGCACTCCTTTGCCAGAAACCGGGTTTTTTTACGAAAATTATTCGCTGTAGTCCATAGATTAGGCAAAAACCCGGTTTCTTTGATCTTGGTGTGTAAGAAATACAGGACACGGCAGTGCCGTTTCCCTACCCTGCAAACGTTACGGTGTATGTAATTTAGAGTGGAGAGTTAAAGTCATGAATGATTTGCGATCGCCCGATGAAAATCCGCCGCCATCCAACAGGTGGAAGCTGATTTTAGGGATTGGTTTGGTTGTGGCTTTGATTGTGGCGGGAAAGTTTTTTAACTTTCAAGGAATTCTCAAAAATGGGCTGGAGTCGATCGCCAATCTCGGCCCTTGGGGCCCCGCAGCTTTTATTCTAATTTACATTGTCGCAACGGTTTTATTTATTCCCGGTTCTTTGCTGACTCTTGGTTCTGGGGTTTTGTTCGGAGTCGTTGGCGGTACGGTTTGCGTTTCCATCGGCTCGGTTTTGGGCGCAACTTGCGCTTTTTTAACAGGTAGGTATTTAACTCGCGATTGGGTTTCCAAACAGATAGAAGGTAATCCCAAATTTCAGGCGATAGATGCAGCAGTTGCCTCTGAAGGATGGAAAATTGTGCTGCTGACGCGGCTTTCTCCAATTTTTCCGTTTAATTTGCTTAACTATGCTTTTGGAGTCACGCAGGTATCTCTCAGAGACTATTTTTTCGCATCTTGGATTGGGATGATTCCTGGTACTGTGATGTATGTTTATATTGGTTCCCTGGCGGGGAGTTTGGCTGCAATTGGAGCACAAGGGCGATCGCGCACTACTGCTGAGTGGGTTCTGTACGGCATTGGTTTGCTGGCCACCATCGCCCTCACCGTTTATGCAACCCGCTTGGCAAAAAAAGCTTTAGACGAAAAAATTTCACCGGGAAGCCACAGCGCAAAGTTGTAAAATAGTCAAGAGTAATTTCCCCCTACATCACAATACATAGGTAATTTAAAAAGCTCAGTATTTTCTCTGTGTTATTTACAAGAATTTTGTTATACAAACGAGATAGATATTAAAGATATCGTAAAACAGTAACCTGAAGTAGGTAAACCCAAGGTCGAAATATAAAAGTGATGCCAAAATAGAATGCGATCGCGCGCTCGGAATAAAAATTGTTTGCAGTCAGGAATGCAAGCCCTCACTACTTGCCTGATATTAATTCAGCCGAATGACGAATGACGAATGCCGTTTGATAAATTAGACTCTCGACGAGAACATTTGATGATGCAAAACCCAGCAAATCAAGTCGGCGCTGTGTCTGCGCAGCCGCCCCACCAAACAAAAAAGCTGCGTCGCTTGTGGCAAAACATCAGCATTTCTGCTCAATCGTGGTGGCAGCAAGCACACAGTGTTTGGCAGCACAGACGGCAGCGCCGCCATTTGCTGACCCTGCTAATTCTGGTCGGCACGGCTTTAACCATTAGCACAACTGCTTGCATCAGCTATTTTTTTGTGCGCGGACTAATCCTCGACAATTTAAAAGAAATAGCACTATTAAAACTAGAAAAAGGTACTGACGAAATCGACCGCTGGCTCAGCAGCCGCAAAGCAGAAATAGAAACCATTGCTTACGATCCTACGGTTCGCACTCTCAATTGGGAATTAGTCGAACCCCGGTTGCAATCAGAAATATACAGGCTAAAAGAGTATTTCATCCTGGCATTAATTCAACCCAACGGCTCACTAACTAACACTCTAGGCAACCGCACGAATGTCAAAGACCGCCCACACTTTACAAAAGCAATGGCCGGGCAAATCAATGTTTCTGACCCGCTGATCGGCCGCAGTACACAAGTTTCGACGATCGTCATTTCAGCTCCTATTTGGGCCTTGCCACAGGCTTCCAATCAAGTAATTGGAGTCCTATCGGGCAGCATTAAATTAGACAGAGTAGCAAATGTTGTTAACAGCTTGCATTACGGTTCCGAGAGTTATGCTTTTGCGCTCAATTCAGAAGGAGTGCCAATTGTTCATCCCAACAATAACTTAATTGGCAATAGCGATCGGCCTGCTCCAAGCTTTTTACAGTCACAAGATTCCGCACTCTCCACAATTGCGCGGCACATGATCGATCGCCAGACGAACATCGAACTGGTAAAAATAGATAACAAATGGGTGTATGCCGTCTACGCTCCCCTCCAGGAAGTGAACTGGTCGATGGCCTTAATAATTCCCCGCGAAAATATTGAATCCCAACTGCAAGCATTAAATTTTCTAACATCCGTCGTCGTCGGACTGCTAGTCCCGGCAATGCTAGCAGCAATTTGGCTAATTTATTCCTCGGAAAACAATCGCGCCAGAGCCGAGCGAGAAGCCATGCTCAACCGGATTTCTGGACGCATTCGCACTTCTCTAGAATTAGACAAAATCGTGCAAAGTACCGTCGAAGAAATAGTAAATTTGCTGCATCTAGAACGAGCAGCTTTTGGTTGGTACGAGCCGGAAAACAAAACTTTACAAATTTTGTGGGAATCTTCCCAATTTGATTGTCCGAGACAAGCGATAAACTTTGAACCTTACTTGGTGCGAAATTTGTCAGTAGAGACCGACCAATCCGATCCAATTGTTTTTAATGCCGATACTTGGACTCGGGGCGCAAGTCAACCGCTCGAACTGAAAGCTAATAGCTATTTAGCCGTGCCAGTCCCGACTCAAAACGAGCAACAGGGTTATTTAGTTTGCAGCCACGCTGCTCAGTGGTTTTGGAGCGGGGAGGAAATTCAACTGTTAAAAGCTGTAGCAGACCAATTGGCGATCGCAATTACTCAAGCTCACCTTTACAGTCAAACCCAAGACCAAGTAAAACTGCTGAATAGTGCCTTAAATGAACTGAAAAAAACTCAAACTCATTTAGTGCAGAGCGAGAAAATGTCATCTCTCGGTCAAATGGTAGCCGGGATAGCGCACGAAATAAACAATCCGGTTAACTTTATTTCGGCTAATTTGCCTCACACTACTAAATATACTAAAGATTTATTAGAGTTGGTGAGTTTATACAAACAAACATTCCCCGAGGTTCCCCCGGGAATCGCAGATTTTGCCGAAGAAATCGAGCTGGAATTTATCGAGGAAGATTTGCCGCATATATTGAATTCTATGAAAATAGGCACGGAACGGATTCGCACCATAGTTCTTTCGTTGCGCAACTTTTCTCGCCTCGATGAATCTGACAAAAAGCAGGCGGACATTCACGAAGGTATGGAAAATACCTTGCTGCTGCTCTCCAACCGCATCAAAAATAGAATTTATATAGTTAAAAGATACGGAAAAGTGCCTTCAGTCGAGTGTTATCCGTCTCAGCTAAATCAGGTGTTTATGAACTTGCTGAGCAATGCAATCGATGCCTTGAACGAGATCGATCGCCTGGATAAAATTATTACTATTTCCACGGGAGTAGTTCGCGAACATGGCGCTAAATTTCTGAAAGTGGCGATCGCCGACAACGGGCCGGGCATTCCCGACAGCATTAAAGACCAGATTTTTAACCCATTCTTTACTACCAAACCCGTGGGGCAAGGTACTGGTCTGGGATTGGCAATTAGCTACAAAATTGTAGTGGACGGACACGGCGGCAGCATCAAAATTTCTCAACCTCCGGGCGGCGGTACGGAGTTTTTGGTAAAAATTCCGATTAGTAACGAGCCTCAAGAAGCAAGCAGGAAGAGAGAAGTTCGGCAACGGATGAGTGTAACCGAGGTAAACGCCAATCTAAAATAGTTCGACGCTTCGACAAGCGAGCGCGACCGCGCTCGCACTAGCCGAAGTCTAACATCTAAAATTTAAAATAGACTGACTGTCGTTGGCTAAAATTAAAATAGTTTTTCTGAAAGGAGTTTTATGGCTGTTGGCAAGGATACAATTTTCGAGCGCTTTTTGTCGCCCCTGATTCGACTGGCGATCGACGAAGAAGCACTGAAACGACTCTACGAAGGTATTGACTGGGAAACAGCGGGCGATCGCTACCGACAACCCAACCTAGTTTATCCCGAATATTACAGCAGCCAAAACTTTCACGGCATCAAAGGCGGCTACCTCAACCCCAGCGCAGCGGTTTCCTACGATCCAATCACCCAATACGTTTTGCCTCCCCACGAAACAATCGTTAGGCAATGCTTAATTGACGCTGTGCGGGTGAAACCGCGCCGAATTATCGATTTGGGATGCGGCACCGGTTCGACAACGCTGATGCTCAAGCAAGCCTTTCCCGAAGCGGAAGTTATCGGGCTGGATTTGTCGCCTTATATGCTGGTAGTCGCCGAAATGAAAGCCCAAAAAGCCGGCTTAAAAATTGAGTGGTTGCACGGAAATGCCGAAAGCGTTGGTTTTTCTGACGCCAGCTTTGATTTAGTCGCAGCTTCCTTGCTGTTTCACGAGACGCCCCCTGCTGTATCGCGGGCAATTTTGCGAGACAGCTTCCGACTGCTGAAGGTTGGGGGACAAGTGGCAATTTTAGACGGAAATCAAAAAACTTTGCGGCAGACAGAGTGGCTGACTGATATCTTTGAAGAGCCTTATATTAAGTCTTACGCCGCTGGTAGTATTGATGCTTGGGCGGGGGCGGCTGGATTTGCGGCGGTGCAAACTCAGGAACACTGGTGGGTGCATCAGGTGACGCAGGGCGTGAAACCTCTCCCCGGGGAAGATTTGGAACCGGTGCGTGTGGCGAAGATTTGGAATTTGGTCGATATTGCTCCTGATTTTGATGGCGATTTACCAGGGATTCCAGCTCCTGCTTGATTTACAGAATCACCGCCGACTAGAATAACCGCCGACTGGAAGTCGGGGCTACACAAACAAAGTCCGCCTACGCGGACTGAAAAATAACTAATAA
>JANYGO010000148.1 GCA_025362325.1 Cyanobacteriota bacterium | reverse complement strand
CCATTCACCTCAAGCAAAGTGCTGACAATCTTGCGGAAAGAATGAGGATTCAGATTCAGCAAACGCTTCTGCATCTCCTCATCTTGGATAAACGTACCGTTCACATCCTCATACACCCAATTATCCACCGCGCCCGCCGTCGCACTCCATCCAGTCGTGTTCACCAGACGCTTAGAAATCTCCCGCACACCTTCATATCCGTGCGATAACATCCCTTCATACCACTTCGGATTCAACAGCTTAGTGCGCGAATCTAAACGCACGGTTTCTGATAGCGTCCGTACCTGCGCGTTCGCTGTTGTGGTATCAGCAACAAAGGATGTTGGTTGCTTCCCGTCGGCGCGCAAACTGCCGATCAATTTAGTCGGATCGGAGTCGAAATAGTGCGACACGTCGGTTAGCGAAATCTCCGCAGAATCTAAGTTTTGGAAGGTGACATCAGCAGTTTTTAAGGATGATTCAAAAATCTGCCTGTCTTGTTCCATAGTTCCCGGATTGTCCGAAGAAAAGGCGAAGGATTTGCGGGTTAAGTACATTTCCTGTAACTCGGCTTCGCTTTCCCAAGTGCTGTTTTCTACGGCCAAGTTGACGTTAGATGAATAGGAACCGGAAGCGTTGGAAAAGACGCGGGTGGCTGCTTGGCGCAGGTTGATTCCCATTTCTTCCGCTTGCTTCAGGGCGTGTTTGCGGACGAAATTCATCTCTAAAGGTTCGTCGGCTTCCGCTGCCATTTTCACGGCTTTATCTAACAAATTCATTTGGTTGATGAACAAGTCGCGGAAGACGCCGGAACAGTTAATTACTACGTCAATCCGAGGCCGTCCCAATTCTTCTAAAGAAAGCAATTCGAGTTTGTTTACCCGGCCCAATGCGTCGGGAACTGGCTTCACTCCCACCATCCACATTACTTGGGCGAGGGATTCGCCGTAAGTCTTGATGTTGTCGGTTCCCCAGAGCACAACGGCGATGGTTTCGGGATAGTTACCGCCGTTATCGAGGCGCTGTCTTTCTAATAGTCTGTCAACGACAACTTTAGCAGACTTAATCGCCCCTGTAGTGGGGATTGACTGCGGATCCAAAGCGTGCATATTCTTGCCAGTTGGCAAAACATCCGGGTTGCGAATCGGATCGCCGCCGGGCCCGGGGAGAATGTATTCGCCCTCTAGCGCGCGCAACAAAGCGCCTAATTCGTTGTCGGCACAAACTTGCTGCAAACAGAATTCCAGATACTCAAACAGCGGTTTAATCGGTTCTGGATCGACTTTTTTGTAACCAGCGGCGTGCAAGGCATCAATCCAAGGTGTTTTCTTGCCCATGTTGAAGAAATTCAACTTGGAAACTAGGGAAACTCGGCCTTCAGCGTCGGTTTGTTCTTTCACCAAAGCGCTGACTGCATCCCGACAGGCTAGGGTGATGTTTTGCAGCAATTCAACATCTACTAAAATGCCTTTGTCGTTGTTGGTGTAGATATCGTCAATATTCCGATCGCAACTTAGAGCAATAATCCGCGACAAACTGACTAATCCGTCTTCTTCCCGGTCTAAATTGGCAATGTTGACGAGAGTTGCGATCGCCTCTTCAGCAGTTGGCGGCTTACCGATAATATGCAAACCGCAAGGTAACAACCGCGATTCAATCTCCATCAACTTGCGGTAAACCAAGCCAACTAAATTGTCCCGTTCCTCCGCAGTCATCCCCGCAGCAACGCCTCTTTCCTGTTCGGGAGGTAAGGCGATATCCTTGTCCAAATTGACCAAACGGCATTTTTCGACGATCGCATCCACAATCGGCACACCGCGCCCAGTACCCTTCAAAGTTTGATAGGAAGCAATTAACTCGCTGAGTTCCTGCAAACCTTTGTACAAACCAGCATTTTCCGCCGGAGGAGTCAGATAGCTGATAGTTTCAGCATAACTGCGGCGCTTGGCAATTGTTGCCTCGCTGGGATTGTTGGCGGCGTAATAATAGAGATTAGGAATTTTGCCGATCAAACTGTCGGGATAACAATCCACAGACATTCCCATCTGCTTACCAGGCATGAATTCTAGCGAACCGTGAGTGCCAAAGTGCAGCACCGCATCTGCACCCCAAATGCGCTCCAAATAAGTGTAGTAAGCAGCAAAACCGTGGTGCGGACTGGCGGAACGAGAGAATAACAACCGCATCGGATCGCCTTCGTATCCAAAAGTAGGTTGCACTCCGATAAACACGTTACCGAAATGTTTGCCGAAAATCAGCAAATTTTGTCCGTCGCTGTTCAAATGTCCAGGAGGCGGGCCCCAATTTTCTTGCAAACGTTCCGAGTAAGGAGTGAATTCTTCGTATTCAGCTACGGACATCCGGTAAGCAACATTCAATTCTGGGCTTTGGTATTGGGCTGTTGCGTCGTGGATGACTTCTTGCATCAGTTTTTCTGCGGATTCAGGCAGTTCTGGCAAGTCGTAACCGTTGCCTTTTAAGGCTTTCAATACTTCGTAAATTGAGCCAAAAACATCTAAGTAAGCGGCTGTTCCGACGTTGCCTTTGTCGGGTGGGAAACTGAAGACTGTGATCGCAACTTTTTTATCTAATTTTGGTTTGCGACGCAGCATTGCCCACTTCATAGCGCGCTGGGAAATCGTCTCAATTCGGTCTTGTAGGGCGATCGCCTTGCCAGTTGCGCCATCACGTCCCGACAAGATAATCGGTTCGATCGCACCATCCAACTCAGGAATAGCAACTTGCAAAGCAACTTGAATCGGGTGCAAACCCAAATCGCTATTTTCCCACTCTTCCGTCGTTTGGAAAACCAGCGGCAAAGCCACCATGTAAGGGCAGTTGAGCTTTTTCAAAGTCTCGATCGCCTTCGGGTGATCTTGTTTCGCCGGGCCGCCCACCAACGCAAAACCAGTCAGAGAAACTACCGCATCTACGATCGGCAGCGGTGCCAAACCCTTGGGCCCAACTTCCAAGAAAAAGGTTTCAACGGGTTTCGAGAAGTCCAAACCGCCGGCAAAAATCGGCAGAACCCGCGCGCCCATTGCCTCGAATTCCTGGACTATTGCTACGTAGTGTGCGTCATCTCCGGTGACTAAGTGAGTGCGCTGCAACACTAAACCGATGCAAAGTGCGAGGGGGTCTTTGAGGTCTGCGGAAATATCTGTGCGGGCATTATACCAGTTCAGATATCCTTTGACATCATCAAACATGGACGGTGCCAAAGGATGCCAAATCCCCATATCCGGGTAGACAACTGGTTCTTGAAAACTTAACTGTTCCTGGCCTTTGAAGACATATTTATGTGACAGCATCAGCAGGAAGTTTTCCAAGTTTTCTTGGGAACCGCCCAGCCAATACTGGAAACTTAGCATGAAGTTGCGGGCATCTTGGGCTTTGTCGATCGGCAGAAATTTCAGCACTTTCGGCAAAGTTTGCAGCAGTTTCAGCATTCCGTCTTGGAAGGAACTACCGGACTTTTCCTTCCGTTTTTTCATGAATTCGCCGATCGCGCTTTTGCTTTGTCCCAACTGCGCCATCGAGAAAGTGCCCATTTTATTGAGTCGCATCACCCCAGGCATTGACGGGAAGACGACGGCGACATCCAAGCTGTCGCGCAGGGGTTCTACTGCCGCTACCACTTTTTCGGCCAAATCTTCGATGAAAATTAGAGAAGCAATAAATACGTTGGCATCTGCCACATCCCGCTTGAAGGCCTCGTAATTTTCCGGGCTGCGGAGTTCTTCGATCAGGTAGCCGCTGATTTCTATTGCCAGATTCTGATTTTTCTGATTTATCGCTCGAACCGCTGCGGACAGGGCGCTTTGATACTGCGGTTCTAGTACGACATAGACCACCTTCATGAGCGATCGCCCCTGCAAGTTTTCCGGCACGATGTGGCGAATGGTGGGCTTGACGTGAGTGAACATCCGGTTAGGCTCCTTTGAGATGCTGTTTTCGGCAATCGGGAATTTTTTTATCCCATAAGCATTTTTACCAGAAAACGCTTGCCATTAGGCGATTTGATCCTGCTAATTACACAATTCGACAAATTTATTGCAATTTTTGGTTACATTATTTTACAAATTCCTTGAGCAACTGCTCCAATTTTTATTTACAAAAGTTTACTTGACATATGCAGTATAGTGTGTGTATGGTTAAAAGTGAATAAAAAATAAAAAATAAACCAATCTTTGAGAAAAATGCTCCTGACCAAAGTTCCAAAGTTTGTAGAAGTAATTAAACAGGCGATCGAGCAATTAATCAACCACAAAAAGGCATAAATTCCGAATATTAAATTGTCCATTCGGATGAGTGCGCTATTAGAATAACCGATATTTTGCCGGGAACTTAAAAATGTTTTAAAAAGTCTATAATGTATAAGTTCCCGATCGGCGATCTATCTCGGGTGAAGTTAATTGCTGTTGATTGTCAAGCTCATCAACACCCTAGGAGAAAAACATGGCTAACTACGCAATTTTCGACGAAAAATACTACCTCTCACAATATCCTTGGATTCAGCCGGCCATTGATGCAGGAGTCATCAAATCCGGGCTAGAACACTTTCAAAAATTCGGTGAAGCCGGCGGCTTAACTAAAGTATCGCGTTATTTTGACGAAGCTACTTACCTTGCCGCCAACCCAGACATTGCACCCTTCGTCCGCACAGTTAATCCAAACGCACCCTTTGCGACCGGCCTCGATCACTTTATTCAGTTCGGCTACGATGAAGGACAGCGCCGCACTCAAGTATCACCCGAATATAACGAAAGCTTTTATTTAGCAAACAATTCCGAACTGCAACCATTTATTCAGAACGGAACTTTCAAATCTGGATACCAGCATTTCATTCAATATGGCGCAAAAGAAGGTCGTTTTGGAACTTCGTTTTTTGAACCGGAATACTTAAAGAAAAACCCGGATATCGTGCCGTTTGTCAACTCTGGAAACTTGAAAACCGGTCGGGAACACTACTTCAACTTTGGGAAAAACGAACCGAACCGTTCTGCAACTTTTGTCGGCAGCCGCAGCAACGATGTTCTGACTGGTGTTGGCGTGGGGAATAACGAACTTGTGGGAGTAGAAGTCGGTATCGCTCCCAACGGCAACCGGCAGTATGAAAGCTTCGGCACCAATGAGTTCGATGTCCTGACTGGCGGCCCGGGAATTGATACATTCGTCCTCGGAGTTCCTGCATCACCCGGGAATGTCACTGCGACACCGCTGTATCTGGGTAACGGTCAAGCTACGATTCGCAACTTCAACGCAGCAGACGATTTGATCCAACTGGCAGGAAATTCTTTGAGCGACGGCTACAGCCTGACTCCTGTGGGTAACAATTTGTCAATCCAGCGTTTTGGAGATGTGCTGGGCGTGATTGAAGGAGGAGGAAGCTTGAATTTGACTTTCATCCAATCTAATGGTAACGGTACTTTTGCGATCGGTTAGTCATTGGTCATTTGTCATTGGTCATTAGTCATCAGTCATTGGTCATTAGTCATTCGCTAATACTGATGATTGATGACTTTTGAGTTTTGGTGGGCGATCGTCTTATTCAAAAAGGGCGATCGCCCTTTTTTCTGCTGCAATCAAAACCATTGAAAGCGATGTAACAAAAATCACTTGACGGCACGCAGGAGTATGATAGGCTAATAAATTGGTTAAAAATCGATCTAACAAAGATTTACTTGACGGCACACAGGAGGAATATTTTATAATAAAATCGCTTAAATTTCATGAGTTGGGTCAACAATGGCAAACTATGACATCTTTGACGAACAATACTACCTGTCCCAATATCCGTGGCTGAAACCGGCCATTGATGCAGGAATCATCAAATCGGGACTAGAACACTTTCAAAAATTCGGTGAAGCCGCCGGCCTAACCAAAGTATCGCGGTACTTTGATGAAGAAACCTATCTAGCTCAAAATCCCGATATTGCTGCCCTTGTCCGCACCCCAAACAATCAAAACGCCCCTTTTGCTTCTGGTTTAGACCACTTTATCCAATTTGGTTACGAAGAAGGTCGCACTAACGTATCGTCTGACTATGACGAAGCGTTTTATTTAAAACGATACCCGGTACTTGTGCCGTTTGTACAGAACGGAACTTTTAAATCAGGATTTCAACACTTTGTCCAATTCGGAGCCAAAGAAGGTCTCTATGCGAGTACCTTTTTTGAACCAGAATACTTGCTAAAAAATCCCGATGTAGCAGCAGCAGTCAAGGCGGGAGTTTTCAAAACAGGCGGAGAACACTACCGAAAATTTGGACAATTTGAGCCGACGCGATCCGCTACATTTGTCGGGACTAAAAGCAGTGACATTGTAAATGGATTTGGTGTGGGAAAAGTTGAAATTACTGGCGTTCAAGTATCTTTGAATGCAGCGGGCGATCGAGTTTATGAAACAAGTGGATCATCCGATCGTGACACCCTAATTGGCAGTCAGGGTAGTGATACTTTCGTGTTGAGTGGTGGAGAGAGCTTCTACGGTGGGGTTGGCCAGAGCAAATACGCTACTATTAAAAACTTTAACCCGCAAGCCGATAAGATTCGCCTAGCGGGAACGCGAGGCAACTACTCTTATGGGTTTATTAACACGTTTGGAGGGTTTGTGGTGAGTGACGGAACTCGAGCTGGCAGAATCTTCGCTGTAGTCGAGGGCGTTGCGAATATGCCGTTTCTAGCAAATCGGGGGCCCGATTTCTTGATTTTTGATAAACCTTCTGTATTGGATAACTTTTGGGAAGCTGGATATTTAGCAAGCAATCCCGATGTGGCTGCGGCTGTTAAAGCAGGAAGTTTTGCTTCAGGTCTGGATCAGTATACAAAAGTTGGCCAATTTGAAACCAATCGATCTGCAACTTTTGTGGGAACTTCTGGGAATGATATTGTGACTGGTTTTGGCAAGGGAAAAACAACAATTATTGGAGTTGATTTTGATGAGCGTTATTTCAGCGACGGTAGCAACGAATTTGATACGTTGATTGGTAGCGAAGGTGCTGATACTTTTATTTTGGCTTATGACAATACTTCGCCACCACCGGGCGGTCAACCTAGCACTCAAGAATTGTACTTAGGCCCGGGTGAGGCTCGGATTCGCGGCTTCAATCCCAGTCAGGGAGATGCACTCCAGCTATCAGGCAAACTAAGTAACTATCAAATATCTCCAGTGGGTGGAGATTTAGTCATATCAAAAGGAGGAGATAGAATTGCAATTCTTGAGGGAGGTGCTGGATTAAATTTGAAACAACTAACTTTTCCTCAACTTGCTGACATTTATAATTTTCCTTTCTTGCTTGGCTAGAAACCGGGTTGATGAAATTTTAACAGGACTTACGCACAGACTTTCAGAAATCGGGTTTAATCAGAAACCCGGTTTCTTGAATCAACCCAATTTATGAATGTAGTTCTGGACGCATGGGGTAATCAGAAACCGGGTTTTTTTACGAAAATCCTTCGTTATAGTCCACAGATTAGATAAAAAACCCGGTTTCTCTCGCCTTAATGAGTAATTCCTGTGAATAATTAAGATCGATCGCGCGCCAGCTTCAAAACCTCAACCACATCTTGGTGATTTTCCGAAGATGCCCAGATTAATGCAGTCCAGGTGTTATTATCCTTCGCTTTGAGATCGGAACCTCGATCGAGCAAAACCTGCACAACATCAGTGCGCCCGCTACCCGCCGCACTCATCAAAGCCGTCAAACCAAAAGTAGTTTTAGCATTCACATCCGCCCCCGCCTCCAGCAAAAGCTGTACAATCTCGGTATGTCCGGCAGCAGCGGCACTCATTAACGGTGTCCAACCGTCATTATCCTGACTGTTAGCATCCGCACCTGCTGCGAGCAATTTTTTGACAATATCAGCATTGCCAGCCTCAGCCGCAGCCGTCAAAGCCGTCGCGCCTTCGTCATCTTTGGCATTGATATCTGCACGTTGTTCGATCGCACTTTCCACAGCCGCCACATCACTCATCTTGACGGCATCAATTAAATCGGTCATAAATTCTCCGTTGTATCCTTTCAAATATTAAATGCTATGGCAGTCGATATTTTAATCCTCTCCAACGGGCCCGGAGAATTAGCAACTTGGGTGCGTCCCGCTGTGCAAGCATTGCGCCAGCAATTGGGAAACAGCGGCACAGAAGCCCGAATCTCGGTAGTGCTGTCCCCCTGTCCGCACGCCACGGGGAAAGAAGCACAAATCGCATCTTCCTACCCAGAAGTGGACAGAGTGCAAGCACCGGAGCATTTTATGCGATTCTTATTCTCGGGCAAAACTGCGGAAAATTGGGATTGGTATGAAACGGGAGTTGTTTTGTTTTTAGGCGGCGACCAATTTTTTACGGTTGTTATTGGTAAAAGGCTAAAATATCGCACGGTTACTTATGCGGAATGGGACGCGCGGTGGTATCGCTGGATTGATAAGTTTGCGGCGATGAAACCGGAAGTTTTTGCTAAAGTTCCGAAAAAATATGCTGATAAATTTACGGTTGTGGGAGATTTGATTGCTGAAGTAGGCGATCGCAAATCGGAGGCAAAAGACGGCGCACCGCCCCTACGGGAAATAGAATTAATTGGATTGTTACCGGGTTCTAAGGCGGCTAAATTAGCTTTAGGTGTACCGTTGTGTTTGGCGATCGCCCAATCGATCCATCGCATCCGCCCTCAAACTCGCTTTGTAATTCCGGTTGCGCCTACCATAGATGTGCAAACTATAGCACGTTTTGCCGATCGCGAACAAAATCCCTGCCTACATTTATTTGCAAACGCTAGCGCGGAACTACATTTAACAGAATCGCCATTTTTGCAGACAAAAAATGGGTTGCAAATAGAACTTTGGACTGAGACTCCTGCCTATGATTTGCTATCAGAATGCAGTTTGTGTTTGACTACTGTGGGGGCGAATACTGCGGAATTGGGTTCGTTAGCTGTACCGATGATTGTGTTGATTCCGACGCAGCAATTGGATGCGATGAAAGCTTGGGATGGTTTGCCGGGATTGTTGGCAAATTTGCCGTTAGTTGGTTCTGTTTTTGCGACGGCGATTAATTGGGCAATCTTGCAGTTGGGGAAGGGAAAGCTTTATGCTTGGCCGAATATCTGGGCGGGCGAGGAGATTGTGCCGGAGTTGATTGGTAAGCTGGAACCGGATGTTGTGGCCCATTTGGCGATCGACTATTTGAGTAATCCTGATAAATTAGCACAAATGGGCGATCGGCTGCGGAGTGTGCGCGGCGAATCCGGGGCGGCGCAGAAAATCGCTGAATTAGTTTGTGAAGAAGTCGATTTTTGCGATCGTTAGATGTCGTAGGGGCCCGTTCACCAACAATATCTAACACCAACCAACAATTTAAATAAACCCGCCCCCACCCAACAAAAAATCTCAAGCTGCATTATTCGCTAAAAATCCAAATTGATGCAGCCTGTTAGTTGGGTGGGGCGCAATACGGTTTACTTAAGGCTGACAAACTGGTAAACTAGGTATCATGTACCAAAAAGGAAATCAAGTACAGTGTATTTCAAAAAATTATTATTAGAATCTCCCAAGCTCAAAAAAAAGTAGCGAGATATTCAAAGCAATAGAAATAGCAATTCCCTCAACAGAAATAGAAGCGGCTATTCTGAAAACAAAAGGGGCAGCGGGCGGGTTTTGTACCGAGAGTGTTTGCGAGTATCGCAATCACTAGCTAAACCCGCCCTGCCAATATGCGTTTTTTACCAGAAAGAAGCTGTCAACTGAAGCTTACTTAGCTTGACAATAGGTTTCATAAACCCCATCAAGCAGTAAATTAAGAGCAGAAGTTGCTTTTTCAGCAGCTAACAGCGCTTCCTGTTGTGCTTCTTCAGTTTGACAAAGCTGTAACAGCGCTTCGCGGGTGGCTTGCGAGTGGAACTCGTCGGCTGTTTCGTGAACTTTAAAGAAAGACAAAGCTGCTGCGGAATCGATGCCGTAAAATTCCTGCAAACCAGCGATTTTGGTTGTAGAAACTTCGGGGATTTGCGCTTCGTAAGCGTAAAGGGCGGCTAAACCTTTGGCGGGAGATTCGCTGCGGGCTAAGTCTTTGAGAATGCGGACGGATTCGCTGGTTTTTTCTAAGTGTTCGCGTTCGAGAACTGCGTTTCTGTCTAAACCCAAACCTTCGGCAAAGCGCAGCCATAGTTCGGGGTGATTTGCAGCGCCTCTCTCTTCTTCTATCAGGTTTTCGAGGAGCATTTGACGAATTTTGATGTCGTCACAGGCGGCGTGGGTAGCGCTGACGTAGGTGGGGAAGTTGTGAACTTGCAGGTAGTATTCTTGTGCGTACTCTTGCAGCATTGCGAGGTCGAGTTTGCCTTCGTTCCACATTTGGTAGAATGGGTGTTTCAGCAGGTGGTTTTGGTCGAGAATGGTGTTGAGTTGTGCGAGAAATTGCTGTTCGGTCATAATTGTCGATCGCCCTTAAGGATAATGCAGCCACTAAAATGTTATAGTAATCTAGGATTTTGTAAAGAGCAAGTTTTCAATTGTTTAGGTTTTGCAAGACTGGTGCGATCGGTCGTCATCCGAACTCAACTCCGCCCAAATCCCTTGCCACGCATAGATTTAGACCAAACCACTAATTCGCCACCATTCCCGCCGGCCGCCAGAAACTGACCCTCCGGATGCCATGCGAGACTGGAAAAACCGCCCTCTGCACCTTCGAGAATTTGCAGCAATTGTGCCGCTTCGTACCACAAACAAACTTGACCGTCGGCGGCGGCGGAAGCTAATAAAAATGTGTTAGGTTGAAATGCGATCGCACTTACGACATTTTCATGCACTTCTAAAGCCCAACCTTCCCAACCGACACTTTCATCAGCATCTCTTTCCCAAACAGAAACGCCTTGAGAACTCGAAGCAGCCAACAAAGGTGCACCCAAAGAATTAGTTTGATTCGACCAAGCCAACTCCCGAACCTTCCCCGGAAAACCCTGCATTACCCACGGTTCCAAGTTGCCCCATTCACTAACAATTAGAGTATTGTCCATATTACCGCAAGCTAAATATTCCCCTTGTGGCGACCAAGCAATTGCACCCGTTACCGACGGTACCGATAAAATTTCCGGGTCTTCGTCCCAGTCTTCACCACTCCAAACTTTAACACCTTGATAGCCGCTAACTGCCAGGTATTGAACAATCGGATGCCATGCTAAATCTAGGATAGATGATGAGTCAAAATTTAGCGTGACTTCCACAACATTATCATCAGCATTCCAGACTTGAACGCAGCGGCCCATGCTAAAAGCTAACTGATTGCAGTGGGGACTCCAAGCTAACTTATCAACCCAGACGCGGTGATTGTCCAAACTAGCAATTAATTCCCCAGAATTAACGCGCCAAATTTGCACTTTTCCGTCTTGTCCACCCGCAGCTAAGAATTGACTGTCGGAGGAAAAAGACAAACAATCTGCCGATTTCCCGGTGGCAGTTTGTAGCGGTTGCAAGGACAATTGATTAATTGTCCCTACTTTCCCCAACATCACTTCGCCTGCGGCAGAACTAACGGCTAAAATTTTGCCGTCGGGCGACCAAATAACAGCAGTTACGTAGTCAGACAGCATTTCTTTGGCGTGAAATTGCAGGGTTAGTTCGCTGCTGCCGCTCTTATTTTTGCCCGTTCCTTTTAAACTAGACACCGACGGAAATCCTCTTTCAATTGAGTTTCGTTTAAGTTGCGGCCGATGAATACGAGTTCGTTTTTCGGAGTTTCGGTAGCTTTCCAAGCTCTATCCGGTCTGCCATCGAACAGCATATGCACTCCTTGGAAAACAAATCGCTTGTCTTCTCCGGCCATATTCAAAATGCCTTTTGTCCGAAAGATATCTGTGCCTTGAGTTCGCAATAATTCGCCAATCCAATCGCTAAATTTGTTGCCGTCAACAACACCGGATTCTACTATTGCCACTGAGGTGACAGTTTCGTCATGTTCGTGTTCGTGTTCGCCCAAAAAGTCTGGTTCGATTTCTAATGCCCGGTTCAAATCAAATGCTTTGACGCCCAACAAAGCATCCATTGCTAATTCAGCGTTGCGGGTGCAGTAGATTTTTGCCATTGCATTCATGGCGCGAATTCGCTTTTCTAATTCTGCCAATTGTTGGGGAGTTACTAAATCTGTTTTGTTGAGCAAAACTACATCTGCGAAGGCAATTTGTTCTTGAGCTTCATCTGCATCCCAGTGTTGGGAGATGTGCTTGGCATCAACTACGGTGACAACTGCATCCAGCAGCAATTTGTCCCGCATATCTTCGTCTACAAAGAATGTTTGAATTACGGGTGCGGGGTCGGCTAAACCTGTAGTTTCGATGACTATGTGGTCGAATTTGTCGCGCCGCTTCATTAAGTTGTTGATAATCCGAATCAAGTCGCCTCGGACTGTACAGCAAATGCAGCCGTTGTTCATCTCGAAAATTTCTTCGTCGGCATCGATAATTAGTTGGTTGTCGATGCCTACTTCGCCGAATTCGTTGACGATCACTGCAACTTTTTTGCCGTGTTCCTGTGTTAAAATGTGATTCAGTAGCGTAGTTTTGCCTGCACCCAGATAGCCTGTGAGAACGGTAACAGGAACTGATTCGATCGCGCCAGCAGTCACCATACTTGACCTCGTTTGTTGTACAATGATAACCATTATCGCTATCTTACACCAGACAGGCTGACAGTAGCAACAATATTAAATAATGTTAATAAATTGTTCGCGAGAGCCTGTAGGATTCGCGGATGGGGGCTAGAAACCCGGTTTCTAGCAGTTTTAGGACGAGTCACGAGAAATCTAGGAAGAAACCGGGTTTCTGAGGTCTCAGCGCTCTCGTATGGTGGCTAGAAACCCGGTTTCTACGAGTTTTGGGATGAGTCACGAGAAATCTAGGAAGAAACCGGGTTTCTGAGGTCTCAGCGCACTAATGACAATTAGTTGCTAATTATAGCTGCTATTCGATCGCGCTCTAACTCTCTACCAATAATCACCAGCTTGGTTTGACGGAGTTCCGAAGGTTGCCAAGGGCGATCGTAAAAATATTCTATACGATCGCCCACACCTTGCAACACCATCCGCATCGATTTCTTGGGAACCGCCACAAACCCCTTAATCCGATAGATTTCCTCTTGCTGCATCAAGGATTGTAGCTTTTTCACCAAGGCTTCAGGTTCAAATTCGCGATCGGCAATAAAGAAAGTCGAGTTAATATCATCATCGTGCTCATGTTCCTCTTCCGTGTCGTGGTGACTCGGGCGAGACTCCAAATCATCCTCAACCGCAGCATTAAATCCCAACAGCACATCGGGGTTAATTTCGCCACCTTTGCACGGCACAATTTTCACACTCGGACGTAACTCTTGCTGCAACCAGGTTTGAACTTTCTGTTGAGTTTCTGCATTTACGCGATCGACCTTCGTCAACAGTACCATATCAGCACAGGCCAACTGGTCTTCAAACAATTCCTCGATCGGAGTTTCGTGATCCAAACTAGAATCAGCCTGTCGCTGCGCCATCAAAGCATCGATATCACCGACAAAAGTACCGCTAGCAATAGCTTCGCAATCAACAACAGCAACCACACCGTCTACTGTAGCGCCCGTGCGAATTTCCGGCCAGCGAAAAGCTTGAATCAAAGGCTTAGGAAGTGCCAGGCCAGAAGTCTCAATCAAGATACAATCAATTTGGTCTTTGCGCTTCAACAATTCCTGCATAGTCGGCAAGAATTCCTCTTGAACAGTGCAGCAAAGACAACCATTTGTTAATTCTACAATATTGCTCGTGACTTCTTCTCCATCATCGCAAACTTGGCAATCGCGCAGCAGTTCTCCATCGATACCAATTTCGCCGAATTCGTTAACTAAAACAGCAATGCGGCGACCTTGATTGTTCTGCAATAAGTGGCGAATTAGAGTAGTTTTGCCACTACCAAGAAAACCAGTAATGACTGTAACAGGAATTTTGTGCATTGATAATCTTGTGCTTATTTGGTGAGGGAATCTCTAGTTTCCAGGCACAGCCTGGAAACTCTTCAGTCCGCGTAGGCGGACTTCGTTTGTGTAGTCGCGGTTTCTAACCGCCGACTCTTACGCCGACTCTTATCTCTAATTAGGAAGCGGCGGAATCTTCGCTAAAACACCTTTTTTTAGAGCTTGAGGACGTTCAGACCAGGGCAACAAACCATCTGGTTTAGCATAGTATTGACCCGCGCATTCAAGCACAGCCTCGACACTTTCCAATTCATTTACAGGCAAGTCACCAAACAGATAAGTGTACTTTCCAGCAGCAGCAAAAGATACAGCACAAGAGTGACTGCAAGCACTCATGCACTCAACTTCTTGAATCTCAAATTCATCAGAAAATTTCCAATCTTTAGCAAGTTGCGACAAATCTTCCATGAATTGTTGACCGCCGCTTTTGCCTTCTCGCTTGCCGTCTTTCCAAACACTCGCGCAAGCAGTGCAAACAAATAGACTGTGCTTTTTGCGTACAGTCACGTTAATTCCATCCATCATCCGTACCTCGCAGATGCGTTCAAAAGTGAGTTATATCTCGGCGGGCATTCTGACTTGAGAGGCTAAGGACTAAAGTCCTTACTACAAACCTCCTTACAGTTGCGGGACAGCGCCGGACTTGCACCGAACTTTCCCCGTTTCCTCTAGCGGCTGCTCCCCGCTAGAACCGATCGCGAAATCAAATCCTACCACACTTGCCGCCCTTTCCCAAAAAAGTTATCTTGGTAAAAGCGCTTTTTAATATCTACCCAGATAAATTAACCCCGTTCGTAGTGAGGACGAAGAGTCCTTCTTAAATAACGGCTAAAGGACTGAAGTCCTTACTACAAAACTTATGAGCACTTTTCCCGACTTTTCCACCCACGGCTATCAAGTAACCCGCGAACTCGGATACAACAGTTTGGGCGGCCGCGTCACCTATCTCGCCACAAAAATTAACACAACAAACTCCGTTGTCATCAAGCAATTTCAATTCGCCCAATTAGGTGCTAGCTGGGCGGAATACGATGCTTACGAACAGGAAATCAAAGTGCTCAAAAAGCTCTCACACCCGGGCATTCCCCGCTATCTCGATGCTTTCGGGACTGACAGCGGTTTCTGCATGGTGCAGGAATACAAAAATGCCGAATGTGCGATCGCCCGCACTTTTTCGCCGCCGGATATTAAACAAATTGCGATCGCCACTCTAGAGATTTTAGCTTACCTGCAATCCCAAAAACCGCCCGTAATTCACCGCGACATCAAACCAGAGAACTTATTAATCGACGACGAGTTAAATGTGTACTTAGTAGACTTCGGTTTTGCCCGCTTAGGAGGCGGAAACATCGCCGCCAGCAGCGTAGTCAAAGGCACAATGGGATTCATGCCACCAGAGCAAATGTTTAACCGGGAATTAACACAAGCATCCGACCTTTACGGCTTGGGTGCGACGCTGATTTGCTTGTTGACTGGTACAAAATCTGTGGATGTGGGCAACTTAATAGATGACAATTATAGCATTCATTTCCGGCATTTAGTGCCACCCTTGCAGCAGGGTTGGATGAACTGGCTGGAAACAATGGTAGCGCCGAGAATTCAAGATAGGTACAAATCTGCTGCTGATGCTTTGGCGGTTTTGAGGTCTCTTGATGCCAGCCGTTTGCCGAAAGTGAGGCTTGAGCGCGATCGGCTTCATTTTACCTGCACAGGATTTCAGGAAAAAGTAACACAAACCGTTACCGTAAGCAACCCCATTCCCGATACTATGTTAGCAGGGAGATGGGAAGTCGCACCGCATCCAAGTGACCCGCCGCATACTCCTTACGACCACTCTTGGATATTCTTTGAAACCTATAAATTTGAAAGCAATGAATTTAAGTGTCAAATTTCGGTAGATCCCAGCAAATTGCGGGCAAATAAAACTTATCATCGGCAGATTATTCTCCACGCTAATTCTGAACCAGACACCCATAAAATTGCTATTGAAATTAAAACTGCTAGTATTCTAAAAAATAAACAAGTAGCATATTTATCTATGGATAGACTGATTTTTATGTTTTTGTTTATCTTACTCGGGTGGTTGCTACCTACTAAAATTATTATATCTAGCTATGGAATAGGTACAGTAACTTATTTGATTATAGCTACTATCCCTGTCATTGGATTTGTGGCAGCAGAAAAGACGCTCAATGGAGCAATGAATGGAACTAAGATCAATTGGTTTGGCTCTATCTTTGGAGCAGTTCTGGGAGTGACAGTAGTTTTGATTGGAACAATTGGTTTTCAATCAATTGTGGGTTTGACGTTTTTGAATAGTTTGACGAGTTTACCAATCGCTCAGACAATAGGTTTTGTGGGATCAGCTTTAGTTGGTGCTTCGTTGGGCAGTGTGGCGAATAGTAGAGGTTTTAGAATAGCGGCATTTTCAGCTTGTGGACTTTTGATTGCCTCTTCTTTCATTTCTCTAAAAATGGGATATATGTGGGAGTTATTTTTTCAAATTAATATGGTATTTATAACTCTTATTTTAGCAGGTTCTACTTGTTGGCTGGTAGTTGATAGTTTAAGTAAAGCTATAATTTTAGATTTACTGAAAAAAGGTTTTTTTAACAAAGATGCTGTGGCAATTGTACTTCTCACTGCTGTTTTTTGCATCAATTTAGGAGGCGGATTTCAAATGTACTTAAAATTGGCAAATGAGATAGAATCGATCGAACCTCTGAAAGTTTTAGTTTTAGTAGGAAGTGCGATCGCCTCTCTCGTCATCACCGCTATTCCATTACTTAACCTAATTGTTTTTAAAAGAAACATAATCATTGCCGAATATCGCAAATCCGAGCAAAATTTGATTAAACCGTAGCCAACCTTTCTTATTCTTCAATACTTATAAGGACTGAAATCCTCACTACAAACCGTAATTTTTTAGAAGCGAATTATCTAATGAACACATACCCAGATTTTTCCAACTACGGCTATCAAATAACTCGCGAACTCGGACACAATCGCGCAGGTGGCCGTGTTACCTACCTCGCTACAGAAATTAATACCAATCGTTCCGTTGTTATCAAACAATTTCAATTTGCCCGCACTGGTGCTAATTGGTCAGAATATCAAGCTTACGAAAAAGAAATTCAGATTTTGCGAGAACTCGACCATGCCAGCATTCCCCGCTATTTAGATTCATTCCAAACCGCATCTGGTTTCTGCATGGTACAAGAATACAAAAATGCCCCTTCCTTGGCAAATTCAAATTCAGGTCACTGGACACCCGAACAAATCAAACAAATTGCTATTTCTGTTTTAGAAATACTCAAATACCTGCAAAACCATATTCCGCCCGTCATTCACAGAGATTTAAAACCAGAAAATATCTTAGTAAATGACAGGATGAATGTCAACGTTGTTGATTTTGGATTTGCGAGAATCGGAGGCGGAGAAGTTGCGGCTAGCAGCGTTGTCAAAGGAACTTTAGGCTTTATGCCACCAGAACAAATGTTCAACCGCCAGCTAACAATTGCCTCTGATTTATATAGTCTAGGTGCAACGCTAATTTGCTTGCTAATCGAGATAAATTCTACGGAAGTTGGCAGCTTGATGGACGATACGGGGCGCATTAATTTTCAAAGCCGTTTGCCACAGCTAACTCCAGATTTTCTTGAGTGGCTGCAAAAAATGGTGCAACCAAATTTCAAACACCGCTATCCTTCAGCGGATGCAGCCCTAAATGCTTTGATTCCCTTAGAGATAGTTCAGCGGCGCAACAACTCAAAACAGGCACTGATATCAGTCGGATTATTAACAGCAATTGCTGCTATTTTTATTCGGTTATTCTGGCAATCTCCCGAACCTCAAACAGCAGTCGATCTCAAACGAATAATCAACACAGAAAAGTTAAATCCTCAGACTCAAGTGAGGTTAAATGACGAGCTAGAATCGACAAACACTAGAGATGTTTGGTCTTTGAAACAACACAAGAAAGTCTATTTTGCTGTCATTGCTACTAACTTGATAGAGGGAGAATATAGAAGTTATTGTAAAGTTGTCAACTCTCAAGGAGAATTTGCGGCCCAGAGTCAATCTTATCTAAAAACGACGGGCGATAGATTAAATACTTGGTGCTGGTACAATTTTCAAAAAGATGACAAGCCGGGAAATTGGAAGTTTCTATTTTACTTAGACGGTCAAAGAGTAGCGCAAAAGGGTTTCAAGGTCTTACCTTAATATTAACATTGTTGTTCCGGGCTGGCAGTGAATTTCTCTGCCGTCAAAAGTTGGCTGACTCCAAATTACTGAATAAGTTGGGTTCTCGCGATCGCTCTCGCAAATGGCAGAAATAGTTTTTATTACATTGCTACCCTTTTCTTTGAAAGCAAATACTGCGCCTGTGTAGGATTTCCCCCTGTTCATATCATTCGGTTCGGCGATCGTAATTGCACTCTCAAATTTTGCTGTTTCACCGTTGTTTGGTAAAGTTTGCACAGGGCCCATTGATGATAATATTCGGTAATTATATTTGTCTGTTGCTTCCCATTTGTCTGTTAATGATGCAGGACGATCGGGAAATCGATGATGATAAATATCTATTTTTTCCCACATTTCTTTAAAGAGTTTGATAGAATGAATGAATGTGTTATTTTCGGCAAAATAAGCTTGTTGTAATCTATTGCTATCAGCAATACGTTGTTCTGGTTCTAAATATGTATTGCTTATGTCTTGTAAAAAATGGCTTAAATCAAAAAAAATGGGTTCGCCTATTACGCGAAAGAAAAGGGTGCTATAAATTATAACTCGCAACAGAAAACCGGATATAGACATTCCGTAAATTCTAGTCTTAGCTAAATCTGACGGCAATTTTTTAGCTGTCATGGCTACTTTAGTGATGATAATTGCTTGTAAGGTGCGCGCCGCGCACCCTACAAACTACAAACTATGCAGTTTCGTGCTGTTTGTGCCAAGCGGGATGCCACAGCAATTCGGCAGTCGATCGCTTCTCGACCATTTCAGGAGTAATCATACAGTGAGCTACATCCTTGCGAGAAGGCAACTCGTACATGACATCGAGCATTAACTCTTCTAAAATGCTGCGGAGAGCTCTCGCGCCTGTTTTGCGGCGATAGGCCTCCTGGGCGATCGCCCGCAGCGCATCCGGCTCGAATTCCAACTCCACGCTATCCATCTTCAACAGCTTCTGATACTGCTTCACCAGCGCATTCCGGGGCTCAGTCAATATCTGCATCAAAGCGGCCTCATCCAGCGGCGAAATCACCGTCACCACGGGTATGCGCCCGACAAATTCAGGAATCAAACCAAACTTGACTAAATCATCGGGTTGTACTTGCTGCAAAATATCTGCCGCCCGCTTATCTTTCGCGGGCAAAGTCGAGTTGCTATCGCTTTCTGTTGGCTGAATAAAGCCCAAGGATTTTTTGCCCAAGCGCTGTTCAACTATTTTTTCCAAACCGACAAAAGCACCGCCGCAAATAAATAGAATCTTGCTCGTGTCAACTTGAATAAAATCTTGGTAAGGATGTTTGCGGCCGCCTTGCGGGGGCACGTTAACCACCGTTCCTTCCAACATTTTTAGCAGCGCTTGCTGCACTCCTTCTCCCGATACATCTCTGGTGATCGAAGTGTTTTCACTTTTGCGAGCAATCTTGTCAATTTCATCAATATAAATAATCCCGCGCTGCGCCGATTCGACATCAAAATCCGACATTTGCAACAGTCGCAGCAAGATATTTTCTACATCGTCGCCGACATATCCAGCTTCTGTCAGCGTCGTCGCATCGGCTACCGCAAACGGAACTTCGAGCATTTGCGCCAAACTTTGGGCTAACAAAGTTTTGCCGCAGCCAGTCGGCCCGACTAGCATGATGTTGGATTTTTGCAGTTCTACATCGCTGTCAGGGGAAGATTTGCCGCTGTCTTTGGCTTGGTCTACGCTTAAGCGTTTGTAATGGTTGTAAACAGCTACAGAAAGGACTTTTTTGGCTGAGTTCTGGCCGATGACGTGGTTGTCTAAATGCTGTTTAATTTCTGTGGGTTTGGGGATTTTAGCTAAAACAATTTTCGATTTGCTCGATCGACCCTGGCGCCGCGTTCCTTGTCCCTGAGACTCTCGCACCTCTGATTGGGGAACCTGTTGACCAATTGTTTTGCTGGAGTCAAAGAACTCCTCTTCTAAAATTTCATTGCACAGTTCCACGCATTCATCGCAAATGTAGACGCCGGGCCCAGCTATTAACTTGCGGACGTACTCCTGCGACTTGCCGCAAAAGGAGCATCTGAGATTGGAGTCATATTTTGACATATTTGCCTCTTACTTTACGGTTGCGGTTGCGGTTGCTTGTTTTGACTGGGGAAGTTGCCGCGCGATCGACCGATTCTCTGCCCTAGAAAGGTTTCCCGATCGGACACCCAAGCCAGTCAAGCTTCGCGATCTCTTTTTCTAAGTTAACACTTTTGAGGCATTACTCATTAGTCATCAGTCATTCGACCAAATTTTAAATTTTTAATTTCCAGGGGAGGTAAAGCCTCTGCGGCTTACCATTTTTTGTATGCTAAAAATTTTCCCGACATAATTATTTTCACTCGATCGCCTTTGGGGTCTGCTTCTTTCTCGACATCCAAAGTAAAGTCGATCGCGCTCATAATTCCGTCACCAAATTTTTCGTGGATCACTGCTTTGAGCGGCATCCCGTAAACCTGCATAATTTCATAAAAGCGATAAATCAGCGGGTCAACTGGAACTGCTGCATCCAAAGAACCTTTTAACGGAGGTTCGCACAGCACCGCAGCCGTCTCGCCCGACAGTCCCAAAGCCGAGACAAGTTTCTCGGCTTCATCTTCCGATGCGGTAGCTTGACGGTAAATCACCGCAGCAATCCAAACCTCGTCGCGGCCCAAAAGTTTTTCCAATTCTGCAAAACTAATTCCCTTAGCTTTTTTAGCAGCCAAAAGCTTTTCGGTTATTTCAGAAATTGCCATTAAATATTCTCCAACTCACTGCGGTGCAAGATGTGAAATTTTTCTCACATTTTGGTGATTTTGTCAATAGCAAGCTGAGAAAAACAACAGAATTGATCGCTCGGAACTTCAGCCGCATCTGGTGTTGTTAATCCCCACAACTTGCAACAGATCGCTCCCAAAATAACTCATAAATGCCCTGCTGCAATGGTACAGTTGGCAGTATATGTAGTGCAAGTTACACAAACCAAGGCATTCGGCAACAGGCTTTCGGCATCCCATTCGATCGTGCCACCCTGACGCTCAATCCTCGCTCCAGCAGCCAAAGCCCCTTTACCGCTTACAACCGGCAACTGACAAAAGTATGGAGATTCAGACGAAAGATTACACCATCCAGTACGATCGCGCTACCCAAACAGTCACCTGCTCCGGCTCGTTCCGGCTCAGCCAGACGGAAGAATACGCGCCGATCGTCGAGCTGCTCAACGAAGTAGCTGACTCTTCGCCAAACATGATTACTCTAGACTTGCGAAAGCTAGAATTTTTAAATAGTTCGGGAATTAATATTGTCTCAAAATTTGTGATCAAAGTACGCCAGCAAAAGAATATTCAAATCGTGGTAAAAGGCTCTAAACAGATACCCTGGCAGGGAAAATCGCTGAAGAACTTGCAGCGGTTGATGCCTTCCTTGCACTTAGAATTGGAATAGAAAATCGAACACCGTAACGGTGAGTCCCAGGCTAAGTCCGGGAAGCGGGATCGGGGGGCTGAAGTTAAGCGGAATAAGTCATAGTTAAGTTAGCAGCAAACAGTAAAAAACTTCAGAACTGACTAAAAATTACCAATTGTCAATTGCTATGCAGGAAGAACCATCGAGAGAACAGCTACTTTTGGACGTTCAGCGGCTGAGTGCGGAACTTGAAAACTTGAAGCGCGAAAAGGCTGATCTAGAAATTTTGCTGGAGACTAACACCGAACATTCGGATACGATGGAAGCTCACTTGCTCTCGAAAGCTGAGTTGGCAGTGCGTTCAAGCGAAGAGCAGTTTCGGGCGATCGCCTCGGCAACTCCCGTTCCGGTATTGGTTTCTCGCCTATCGGACGGCTTAATTATGTATGCGAACGCTCAATTGGCTTCTCTGTTGAACATACCCCTAGAAGAATTGATCGGCTGCTGCACCCCAGACTTTTACTTCAACCCGGGCGATCGCCCGCATATACTTGACGCCCTCGCCCAAGACGGATACCTCCAAGACTACGAACTCCAGTGCAAAAAGTCAGACGGAACCCCTTTTTGGGCAACGATTTCGGTTCAGCCGCTGCTGTTCAACAGTCAGCCGACAGCATTGTGCGCCTTGTACGACCTCACCCAGCGCAAGCAAGCAGAACAAACTCTCCAAGAGAGCGAAAAGCGCCTCCGCCGCCAGAGTCTGGCTTTGTTGCAGCTAGGCCGGCAAAGGACTCTCAACACCGGTGCGCTGAATGTGGGAATTCGCGAAATTACCGAGGCGGCATCCCGCACTTTGGAAGTGGAAAAAGTCAGCGTCTGGCTTTACAACCATCTCAGATTTGGCACTCGCTACCCGACGATCGATCCCCAGCTAAATTTTACCCACAGAGCCATCGCCCGCAACCAAACACAGCCAGTCGATACAGAGGCGGCCGCCCCAGAAAACCACGAGTCGGTCGATCGTTCCAAGTTTAAAATTCCCAACCTCAAATTAGTTTGTATCGATTTGTACGATCGCACCCGCGAGAATCATTTAAGCCGCCAGTCCATATCCGCAAGCGATTTAAAATTTTCAGTTTTAGAGCTCGAAGCCGATGCACCGGGCGAAAACTTAGCTGAGGACAAAGCTTTAGAACCTGCGCCAAACAATCAAAACTCTCTAAAAACAAATTTGTGCCAGTTATCTTCGGTAGCGGAACACTCCGCCGTGCTGCTGAATCAGAGCAAGCCAAATTCATCGATCTTAAATGTAGCAATTAGGCTCGGCGGCCAGATCGTCGGCATTCTCTCTCTGGAACATATCGGCGCGCCCCGCCAGTGGGCTCTGGAGGAACGCACCTTCGCCGATTCTTTGGCAAATTTGGTCGCGCTGGCGATCGAAGGATTTGAACGCCAGCGAGCTCAGGAAGCACTCTCCAAAGCCAAAGCCCAGCTAGAAATGACCGTCGATCAGCGCACCGCTCAACTCACAGCCGCCAATAAACTGCTCCGCATCGAAATTGCCGAGCGCAAAAGAGCCGAAATCGCCTTGCAAGAAGCCTTACACAAAGCTGAAGCAGCTTCCAGAGCTAAAAGCACTTTTTTAGCCAATATGAGCCACGAACTGCGGACGCCACTCAACGCGATTATCGGTTACAGCGAAATGCTAGAAGAAGAAGCACTGGAATCGGGACTCAAAGACATCATTCCCGATACCCAAAAAATTCATAACGCCGGCAAACACTTGCTAACTTTAATTAACGATATTCTCGACCTTTCTAAGATAGAAGCAGGTCGGATGGAGCTTTACTTAGAAAAATTTGACCTCGGCAATTTAATAGAAGAAGTCGTTGCAACTTTGCACCCTTTGGTCGAAAAAAATCACAATCAATTGCAAGTTTCTTACTCTGTGAATTTGGGAGTGATGTATGCAGATTTGACTAAAGTCCGGCAAATTCTGTTCAATTTGCTCTCGAATGCTTTGAAGTTTACCGAAGGTGGAACGGTGTTGCTGACGGCGACTCGCGAATCAGGAAGCGGCAGCGATTGGGTTTGTTTGCAAGTATCTGATACGGGGATTGGAATGTCGCCAGAACAGCAGCATGGTTTGTTTCAACCTTTTATGCAAGGGGATGCTTCGACTACTCGCAAGTACGGCGGCACCGGTTTGGGATTGGCCATTAGTCGCTTGTTTTGTCAGATGATGGGCGGCGATATCAGTATCGAGAGTCAGTTGGGTGTTGGCTCTACTTTTACTGTTCAATTAAAGGCAAAAGTTGATATTAGTTAGAAGGAAGTTCGGCCGCGGATTCTGTAACGGATTTAACGGATGGATGGAAGATTTAACAATTACCAATTACCAATTACCAATTGCCAATTACCCATTACCAATTACCATTACCAATTAAATTGTGACACCGATCGCGATCGACCTCTGTTTCCGATCACACAGTAGCATTTTTTCCCAGCCTACAATACCTATATTATCCCAAACTTGTGCCGCAAGCAGGATAATGGCACCTCGCTGCATTCACGAGTCGCACCACAACCTAATTAAGGGGGGGTGGGGGGTTGCTTGTAGAAAGGGAATTTGGTAAAAGTAATGCTATGTTCGCTAACCAGTATTCGGCAAAAGTTAACAGGAAATCAGGAATTATCAGAGGTCTAATGACGCAGAAACACTGCCGGGGTACCTTTTGCCAAATTCTTTGGGCCTTCAAACTGCTGCCTCTACTGCCTTCATAGCAATGAATGCCACCTTCCTTGGTGCGCGCAAGTTCTCAGAATCAAAGGAGTGCATCTACATGATTAAACCTTGCAGTCAACCGCTAAAAACCAATCCTTTCACTTGTCATCGCGATCCCGCTACAGGCAGGTGGACTGTAGTTCCAACAGTTCAGAACGCTTGCGAAACAGACTCTAGTTTGAAAGCAAAAGCCGAAAACGAAAATGAAGGTAAAGTAGAAACGAGTCTTTCTGCTTCGCGTACAGTCTCGCTGCCGAAAAAAACCCTTTCCTTCTCCTTGCCTCCCTTTAAAAAGCTTACTAAAAAATCTGTTGTTACTCTCAGCAGGTAGCGATCGCAGGGGCCTAATCTAGTTTCCACGGTTAGTCCCCAGTTATCGCCCAACAAAAAAAACGAACTTATCCCTAGCATAAATTGCCAAAATGTGATAGACTGACACCAAACTTTCTCCTTCAATATCCGTGAAGTATTTGCTCGATCGCTTAGTCCAATTTGTATGGACAGACCGACCGATTCGCCAGCGGGGAACAGTAATCGTTGCTATCCCCGCAATTTGTCTGTTTGCTTCGCTGATCGCAATTGCAGGGCTGCGCGATATTACCCTACAGATCAGACAGCGAGCAGATACTAATAGGGAAATACTTCAGGAAACTAACCACTTGTTAACAATGGTGGTGGATGCGGAAACTGGCATTCGGGGTTACGGCTTGACGAAGCGCCGGGAATTTCTAGCACCCTACTTAAAAGCAAAGAAGAGTTTGCCTCCGCTGCTGGCTAAACTCCAGGTTATGGTTCGAGGAAATAAACTGCAAGCTCAGCGATTTGAAGAAATAAAAAAAAGTACCCAACAGCAAATAAATTTCTTGCAAAACACTTTGAATAAGCTCGACAGTTCGGCAACAAGCGTGCCGTCGTCGGAAATAATTCAGGTGTTTGCTCAAGGCAAATTGAAGATGGATAAGCTGCGCGCAAAAATTGATGCCTTTGCTGATGTCGGCGAAGCCCAGCAGAAAGCTTTAGATCAGCAAAGACGAGAGTTGATAGATTTAACTAATTTCGTGCAAGTTGCTGGTTTGGTTTTCGGCTGTTTAGGTGCAGGGGCTTCCTGGTATTTATTTGATAGTTTAGAGAAGGAATTGCGGAAGCGGGAAGCTGGCTTGCAAGAAAGTAAAACTCGTATTCAAGCTGTGGTAGATAATGCGGCTGACGGGATTATTACTTTGGACGAAGGGGGAAATATTGAGTCTTTTAATGCAGCAGCAGAAAGGATTTTTGGTGAAAAGGCCGATCGAATAATTGGCTCGAACCTGCGGCGGCTGATAGCTCAACCGCAGCCGTACAGCACCGCGGGGGATTATTCGATCGAATATTTTATGTTAAATCCCGATGCTAAGCTGAAGACTTACCAGCAAGAAACAGTTGGAGTTCGCAGCGACGGAACTAAGTTTCCGATGGAGTTGGCCCTCAGCGAAATGCGTCTGGCAAATCAACACTTGTTTATTGCGATTTGCCGCGATGCCAGAGGACGGAAACAAGCTGAGGAAACTCTGCGCAAGCAAGCGCAAATGCTGGATTTGGCGAACGATACGATCGCGGTACTCGACTTGAACGGGGCGATTTCTTATTGGAATTTGGGGGCGAAGTGGCTCTACGGGTGGCGGAAGTCGCAAGCAATCGGAAAAAATATTCACGAGCTTTTGCAAACAGAATGGAAGCAGCCTTTTGAGGAAATTCAAAAAGTGTTTTTCGAGCTGGGTTCTTGGCAAGGGGAACTGGTGCGCACCAAGGAAGACGGCACAAAAATAACGGTGGCGAGCCGGTGGACTTTGCAGCGCGACGAGCAAGATCGACCGCTGGCTATTTTGGAAATCAGCAACGATATTAGCGATCGCAAGCGCTCAGAAATTGCTTTAGCCGAAAGCGCACAGCGGTTTCGCGATACTTTTGAACAAGCGGCAGTCGGCATGGCTCAAGCGAGTGTAGATGGCAAGTTGCTGTTAGTCAATCAAAAACTTTGCGAAATTTTGGGTTACAGCCGCCAAGAATTGATCGAGAAAAAATTTCAGGAGATTACTTGGCCCGAAGATTTGGCAAATGAACTGCAACTTTTGCGCCAATTATTAGCAGGAGAGATTGAAAATTACTGTGTGGAAAAGCGCTACGTCCGCAAAGACGGAGATTTGGTTTGGGTAAACTTGACGGTTTCGCTACTGCGAGAACAAAATGGCACTCAATTTCTGATGGGTGTGGTAGAAGATATTAGGACACGCAAACAAGCTGAGGAATCGCTCAGGTTGCGCGCACAAGAATTGAATTGGACAGCGAACTCCCTGGCTCAAACCATGAATGTTGTGAGAAAGCGGAATCAAGAATTAGACCAGTTTGCTTATGTAGTTTCTCACGATTTGAAAGCGCCGCTCAGGGCGATCGCCAATCTCAGCAGTTGGATAGAAGAAGACCTCAGCGACTCGATGACAGAGGATACTCTGCACCAAATGAACCTGCTGCGCGGCAGAGTTCACCGCATGGAAGCTTTGATTGAAGGACTGCTGCAATATTCCCGCGTCGGACGGATGCAAGTAGCTTTAGAAACGGTAAAAGTTGAGAAGTTATTAGCAGAAATTCTTGATTCGTTGGCGCCGCCGTCGGGATTTGAGGTGAAAGTTGAACCGGGAATGCCAACTTTTGTGACCGAAAGATTGTCGTTGCAGCAGGTATTTGCTAATTTAATCAGCAACGCAATCAAGCACAATCGAAGCGAATCTGGTAACGTAAAAATATCGGTTAAAGAGTTAGATGATTTTTACGAGTTTTCAGTAGCGGATGACGGGCCGGGGATTGCGCCTCAATATCATGATAAAGTTTTTGTGATTTTTCAGACCTTGGAAGCTCGCGATAAAGTAGAAAATACTGGCATTGGTTTGTCGCTGGTGAAGAAAATTGTCGAAGGTCAAGGCGGCAGTATTTCCGTGGAATCTGCCGAAGGTGAGGGAGCAATTTTTCGGTTTACTTGGCCGAAGCAACCTCTTAGCAAAGAGGGAAAGTAAAACAACTCTAAATGTAGCACCAAAAGCCCGATCGCGAGTGTTTAAACTGCATCGCAGCGGATTTCGATGATAAATCCGTCGGGATCGTAAAAGTAAATGCCGCGTCCTGTAGCGCGAGTGACGGGGCCGCTGTCGATCGCAATTTGATTTGACTTTAGCACTTCGAGCGCGCGATCGAACAAATCCGGATCGATATCAAAAGCCAAGTGGTTAGCGCGAGTAAAAGCCTTCTCCGGATCAGGGTTTGGCGGTTCCAAATCTGGCTGCCAAAATAAGTCAATTACAGTCCCGTCTGGCGTGAGGAAATTAGCGACTTTACCGACGGCTACCATTTCGGTTAAACTTGCGGGAATTTCCGCACCTGTGAGTTCGTGCAACCCCAGAATTGTACCGTAGAAATTGCGGGAAGCATTCATATCGCGCACATTTAAAGCGATATGGTGAACGCGGCGCAAATCCCCCGGCACGAGAGCAATTTTGACTGTGTTTTCGGTAGTTTGCATGAGTGTCAATTGCGAGTGTTAAAATTGAATGCTCTTAGATTAATCCAGAGTTTGTAAGTAAGTTATTATAAAAAAAATAGTATCTAATAGGGGCTTGTAGGGGCGGGTTTAGCCGAAAATCTCTGATACAAACCAGTATATCAAGACAAAACCCGCCCTCCCCATCCGAGGTTTATTTGTACCCACCTACTTATACCATTTCTAAAAATTTTGCAACAAAAAAAGTGGGTAGTGCCATGAAGGAAAGGATGGAGTAAACTTAAGCTACTATTAGAGAGAAGTGTTTGTCATTGGTGATATGACAGTAGAAATTAATTCTTGCCCCAATTGTGGCTCAGAAGAAGTTAGTCGTAACGGTCAGACTCG
>JANYGO010000142.1 GCA_025362325.1 Cyanobacteriota bacterium | reverse complement strand
AGTTGCGATCGTCCGCGCGGGCGATCGCAACTTGAATGTAAATTTTCATCTAAAAAAAAGTCGCGACCGCTGAGTTCACGCGATCGCACGCCGATCGATTTAGCAGCGAAATTACGCTGGAACTACGGGATCGAACACAACACTCAAGCGGTCAGTCGGAACCATCCGTTTGAGAATTTTTAAGTGACCGTCTGCATCAGACCAACTGCGAAACTGACCCACAATCACCTTTTCTAAATTCGGAAGCGATCGAACTATAGTCCACGGCTTGAGACGTTTTTCTTGCAACATAGTAGATATATATCCTTGGTAAATTGCAGCCAAAGCCCGTCCTGATACTTTTTTACGGATCAGGACTGGTTTGTAGCTTTGTAAACTTCCCCTTCTCTCAAAACATATCACAAAAAAAATGGTTTGGGATTAGATCTAATTTTCTGTTATTTTTCTACCTAATTTCTACAGAACATATCGCCAAACTGTACTCAGTAGCTACCTAGATCGAGCACCTGTAGGTAAGTCCAGGGAAGAAACGAAGGCGGCGAGAGAATTTGATGCTTTTGCCCCATTGATTAAAATATGCAATTCCCATGCGGGACAGCTTCTTGAAAAATGAATTAAAAATTTGTTAACTCTTTAAATAATTACCACCTTTGCCATGATTCGCCTCTTCTTCCCTGTCGGCCGTTCTTCCCTCGGACTTCTTCCTTCTTCCTACAAATCTCGGCGCGACAGCAGAAACCAGATCCCACCCAAACCCAAAACACCGCACAAAACCCCACCTTCCCACCCAAAAACAGTCCCTCCCGGCAAATGTCCAGGCTTTGCCTTAGAAGTAAAATTTAGTTCAGAATAGTATACCCACTGACCGTTAACTCGCCAGCCGACTCGATCGCCAAACTTCTCCCAAACTGTAGCATCATAAACACCAGCCTTTCCCCCCGACTTTACCCACAAACCCTTTTGCACAGAAAAACCGAACCTGCGGTGACTGTGCCGCACCCAAAGTTGGTCAATAGTTTGCAAATCCTGAGCGGGAAACTTCCTAATGTCTTCCTCGCTCAAATAACCCCGCGAAATTTGCTGCATCACCTCCAGCATTTTCACAGAAGTTTCCTCATCAGCACCCCGCCAATTTTTAGCAGCCAGCAGCCTTTCCAAATGAGAATAATCAATCCCTTTTTCCGACTCTAAATTTACAGAAACTAGCGGCTCCTGACTCACTGGTTGAGTGGGCATAGAAGGACTAAGAACAGTTGCCTGCTGCTGCAACTTTTCTGGCGCTGGTGAGATGACAACAGCAGGTCTTAAAAACTCCAAAACTTCCACAGCCGACTTGTAGCGGTCTTTGACATATTCCTGAATCAACTTATCCAAAATCCCACCTAAATCCTGGCTAATCTTTGTGCCTTTCGGCAAAGCCTCCCTCCAAAGCCAGCGACCTTCAAGCGGGTCGTAAAGGTCATCGTGAATGTCCCCGTAGATATCCAAATAAGGCATAACAGAAGTCAGCAAGCGAATGCAAGTCACCCCCAGACTGTAAAGGTCGCTAGCCGGAACAGCCCTACCGTGACGCTGTTCTAGAGCCGCATAGCCGGGAGTTCCCAACTTAGTTCCTGTTTTGGTCGGAGCCTCAGCTACTACCTGTTTGGACACCCCAAAATCTATTAACACCAACTTGCGATCGCGATTGCGGCGGATCACATTCTCAGGCTTAATATCGCGGTGAATCACATTCCGTTCGTGAACAAAATTCAGCAACGGCAACAGATCTAACAGCAGTTCCCTAGTTTTAATTTCACTATAAGCACCGTACTTTTCTAACTCATCCTTTAAATTATTGCCATCAATAAACTCTTGCACCAAATACAAGCGCCCATCTTCCTCAAAATAAGAAATTAACTGAGGAATTTGCGGGTGTTTCAGTTCGTAAAGCCGCCTTGCCTCTTGTTCAAACAGTCGGACATACTTTTTAAAGTGAGCGGGTTTCCGCTGAAACTCCTGCGGCGGAGACAACTGTTTGATAACGCACAATTCCTCAAATTTTCCATGATTGACAGCCCTAAAAGTCCTGCCAAATCCTCCGTCGCGCAGCGGCTCAGTTGCTGCATAAAGGTCTTTTAGAAGCAGCTTTGAACCACAGTTAAGACAATACTTTGTGCCTGGTGGGTTCTGACGCTTGTCTTTTGGGCAATCGAGATTAAGGCAGTATGTCATATATTAAAAAAATGCGAACAAAATTATACTCAGGGTGTCATTTTATTCAAGAGTCCGATCGCAAGTTGGTTTTTGTGGAGGCGAGATCTCGAACCTGACGGAGGTGGCAGCTATCAGGAGCGCTCGGGGGCGCTATCGCCAGACTGCCCCTGAGCAAGTATAACCCTCTTCAGGCTTTGACCTCAAACTCGAAGTCCAAATCTAGCCTGAAACTGCGATCGACGCAATACATTTAATTTAGCGGTCAAATAGCCAGCCGATTCAACAAAAATAGTAATTTATTACCGACCAGTGAGCTCTACAACACCGAAAATAAACTTATGATTCCGCCTGAGATATAATTTTATTGCCAGAAAGAATCAGACTAACGGGAGCTGCGGCTGCCCTCAAGTACGCGGGGCGAAGCTATCCCGTAGGGAATAGACCTTAATATTTTTCTATTATAAAATTTTACCCAACCAGGCCCAATCGACAATCCAAAACTCTCCAACAAACCCGCGTTAAAATAAATAATAGCTTGCTCGAACGCAATCCGATCGCGCTGGCGACAACTAGCCAGTTTAAGCTATTTCCTTTTTTCAGCTATTACCAGTTACATTGCTTGCGATCCGTCTACTTAATTAGGAACTGCCAGTGACACCAAAATTACCGCCCTCTCAAATTTCCAACTCCCGCAAAGAATCACCAAAAATTCCATGGTTCGAGCGGTTTATGGCACTGGTCGCCTTAGGAAATCTCAGCCTAGTATTGTTCGATCTCAGTTACATCCCCTGGCGAGATTTCTACTTTCGGCAACTACCAGTTATCACCCAAGTATACGACCAATTTAAAGGAATTACACCCCACCGAGACACCCAGAAATATCTAGAAACCTTAGAAAAATTAAAAAATCAAGTAGCACAAACAGGCTTGCCCTCTCCCCAAGTAGCAGCAAAATTGCAGGAAATAAACAATCTGACCGCCAAAATGATCGACGAAGATCCGTTTCGAGTAGCATCAAAAAGTGGCACCCTAGAAAAAATAAAAGACCGGATGCGCGATCGCACCCCGAATCCGCAACAATCCGCCAAACAATCATTCAAAACATTCTGGAGCCCTGAGTATTTAAACAAACAAGGTTGGCAACAAGAAATCAACTGGTTTGACGCCAAAATCAAGCCGTTAATCGCCACTAACTACTACCGTGCGATCGGAGAAAACGGCGAATTCACCGACAACTTTTGGCAAATCGACCTGCCATTTATTGCCATATTCGCGATCGAATTTCTCGCCCGCACCTACTCGATCAGCCGCCGCCACCGCAGCGTCACTTGGCGAGCAGCCATGCTCTGGCGTTGGTACGACATCTTCCTGTTCCTCCCATTCTGGCGCCTGTTGCGAGTATTACCCGTCACAATTCGCATCCACCAAGCCAAAATGCCCGACCTCCAACCGATACGCACCCAAATCAGCCGGGGTTTCGTCGCCAACTTCGCCCAAGAATTGACCGAAGTAGTAGTAATTCAACTGATTAACCAGATGCAACAATCAATTACCACAGGCGAACTAGCTCGTCAACTATTTCAATCCCACAAACAGCGCTATCTAGACATCAACAATATCAATGAAATAGAAGCGATCGCCACCCACCTAGTCCAAATAACCGTCTACAAAGTCCTGCCCCAACTCCAGCCCGACCTAGAAGCCTTGCTCCGCTACAATATAGAATTATTTCTCAAACAATCCCCTCTTTATCAAGGATGGAAGCAAGTACCCGGACTGGGAAACCTGCCCGCACAGCTAGCAGAGCAATTAGTTGCAGAACTCTCCAAATTAGCCACCATGGGCCCCCAAGATGCCTACGAAGCCTTTAAAATCGCCAGCGAAGACCCCGTAGGCACTAAACTCTCAAGCCAGCTAGTCCAACATTTCGGGCAAGCTTTAGGAGCAGAACTGCAACAGCAGCAAACCTGGCAAGAAATACAACTGCTGCTGTGCGACTTCCTAGAAGAGTTCAAAATCAACTACATCCAGCGGTTGAGCGAAGAAGACTTCGAGAAAATTTTAGAACAAGCGAAAGAACTGCAACGGATAGCCCCGCGTTAAGCTAACGGATATTGCAGCAAGTTCGGCAACGGATTATTTAACAGATGTAACGAATTTAACTGATGGATGTGGAGGGATTGACACTCCAGCGTGTATTGGGAATTGGTAATTAAGCAATTCTCTCCCTCTGCCTCTTTTCCTGACAGGTGTATGTTTTCTACAGCTAAAAAAAGTAGAGCGACAGAACTGTAAATTTATCCCCAATGCTAGCGGCATCAATTGCCTCAGCAATTTGCTCAATATTTTTCGGCAATCAACCGATCGCCC
>JANYGO010000085.1 GCA_025362325.1 Cyanobacteriota bacterium | reverse complement strand
CGCCTTCGTTCTCTGCATGGGTGTCGATCGTGGACGATTAGGTTCGGCAAGAAACTCTTTGACATGGCATCGATCGCAAAAATCAGATGGTAAAGCTATTTGCGATCGCTGCGATTGGCGAGGAGTGCACGGGCGATCGGCTCGTACAGTGCCGTGGCGCCCAGGCATCCGAGTAGAGAGAAGTGAATCGGAGTCAGTACCATTGTACAATGGGGGAAAACCAGGGCTTCAGCTAATAGCTGAGAGCTGATAGCTGATAGTTTCCCATGACTGACTCGATTTCTACTTCTCCTCTAAACTCGGCCGCCGATACAGCCGAACTCCGCTCACAGTTGAGGTCTGGTTCAGAAAAAACTCAACTGCAACTGCTGCAACAACAAATAGCAGATACCGGTTGGGATGTATTGATGGAATTTTTATTAGAGCGCAAGTCGGAGGCACCGACGGCGGTAATGGGTAAGGCTTACCAAATTCTTTACAGTGCTGACTCTGCCAGAGCGACGGAGTTTTTGCAAGCAAATTTTCCGACGGGAGTTGTGCCGCTGCGATCGGACTCTAACATTGATTACACTCCGCTGCAACAATTATTGGCGATACAGGAATTTCAAGAAGCCGATCGCTTGACTTTAGACAAGCTTTGTGAATTAGTCGGTGAAACAGCTTCCGCGAGAAAGTGGCTGTATTTTACCCAAGTTGAAAGTTTGCCAGTAGCAGATTTGCAAACAATTAATACGCTGTGGAAAGTTCATTCCGAAGGCAAATTTGGCTTTTCGGTGCAGCGGGAAATTTGGCTGAGTTCGGGCAAGAATTGGGATAAGTTGTGGCCGCTAATTGGCTGGAAGAAGGGGAATAATTGGACGCGCTACCCGCAAGAGTTTATTTGGGATTTGAGCGCGCCTAGAGGACATTTGCCGCTGTCGAATCAGTTGCGGGGAGTGCAGCCGTTTTCGGCTTTGATGAGTCATCGGGCTTGGGTGAAGTAAGACGGCGGTTGAAACCGCGTTTACACAAACAATGTCCGCCTCTGCGGACTCAAGAGAATAATGTAAACGTAATTTTCACCGCCTATTCTTCAACCCGCAGAGGCGGGTTTTGTTTGTATAGCCGCGGTTTCAACCGCCGGGTCTTTTTTTAGGAATGTTGGGAAATTTTGTATAATTGATATTTGAATTAATTAGCGAGAGGGCTGGGAGTCATGGTAGGAATTGGAACCAAACTCACTTTAGAAGAATTTCTAGCTTTGCCCGACGGAGACGTATATTATGAGTTTGTAGATGGTGAAGCAGTTCCTAAAGTGTCTCCAAAATTTTTTCATTCGACTTTACAGTTTGCTTTGTGTCGCCTGATTCGTGCATCGTGCAAAGGAAGAGGGCGAGTGCTTCCAGAATGGGCAATTTTGTTAAAACGTCAGGGTAAAGATTGGGCACCTGTTCCCGATTTGACTTACATTTCTTATGAACGTTTACCGAAAAATTGGCGGCGGAATGAAGCTTGTCCGGCAATTCCCGAACTGGTAATTGAGATTATATCGCCGGATCAAAGTATGAAGGAATTTGAAGAGAAAGCTAAAGATTATTTGGCTGCGGGTGTTCCAAGGGTTTGGGTAATTAATCCAGAGGCTATTTTAATTAGAAGCTTTTTTCCCGATGGTTCTAGTCAAACTTATACGGATAATACAGTAATTTTGGATGAGTTGCTGCCTGGTTTGGAGTTGACGACTAGACTGATTTTTGAAGAAGCTGAATTGATTGATTAAATTCAATTCCAGATATCCGTCGTAGGGTGCGTGACAGCGGGAAAACTTTAACTCGCGGCGGTGTGACTATGGATTGTCACGCACCGCACGCAGCCAAAGTATTCAATAACACTACAGTTACCGAAAACGAGATCGGTTACACTTCGAGACGGATTTTCACTGTTGCGCCAAAAGCTTTTCTGAAGGCTGATTCAACATCGGGAAGTTTTTGAATGACCATTAGCAAAACTGGTGTTGAGGAAACTTTAATCCGGGCTTCACCATCATTGAGAGCAATCAGTTGTCCGTGTTGCCGCATCAGTTCTTTAGTGCTGCGTGGTGATATGTGAAGCAGCACAGTTTTCCATGTCAGACCTAGCATACTTTGAATTGCTTCTTCCATTTGTTTGAGAGAGTCATTTTTTTTAGGTAAAACGCCTGGTAGTTCCAGTTGTGTTGGGTAAGCCTGATTTTTCAAGGTCATGGTTGTTCTACTCATCTAGGGTTGGTGATTGAATGTGGGGCAAGTGAGTTAGTTGATTTTTTGCTGCCCACATCTTCAGAATGCCTGATGCGTCTGGGTTTCACCGCTTGACTTTTGACTGACTTTTGACTGACTTCTGCTACTGCTGCAAAAATCAGTCAAAATTGAAGCTAATAGGAGCTAGTTAGAGGGTAAGCATGGGTATCAGAGCATCGAAAGAAGGACAGGAAAAATTTAAGCAGGCAAGAAACAAGAAGAGATGGAATCAAGATGCTGATACTTTGCTTACTAAAAGTGGTGTTAATCGATCGACCGTGCAGAGCCTAGAGCAAGGGAGAAAAATTAAGCCGGAAAACTTTGTCGCACTTTTCAAGGCTGTCGGCATAGAAAACTGGGAAGAAATGGTTGATAACAGCCCAACTCAGGCTTCATACATGGAGTTTTCGGTCTATAAACAGGATGACTGGGTAGGTCGGGAGACACTAATTGATGAATTGAGCAAGAAGGTGCGCGGGTCTTGTCGCGTTTTACTTCTAGTTGGCCTTACAGGAATCGGTAAAACTGCTTTGGCTGAACGTGTCGTAGAAGAATTGCGAGGAGATTGGAGGGAACACAGGGAGAATTTTGAAGATGAGAAAAAAGTTTCAGATTTTGCCAGCGTTGCGCTGCAATGGCTGGAGAAGTGGGGGGAATCTGTCCCAAAGGACGATCGCAAACCAGAGCATCTATTGCAACGGTTAGTCAAACACTTGTGCGAAAATCGGTATTTAATCCTCATGGATTCTATTGAGTATTTATTAACAAAAAATAACGAAGATGAGTGGGGTGATTTTGCTGATGAGTGGTGGGGTAAGTTTTTTGTCAGTTTCTTCGCAGAATCAAATTGTCAAAGTCGATTTATTCTTACGTCTCAGGATTTGCCGAGTAAGTTTGAGAAAGCAGAGTGCGATCGCTACAAAAATCTTTGGTATTGCCAACTTTTGAAAGGATTAGAAATACCCGAACAAGTGGAGTTATTTCAAAAAGCTGAACTAGATGGCGATTTGGAATTAGCGCACAGTCCCCTGCGAGTAATGGGGGAAGTATATGATGGGCATCCTTTGGCTTTGCGGACGATCGCGGGAGAGATTAAAGAGTCTTATGGTAGGAAAGTCAGTGCTTACTGGAAAGAGAATAGCCGTTATATTGAAGAGGTGAAAGAAGCTATTGACGAAGCTCGCGATCGAGGAATAGTTAAAGGAGATGAGGATAGGTGGCAGTTAGCGTCATACACAAAAGTGTTGAGAAGGAAAGTTAGGGAACGGATCGATAAGACATTCGATCGTTTAAAAAATGATGCTTATGATGCTTATTGTTTGCTTTGTATGGCTTCGATTTATCGATGCGAAGTCAAGGAAACTTGGTGGCTGATTAATTTAGACGACGAGGGTTATAGTGAGGAACAGCAAAAGGCAGCAATGCAAACTCTGCGCGATCGATATTTAGTTGAAGATGGAGGAATCGATGATGAAGATAATCGGCTGGTGGGACAACATAATTTGATTCGCAGTGTGGCGATAGCTCACCGATTAATGCTTTAATAAAAAAGAAAAAATAGGAGAAATTTACTATGCAAAATAACCTGATACCACCTGGTGAGTTGGTTTTGGAAAAGTTAGGTGTCAATCCTCATAATCTCGCTGCCGATTTTCCAAATCGCGAGCAGCGGCTTCAGTACAGAGCCGTTGTACAGTGGCTAGCTGATTATAAACCGAAGTCAGATGCTTCCTATTTAGAGAAAGTTCGGGGATACTTGGAAGCATTTCACCATCTTTGTCAGGTGGAAGATTGGATAAGAAGTAGCAAAATTATATCAACTCGACTCGATACACCTACCAATAAGGAATTGCACGATCAATTATTACTCTGGGGCTACTATACGGAACTGATTGAGCTGTACAACCAACTTTGGGGAAAATTAAGCCTTCATCAGGATGCTATCTTTCTCGCAAATCTTAGCAATAATTTGGGCAATGCTTACTATGGGCTAGGAAAATGTTTCCCAGCAATTGAATATTATCAACAGAGTTTAAGCATTGCACGGGCAATTGGCGATCGCGAAACCGAGGGAATGGCACTGGGAAATCTGGGCAATGCTTATAATTCGCTAGAATATTATATCAAAGCAATTGAGTATCAGGAACAGAGTTTAAGTATTGCAAGGAAAATCGGCGATCGCAACGGTGAGGGATGCGCGTTGGGAAATCTGGGAAATGCTTATAATTCTTTGGGAAATTATACCCAAGCCATCAAATATCTCGAACAAAGTTTAGCCATTGCAAAGTCAATCGGTAATCGCAACGGTGAGGGAAACGCACTGGGAAACCTGGGAAAGGCTTACAATTCGCTGGAAGATTATCCCCAAGCTATTGATTATTTCCAGAAAAGTTTAAGTATTGCAAGGGAAATCGACGATCGCAACGGTGAGGGAATTTCTCTGGGAAATATAGGACTTGTTTACGGTTTGTTAAAAGATTATTCCCAAGCCATCGAGTATCTCGAAAAAAGTTTAATCATTTCAAGGGAAATAGGCGCTCGCAACAGTGAGGGAGTCGCACTTTCAGATATAGGATTTGCTTACTATTGTCTAGGAAAATATGCCGAAGCCATCAACTATCACCAACAGAGTTTAACTATTGTACGGGAAATCGGACAACGCCATGCACAAGAGCGGGCTTTACTTAATCTAGGCAGAGCTTTCCGTGCTTTAAGAAAGTATGACAAAGCAATAGAGTACAATCAGCAGCATTTGGCTCTTATCCAATCAACGTAATAGCAGCTAAAACTATTGATTTATGATGCGATATTCCTCAAAATGACTAAGAGCGATCGCTCACAAGCCTAAAATCACACGTAGGGCTACTGCCAACTCATCCATATAATTTGCATCTAAATGACCGATTACCCTAATAACCCTAGATTTGTCGATGACTCGAATCTGTTCGCAAAGTATTACTGAATCTTGATTTAAACCCCCAACTCCAGATGGAACAAATACATGAGAAGGTAAAAGAGCGCGACGAATCTTTGTAGTAAACGGTGCAATAATAGTATGAGGACTTACTGCATTAGCACGATCGATCTGTAATATCACGACAGGTCTTATACCAGCTTGCTCTGTACCAACTACCGGATTCAAATCGCATAACAGGACATCTCCTCTCGTATATGTTGTATTTACAGATGAAGCCGCTACCATTGAATTTCTCCACGTGCTAACTTTTCTTCGTAGGCTTCTAAATTCTTTAAATAGTCAGAAAAGTCTGATTCAGTAAGCTGTGGCAATTCACTGTTGTATTTGAGAAGCAAAAAGTCTATGAAATCATTTACTTCTTGAACAAGCGACTCCGGTAGTTGGTTAATTTTAGAAATAGTTCGATCGTAAACTGTCATGTTTTTACCCTATGTATCTTATTCACCTAACTATAACACTCTCGCTCCAATTACCGTTGAGCAGCGAAACTCAAACAAGCTAAAATATCCTGTTGAGTGAGATAAGGAAAATCATCTAGGATTTCTTGATAAGTCATACCAGACGCGAAATATTCCAGCACGTCATAGACTGTAATTCTCATGCCTCTAATACAAGGTTTACCACCTCGCTTACCCGGTTCTATCGTTATGATATTAGCGATTTCTTGGTCTGACATAGCGCTTTCCCTTACAATAACTATCCAGAACTCAAACACATTCATTGAGTTGTTTCATATCCTCTTCCGGCTGCACTTGCTTCTGCAAACTAATTTTGTCGCCCACTTCATAGCCAGAATTAAAACCAGCCTCGCTGCTGACTTGAGAATCTGTTCTAGTTCTAATTTTAACCCCTCGGCCCTCTAGATAATCCGCGATCGCCAGTTGATTCTTCTCAAACATCGATCGCACTACAATAGCAGGAGTAGCCGCCGTATCAGCCGATCCCGGAATCCCAGACTCCTCCATCTCCTGCTTTTGTTCCAGCAATCTTTGTCTCAACCTCGTCGCGCAGCCCACTCGAAAAGCATTGAGATAAGCCAGTCCCCTCCCGCTTCCTTTGCGGTACTTCGCCCTTTTTTCGATCGCAGAACTCAAATATTCATACAGGTGCTTGCAAACAATCAGATTTGTAGAGCTTCCCACCAAAAACATACTACCACTATAAGTGTTCCGCATGGCATTGCAACCGTTAGCTTCAGCAATTCCAGACAGCAGCATCATTTTCCAATTGACAAATTTCGATGTTGTTTCAACTGAGTTTTCGTCAATCTCTTCTTGATGATTTGGCCCTAAATCGGCGAGGCCCAGATTGTACTGCGCCAGTAAAACGGAAGCTTTTGCAGCCGCAGCAGTCGATTCGTTTTCGTTGGATGAGGTGGCGAGGGCTAACAGCTTTTTGATTTTTTCGACAATACTTGTTTCTACCATTTTTCAATCTGTTTTAGGGTGAGAGAGGATTTGGCGATCCGGCTAACTTTAGTATAATACCAAATTCGATTTATTTCTTAGTCCACGCAGGTGGACTTTGTTTATGTAGACGCGGTTTCAACCGCCGATTTTTCTTAGTCCGCGCAGGCGGACTTTGTTTGTGTAGTCGCGGTTTCAACCGCCGAGAGCTCTATTCCAGAATTTCCAGGACTGATTTGGGCTGCAATTTATCCTTAAACCAAACAATTTTGGCCGGAACTTCTTTTACATTAACCCCAGCTTTTTCCAGATTCAGCCGTTCGGAAATAGCTAAAATCAAGTTATCGCATCCAGACTTGTGTACTTGGGCAAATTTCTTTTGCAAATACTCCGGCCGCCAATAGCCGACTATTTCTAATATAAATACTCTACCATCGGGATGTACTAACCGAAAGTCGGGAATCATTACACTACCTGGAATAGGAATTAAGTCAACTTCTCGTTCGAGTTTCCACTCTGTTTTTAGGCTGTCCCATCGCTCGGCAAATGCTGCTTCTAGCATACTATCGTAGGGCTTGCCTGGGGGATAGTGGCTGACTAAACCGCAGTCGGAATTTAGGGTGAATTTACCTGTTTTTATTGTGCCGCTAAAAGCATCTTTGGTTTGCAGAGTTGAGTGCATACTCCACTTGGTGACGTGCAGCAGTGCGGGCAACATTTTGGCGAGGGCTAAGCCGTAGCGGGTGCTGGGTTTGAACAAGCTTGTAGGCCCGTCTATTGTGAGGGTAAAACCGTGGTCTGCATCGCCTTCTATGTAGGTCATTAATTGAAATAGTTTCAGATAGCGAAATAGGAGTTTGTATTCTCCGGGATCGTTGCGGTGGGCGGTTAATTGGACTTGACTTGCTCGGTAAAATATGCCTTGGACTTGGGAAAGGTTGTATTTGTGAAGCAGGTTTTCGGGTGTGGGTGCGTCGAATTGGGTGAGGATTTTGTTTTCGTTTAAATCGGCGTATAAACCTGTACTGATTTCGTGAGTAAAAACTTCTCTGTTTAAGTCTTGGCTGAGCTCTGTTGCTACTTTTTCGAGGGTTAATTGGGTTGATTGAGTGCTGGGAGTCGATCGCGCTGACAAGGCAAATACGCGCTGTCTCAACTCCAATGGTTCTAGGGGGCTAACGACTTCCAAGGTGCAGAAACCGCCTTTGAGGAGGTGCGCTAATCCCCGTTTCAGCCGGTAGTCGGGGCTGTCGCCTTCTAATTCTTGCAAGCGTCCGTCGAGTTCGCCTTGGGTTTTGCCGATCGCACTTTGGAAGCAGTCGATCATCTCCGTAGCTGCATCTATGTTTTTAGCATCTATCTTGAGGCGTAATGGGATGATTGATTCGCCGTTTTGGCGGTGGCTTAGTAAGTCTGTTGGTAACATTTGACAGTTGACAGTTGATAGTTGACAGTTGACAGTTGATCGAAAGGAAGAAGGAAGAAGTAATAATTTAGGCTTGCTACCAGGGAATGTCATCATCATCTCCCCATTTTGCGGGTGATTCTGCTGCTTTTTTTGTTGTCCTGGGAATGTCTTCATCATCTCCCCATTTTGCTGGTGTTTCTGCTGCTTTTTTAGTTGTCTCTCGGTTGACTCCGTAAATGGGTGTTGGTTTGACTGTTTCTAATTTTGGATATTCTGGCTGCGGTGGTTCTATTTGTGTTTGCGGTTGCGGTTTGTGAACTTGCATTCCGCCTCGGCGGCGCTGGGATGTTCTTTCTTCGCTGGTGTCTTCGGTGACGACTTCGTAGAGAATTGCTAACTTATTTACATCGCTGCTTTTGCGGAGAACTCGACCCAATCTCTGAATGTATTCACGTTCGCTTCCCGTACCTGACAGTATAATAGCAATTCTGGCGTCGGGTACGTCCACTCCTTCGTTTAGTACGTGGGAGGCGACGAGGGTTTTGTATTCGCCGCTGCGAAATCTATCGAGGATTTCGTGCCTTTCTTTGACAGGAGTTTGGTGGGTAATTGTGGGGATGAGAAATTCTTGGGAAATTCGGTAGACTGTGGCATTGTCTCCGGTAAAAATTAAGGTGCGCTGGGGAGAGTGTTCTGCTAATATTTGAGCTAAGATTCGCAGTTTGCCTTCGGTACAAAGGGCGATTTCTTTGGCTTGGCGGTGGGCTAGCATGGCGCGCCTTCCTAATGGCGATCGCGCGCTTGCCATGATAAACTGTTTCCATCCTTCGAGGCTGGATATTTTGATGTTAGACTGTTTTAAGAAGTCGTTGCGAATGTTCATGAATTCGCTGTAGCGATCGGTTTCTTCTTTTGACAGTTTGACCATG
>JANYGO010000056.1 GCA_025362325.1 Cyanobacteriota bacterium | reverse complement strand
GGGCTACTTTCCTGATTGATGTATCACCTTGTTCATAGGTTTTAACTATTTTTTCACGAAACTCGATCGAATAAGCTTTCATTTTTTATGCTGATATACTGAATTTAGTGTACCACACATACATGGAATCTGCTGTATATCGTGTCCGGTCAATTGACCGATCTCAAATGGGTTCGTAGTGTGGACTTTAGTCCGCAATCCCGGAGCGGACTAAAGTCCACACTACGAACCGAACTGTTTTTGTTATGGTAATTGACCGGACATGATATTCTTGGGCGCGCCGATTGGATTGTATTGTTCGACCGGGGGAACACTGGGATTTTTTGCATTTATAAATGACTGATTTGTTAAAATTTGCAGAAACAGTGTATTGCTGCTTTTGCACGAAGTTATTATGACTTGAAAAACTTTCTAACTACCGCTATAGTTAGTAGAAAATATGGAAATCGATTTTTGTTTTAATGTTTGCTTAATAAATTACCTGTCAGTATCAGGCGATGTTTCGTACAATACAGTTATGTAGCATCTCACCAAAAAGAGCGATCGAACTATGGGAATGACCCTCACCGAAAAAATCTTAGCCAAAGCATCAGGCCGCACTAAAGTAGAGCCCGGAGAAAACATTTGGGTAGAAACAGATGTGTTGATGACCCACGATGTCTGCGGGCCCGGCACTATCGGCGTTTTCAAACGCGAATTCGGCGAAAATGCTAAAGTCTGGAATCCCGACAGCATCGTCTTAATTCCTGACCACTATATTTTCACCAACGATGAACGCGCTAACCGCAACGTCGATATTCTCCGCGATTTTGCCAAGGAACAAGGGATAAAATACTTTTACGACATCACGGATCGATCGGACTTTAAAGCAAATCCCGACTACAAAGGAGTTTGCCACATCGCCCTAGCACAAGAAGGTCACACGCGGCCCGGTGAAGTGCTCTTCGGCACAGATTCCCACACCTGCAATGCCGGCGCTTTCGGACAATTTGCGACCGGTATCGGCAATACAGACGCGGCTTTTATCATGGGAACCGGCAAACTGTTAATCAAAGTGCCGGCAACTATGCGCTTTATACTCAACGGCGAACTGCCGGATTATTTGTTAGCAAAAGACTTGATTTTGCAAATTATTGGCGATATCAGCGTTGCCGGTGCTAACTACCGAACAATGGAATTTGCGGGCGATACAGTCGATCGTTTGACGATGGAAGAACGGATGACGCTGTGCAATATGGTGATTGAAGCTGGTGGCAAAAACGGCACGGTTGCTGCGGACAAAACCACGTTTGATTACGTTAATCCTCGTACAAATGTGCCCTTTGAGGCATTTTACACTGATGCTGATGCTACATTTTATAGCGATCGCACCTACGATGTCAGCAAATTAGAACCTGTCGTCGCCAAACCGCACTCCCCCGACAACCGCGAATTGGCCCGCAACTGTCGCGATGTGAAGATCGATCGAGTTTACATCGGTTCCTGTACCGGCGGCAAAACCTCCGACTTTTTGAATGCAGCCCGCATTCTGAAAGGAAATCAAGTCAAAGTTCCGACATATTTAGTACCGGCAACTCAGAAAGTTTACGAAGATTTATTTGTTACTAAATACGACGGTCAAACGCTGTCGGAAATCTTCTTAGCAGCAGGCTGCATCGAACCCGCAGCGCCTTCTTGCGCCGCTTGTTTGGGCGGCCCGAAAGATACTTTTGGGCGCATGAACGAACCGGAAATTTGCGTGTCTACAACTAACCGCAACTTCCCCGGCCGGATGGGGAACAAAGAAGCGCAAGTTTATCTCGCTTCGCCTTACACGGCGGCGGCTTCGGCGCTAACGGGACACGTCACAGATCCGCGCGAATTCCTGCGTTAGAAAGTAGCTGATTTCAGGTGTGCAGCGCGCACCCTACGAGATGAATGTAGGGTGCACGCTGCCCAAATCTTCGGTTTTGCGATCGCACAACTAAATGAAATTGCCTGTATTTGGTAAATATAGAAACCGCCAAGATGGTTGGGAAATCCTTAATTACTAAAAATCTTAATTTTCTTCCTTCTTCCTTCTTCCTTCTTCCTTCTTCCTTCTTCCTTCTTCCTTCTTCCTTCTTCCTTCTTCCTTCTGCTGCGCGATGATTGTAATTGTAATCGGAGTCTCCGGTTCGGGAAAAACTACTGTTGGTAAGTTGCTGGCGCAATCTCTAAATTGGGATTTCAGCGATGCCGACGATTTTCACCCATCAGCTAATATCGAGAAAATGAGTCGGGGCATTCCTTTAGAAGATGCCGATCGCCTTCCTTGGCTGTTGCACTTGCAAGCTACAATAGACAAGTGGCTTTTGGAAAATAAAAATGTCGTGTTAGCTTGTTCTGCCTTAAAAGCATCTTACCGCGAAATGCTGTGCCGAGACAAGCAGCGGATGAAAATAGTTTATCTCAAAGGTGATTTTGAGCTATTCGCAGCCCGGTTAAAAACTCGCGAAAATCACTACATGAAAGTAGACTTGCTGTCAAGTCAGTTTGCTATTCTTGAAGAACCAGAAGATGCAATAATCGTAGATGCTTCGCAGCCCCTAGAGGAAATTGTGCACCAAATTAAAAATCATCTGACGTACGGTTAATATTCAGGTTTGATCGTTCGGACTTTAGTCCTTCTTTATGCGGACTAAAGTCCGAACGATCGAACCTATTGATGTTTGGCGGGATAATTTTTGTACAAATACAAGAAAGCTTCTACTTCAGGGGCGGTGGGTTGAGCTGTAATTGCCCCCGGTTTCATCACTGTCATCGCACCCACCGCGCTTGCATAAGTTACAATTTTTTGGGCTATTTCTGGATCTGCTAAATTCTTAATTCCCTGCTTGCACAACTGCCGCACAAAACCAGCCACAAATCCGTCGCCTGCACCTGTTGTATCCTCAACATCTACTGTAAAGGCGGGAATTTTTCCTTCATTTTGCGAGAGACAATAGCCGCAACCTTTATCGCCGGCAGTCACCAAAACTCCTTCTACAGAATCGAGGCGGTAGGTGATAGCTCCAGCGTCGGTAGTTGCAAACAACCATTCGGCTTCTTCGTCAGATAACTTGACAAAATCAACTTTTTTTAAGAGTTTTAGAATGTGCGCTTTTGCTTCGTCTGGATTTGGCCAAAATACCGGACGCCAATTGATGTCAACTATAATTTTAACGTCGTAACGCTCTGCTAGTTCGATCGCTCTTTCTACAGCCTCTCGACTTTCAGGATAAGCTAATTCTAAAGTGCCGAGCACTAAAAATTCGGCATTTTCAAACAGCACCTCCGGTATTTGGGCAGCCTGGAGGCGGGTGTCGGCAAAATCCGCAGTATCCAATTTACCAAAACCTGCAAAAGATCGATCGCCCGCTTCATTCCGCAAGACATAAACTTGTCGCGTCGGCGCACTCGGATGGCGCTGCACTCCAGCGGTATCAACCCCTACTTCTTGCAATACCTGCACTAGGGAATTCCCCAACTCATCCCCACCCACAGCACCGATAAATGCCGCCTCAGTCCCCAATTTAGCCACAGCACAGGCCACATTTGCAGGAGCGCCGCCGGGATACGCCGTCCAAGATTCTACCTCTTCTAGAGATGCTCCTGGTTTGTCTGCTAAACAATCAAATAAAATTTCACCCAGACACAAAACGCGAGGATAAGTCATATTGATTTTAGATTTGAGGTTTTAGACAAGCGGTAGACTGGCGATCGCACAGGAATGAAGTGCTGGCGCTAGTAAGCTGAGTCAGCACTGGGCTTTAACTGCGACGATCCCACAAAAACCTATCTCCCGGAACCATAGCACAGCAAATTTAATTTTCTCTTCATACTCTATCCCTCATCCTCTAGAATTGTAGATAGGTAAATATGCACACATAGGAAAAATTTATGAGCGGGAGCGTTTCTCAAACCCCTGTCACTCTGTCAGATCGAGAATTGCAAGTGGTAGAATTAGTGGCGGCGGGATTGACTAATGAGAAAATCGCCGAAAAGTTAGAGATTAGCAAGCGTACTGTTGACAACCACATTAGCAATATCTTGAACAAGACGCGGGCTGACAATCGAGTTACGCTGGTGCGCTGGGCGTTGCAGTGGGGGAAGGTATGTATGGACAATATTAACTGCTGCCCTCTACCAGGGCCGATCGATAAAGAAGTATCTTAAATAGGGATTTTGGTTGGGGACAGGCAAAGTAATGATGCAAACGGCACAAGAAAAACAACTCCGCTATCAAATTCAATGCCCTGGATTGCCGCTGGCGGTGTATCGCGAAGTGGCAGTCCATTTGCGTCAAGTTGAAGGGGTGGAAACCGCTTTAATTCCGCAGCAGTCGCAGCGGTTTGATTACAGCGACAGCCAAGTAGGGGGCTTGTGGATACAGTATCCTGAAGGGTTCGATTTGGTCGATCGCCAGCGGGTCGATCGCATTTTGGCTTATTATGGCGATCGTTACGGAGCTTGGGAATTATTAGTTATTGGTTGATCCTTCGATGATTCGGCGATTGAAATCGCTACTACACAAACGAAGTCCGCCTACGCGGACTAAGAAATAAAGACTGACTAACAAAATGAGTGCAATTAAAACCTTACCAGGAACACGGGATATTTTGCCCGCAGAAATTCAATATTGGCAAAATATCGAAGCAGTAGCTAGAGCAATATTGAACAAAGCGGCTTATCGAGAAATTCGGACACCAATTTTTGAACAAACATCTTTATTTGAACGCGGCATCGGCGAAGCTACCGATGTTGTGGGCAAGGAGATGTACACTTTTAAAGATAAGGGCGATCGATCAACTACTTTGCGCCCAGAAGGAACCGCCGGAGTAGTACGCTCTTTTATTCAAAACAGTTTGTACGCGGCCGGAGACGTGCAGCGTCTGTGGTATACTGGGCCGATGTTTCGCTACGAACGCGCCCAAGAAGGCAGACAGCGACAGTTCAATCAAATTGGCGTGGAAGTCTTGGGAAGTGCGAATCCCAGGGCGGATGTCGAGGTAATTGCGATCGCCTGCGACATCCTGCAAGCGATCGGTTTAACCAATTTGCGCCTCGATATCAATTCAGTCGGAAACAAGCAAGACAGACAAAATTATCGGCAAGCATTGATCGATTATTTTACACCGCACAAAGAAGAATTAGACGCGGATTCCCAAGACCGTTTGACTCGCAATCCGCTGCGGATATTGGACAGCAAAAATCAGCGCACTCAAGAAATTGTCGCTGGTGCGCCGAGTATTTTGGAATATTTGGGTGACGAATCGCGAGATCACTTCGAGCGAGTGCAGGAAATGCTCACAAATTTAGGAATTAGCTATCAGTTAAATCCCCGATTAGTGCGCGGTTTAGATTACTATACCTACACCGCATTTGAAATTGTCTCCGACGATTTGGGAGCGCAAGCAACAGTTTGCGGAGGCGGCCGCTACGACGGTTTAGTCAAAGAATTGGGCGGCCCAGATACGGCAGCAGTCGGTTGGGCTATGGGTATAGAAAGGTTGATTATCCTGCTGCAAAAAATGCAACCTTTACCGACTCCCAAACTGGATTTCTATTTGGTATCTAGGGGTGAAAAAGCCGAACAGCAATCGGTATTGTTAGCTCAAAAATTGCGGAGTGTTGGCTTTAGTGTAGAGATAGATTTGAGCGGAAGTGCTTTCGGGAAACAGTTTAAAAGAGCCGACAGAAGCGGTGCGGTTGCGTGTTTGGTTTTGGGTGATGCGGAAGCTGAAAATGAGACTGTACAATTGAAGTGGTTGGCCAGTGGTGAACAAAGTGCGATCGCCCAATCGGAACTACTAGCCATGACAGATGAGCTAAAACAGAAGATAAAAGCCTACACAAACGAAGACGGCGGTTGAGACGGCGGTTGAAACCGCATCTACACAAACAAAACCCGCATTACCAAGGTTGAAGAAGACCGGGCAGTTGAAATTACCTTATTTTCTTTACACCGCGGAGGCGGACTTCGTTTTTGTAGGCGCGGTTTCAACCGCCGTCTGCATCTACAGAAAACGGCAATTAACATTAATCCAAAAAACAAAAAGGTATAATAAAAAAATAAACTCCTACAACATCCGATCAACTATGTTAGTAGCCACTAAAAACCCTCCTGTAAAACTAATAGTAACCTGGCCCTTACTACCAGACGACTTTCAACTACCGGACGATCCCGTGGAAGACGAAAACCAACCCTTACTAGCCGCAGCTTTACGCCAGCCGCTAACAGCACTTTCTGAATTAGTGGAGGATGCCTTAATAGTTTCCAATTTTGCCCTTTGTGCCGGAATTAGTTTCCCATCCTCCACCAGTGACGAATAGCGGACTATTTGCAAAGCACCCGATTGGATGTACGTAAAACCAGTAAATCCCAAAAATGTCTCGCAAGTCCGCCGCAGTTACACGCCGCACACCGAAGGAACCATCCCGCAAATCGTGATGGAATTCCTATCAGAAACTTACGGGGAAGAATACTCTGTTGAGTTTACACAGCGCGTCGGTAAATGGTTTTTTTACGAGCAAATTATCAAAGTACCGAGATAGGTTATTTTTCGAGCAACTACCGCTCATTTAGAAGTTTATGCTTTAGAATCGGAACGTTATCAACTGGAAAAAGCCGATGATAATGGTCGTTTTTGGATACCTGGATTAAACTTGTTTTTAGGTATTTGGGAAGGCAGCCACGAACATAGAACTGGCTATTGGCTGAGGTGGTGGAATGCCGAAGGTGAGTTATTGTTATGGTCGGAGGAGCGGACTGAGCAAGAACGACAACGGGGCGATCGAGAACGCGATCGGGCTGAAAGACTAGCAGAAAAATTGCGTCAAGCGGGGATCGAGTTAGATGACGAAGAGTGAAACATGAAACGAAATAGATTCTTAGTAGGGTGCGCACTGCGCACCTTACGACTATTTGGTATAATCACATTTTTGTGGCAGGCATCCAGCCAGCCCTTGTCCCAGTGCGAACTAATATGTCACTCGAACGTCTCAAGCCGATCGCCTGGAAAACCAAACCGCAACTGATATCATTGTTTTCTGGTTGTGGTGGCATGGACTTGCCATTCCACAAAGCGGGATTTGATGTGGTTTGGGCGATCGACTCCAATCAATACGCCTGCCAAACATTCAGCAGAAATATCGCCAATGTCATCATCAACGACAGCATAGAAAATATAGACATTGCACAAGTTCCCGAAGCACAAATATGTATAGGAGGGTTCCCCTGTCAAGATTTCTCCCTAATTTGGAAGCGCCCCGGCCTTGAAGGAACCAGAGGCAATTTATACACATATTTTCTAGATTTTGTCAACAAGAAAAAGCCCAAAGCTTTTGTAGCAGAAAATGTCAAAGGTTTATTAAGCGCCAATAACTATCAAGCAATCAAACAAATAATTTCCGACTTTGAAAGTATAGCACCGGGTTACTTAGTTAAACCTAAACTCTACAACTTTGCCGATTACGGAGTGCCGCAATTTCGGCAAAGAGTTTTGTTAGTTGGCATTCGGATGGATACAGGATTTGATTTCGTGCATCCTCAAGCAGAATACGGGCCCAATCGCCAACATCCTTATCGCACAGCGGGCGAAGCACTCCAAGATGTCGATCGAGTTATTAACAATAACCAGCACCATCAAATCCGTTCCCGCACCGTTGAAATTTTGAATCGAATTAAAGCCGGAGGGAATTTTTCTGATATTCCCAAAGACAGTCCCTATTATGTAAAAGGCATGATCAGTCACGTTTATCGGCGAATTCATCCCAATAAACCATCATCTACAATCATTGCTGGCGGAGGCGGCGGAACCTGGGGTTATCATTATCCAGAACCCCGTGCATTGACTAATCGGGAAAGAGCGAGATTACAAAGTTTTCCCGATGATTTTGTGTTTGAAGGTTCTTTTACGGAAGTGCGCCGACAGATTGGAAATGCAGTACCGCCAGAGGGAATTGCTGCTGTTGTTGAATCTCTAATTCCGCTATTTAAGGGCGATTATCCAAAAGTAGATTTATATAAGATGAGTGAAAAATTGCAGGGTATGTCTATTCAGGAGCGATTAAAACACGCAGAATTAGAGGTATAATTGTAGGGTGCGTCGCTATAAAAAATTCCAAAAAATATCGACAATCTCACGGCGACGCACCTGACAAAATAAACAAGATTACATAAATCTTTGATAGAGCCAGTCAACCGCAGATTTAAGGCTGATTAACGCAGATTAACGCAGATAATTTCAAGATAGTCTGGGAATGAGTGCAAAAATTCTAATAGTCCAAAAAACAAACTCAACACTTATTTTGTAGCAAGATTTTTTATAAATGGTACTATAAGGAGGGAAAGTCAATGATAAAGTTTGCTCTAGGTCACTACACCGATTTTAAATTGCCCAGCAACTTAACTATTCCAGAGCAATTACAGCAAACACTTCAGACGGTTTGGGACAGAAAATATGACGATTTATACGAACGAGGTGGAAAGTGCAATGTAGAAGAAGCTTTTGCAGAAGTGATGACAGCCTTTGGGATGCCTAATGATCCAATATCTCATCAGCGATACGTCTATATGGCTTATGGAATAGCATTAGCAGCTAAACCGACCATTAAACATTACTTTCCTGAAGAACACAAGGCTGATATCGTTCAAGGAATTGTATCTTGTTGGCTGAAGGATGGTTGTGAAATCCCAGAAACTTGGGCAGATACCTTGTTTCCTAATATCAACAAAATTGGAAAATATCAAGCTACTGACGAAGCTTATAATATCTTCTACGGCTTGCTGCAAACACTCAACACCAAAACAGCCTACAATGCCATCTTAGATATTCTGTACAATGCCATTACTGGGGATGCCATTTCTGGTTTTGCTGCGGCCCAACGAGATATGTTTAATTGGTGGTTAATTGAGGTAATTTCTGCTGCTTATTGTTTAAAGCTGCCATCTACTTTATATTCAGGAGAATGGGAATTTCCGCCACTGAGTCAGTGCGCGTAATTAATGTGCGTAAGTCAAGCAAGTAACTAATCAGGCACTCTCAAACCTTTGACTTTTTGGCCTTTCTCCTCCTCCTTCAACCCCTTACACTGCACCAAAACCCCAAATCCTCCCAAACCCATCGGATCTATCAATTGGTGCAACGCTTCCCGTCGGCGCAAAAACGTTGTTAAATCCAATACTTCTGCATCATTTGCAGACAGAGAAGCAATTCTATCGCCCACACCCAACACCATCAAAAACAAAGCCTGCTGAGTAAAACCGATTACCTCCAAACCGCACAATTCCCCTTGTTTTTCCAGCGCCGTAAAATCAGCATGGGCAGTTAAATCCTGCCGCCCGATATTAATATAAGGATTGCTGTGATAGCGGTGGCGGTAATAACATTGCAGCGTGCCATCTGTGCGTCTCGGATTGTAATAGCGGTGCGCCGGATGGCCGTAATCAATTGTTAACAGATAACCGCGTTGCAATTTTTCAGCAACTGTTTTAATCCAGTCTAAAGCTGCTAAATTGACTTCGCTGCGATAACCATCCGCATAGACAGTCGCGGACAAATCTATTCCGACTAAATCCAAATATTCGGCAATCTTAGGGCTTGAAAGTTCTCCCGCTACTTCAATAAACTTGCTCCCATATTCTCTGTTTTGTTCTTCGGCTGCGGCAACGTAAATCTCCCTAATTTGCCCTTTTTCTACAATAAACTGATGCACTGGAAAAGCATCGACTAATTCGTTAGAAAAAAAGCAGCCGACGATAGAGTTATTAGCTATTTCATCCCAATTGCACCACTTGACTGTTTTAAATTTTGCTAATTGTTGCTGCTGTTGTGCAAGCAAAACTGGCGAAATTTCAACAATAATGTATTCTAAAAATTTAAATAAATCGGGATATTGCTGTTCCAGGTATTGCAGCAAATGTACGGCAAATGTTCCCAGCCCTGCACCCATTTCTACGATCGCAAAAGCATGAGGTTTGCCGAGAATTTGCCACATTTCTACAAATTGCTCGCCCAAAACCTCGGCAAAATCAGCACTCCAATGAGGTGAGGTGATAAAATCGCCTTGTTTGCCGATGTTTGGTCGATCGCCATTGTAGTAACCATATTGCGGGTGGTACAATGCCAAATCCATATATTCCGCAAAGGTAATGCGCTGCTGCGGAGTCGCTGCAATTCTTTCGCAGATTAAATCGCAGAGTTCCGGGTTGCTGTCATCCATATCTAATTGCTGGATTGTCATAATTAATCGTTATACTGTGGGAAGATGCTCTGCGACTAAGGCTGCGCCCTCACCCTCGAATGTTGAACTATCAGACTTAACCCCGATTTTTAGCTGAAATCCCAAAGCATCCAGCAACGCCACCAACAGATAAACTTCATCTCCTCCTGTTTTTGAGAGCAAATTTGTTAACTTTTCATAGTCCAACTTAGCTACATCTGAAAGATGAATTACGCCACCGCGAGCCTCAACCATATTGCTAAGTGCTAGTGACAATAGTTCAGTTTCTACATTTTTTTCTTCCAAAATTACCTCGATATAAGCAGCAGCCGCTTCAGGTTTTTTGAGGAATTCAATCAAGTCGTCTTGGTAACTTACACTTTTAAGCATTGTCTCTACTCCTGTAATCTATCCAATATTCAATAGCTTTACGAATATCTCGATCTTGAGTGCTTTTATCTCCACCGCAGAGGATGAGAATAATCGTTTGCTCTATTTGTCCAAAGTAGACGCGGTAGCCAGGGCCCCAGTCAATTTTTAATTCAAAAACACCCGATCCAACTGAGCGACAGTCTCCCAAATTGCCGAGCTTAATTCGGTCTAGTCTCCCGCGAATCTTGGCTTCAGCTTTTATATCCCGAAGAGATTTTAACCATTCAGTAAAAGGAATTTTGCCGTCTGGTGTGACATAACGCTGAATTTCTTTTGGTTGAGCTTCCATAATTTATAATAGCCGATCGCACCTGCAAACAAGCAGCGATCGCACTCATCAGCAAATAGCCAAAAAATACGATCGCCCTTTTGCTTCTATCGATCGACAGAACCCATGATAATATCGATACTGCCCAGAATCGCCACCAAGTCCGCAATCTTTACACCGCGCACGATGTGGGGCAAAATCTGCAAATTATTGAAATCCGCAGCCCGAATCTTCCAGCGCCAAGGAAACACGCTGTCATCGCCGATAATATAGATTCCCAACTCACCTTTGCCGCTTTCGACGCGCACGTAATGTTCGCCCTTGGGAATTTTGAAAGTTGGGGCTACTTTTTTGCCAATAAACTGATAGTCGAAACTGTTCCACTCAGATTTTGGCCCGCTTTCTAAGCGCTTCGCTTCCAAATTTTCGTAAGGGCCGCCGGGGAGTCCTTTCAAGGCTTGATAGAGGATTTTAACTGACTCGCGCATCTCGCGAATTCGGACTAAGTACCTGGCCAAACAATCGCCCGCAGCTTCGGTACAAACATCCCAGTCGAATTCGTCATAACATTCGTAATGGTCAACTTTCCGCAAATCCCAATTGACGCCGGAACCGCGCAACATTGGGCCGGATAGTCCCCAGTTAATCGCTTCGGCGCGAGAAATCGTACCCAAACCTTCAATCCGGCGGCGGAAGATAGGATTGTTGGTGATTAAACGTTCGTATTCGTCAACTTTGGGAAGGAAGTAATCGCAGAAATCTTCGCACTTGTCTACCCAACCGTAGGGTAAATCTGCTGCTACTCCGCCGATGCGGAAATAGTTGTTGTTTACCATGCGGTAGCCGGTGGCTGCTTCCCACAAATCGAGAATTGGTTCGCGATCGCGCATAGTGTAGAAAAATGGAGTTTGCGCGCCCACGTCGGCCAAAAACGGCCCTACCCACATCAGGTGGTTCGCAATTCGGTTCAACTCCAGCATGATTACCCGAATGTAACTCGCCCGTTTGGGGACAGCAATATTCGCCAACTTTTCCGGTGCATTGACTGTCACCGCTTCGTTAAACATCCCCGCAGCGTAGTCCCAGCGGCTGACGTAGGGCACGTACATCACGTTGGTGCGGTTTTCGGCAATTTTTTCCATGCCGCGGTGTAGATAGCCCAAAACTGGCTCGCAGTCCACTACATCTTCGCCGTCCAGGGTGACAATTAACCGCAGTACCCCGTGCATGGATGGGTGGTGCGGCCCCATGTTGAGCACCATTGGTTCGGTTCTTGTCTCAATTCTTGACATAATAATTGGTAATTGGTAATTGGTAATTGGTCAGTGGTCAGTGGTCAGTGGTCAGTGGTCAGTGGTTAGTGGTAATTGCTCAAACAGGTCATTGCTCAAACAGGTCATTGCTCAAACAGGTCATTGCTCATTAGCAAAAAAACTTTCTAACTAGGAACTGAGAACTACTGACTACTGACAACTGACTACTGACTACTGACTAATGTTGATTTTTGTTTCGCTTGTATAGATTATGAAGGATATCGAGCCGTCTGAGAAGGAGACTCCTGCATCAGATGTGAGTATTGAGGCTTATCACGTTTCTGTTTTGGCCACTGAATTAATTGCTGGTTTAGCGGTGCGTCCGGGCGGGCGCTATTTGGATGCGACGCTTGGGGGCGGCGGACACACGAGTTTGATTTTAGCGGCGGCGCCAGATGTTACAGTGGTGGCGATCGATCGCGACGAACAAGCCATCCGTTTTTGCGGGGCCCGATTTGCCAACGCACCCGTTGAGTTTTGGCACGGGAATTTTGCTGAATATCAGTCCCTAGATGCCACATTTGATGGTATCATAGCAGACTTGGGGGTTAGCTCGGCTCAGTTCGATACACCGGAACGCGGCTTTAGTTTTCGCCACCCTGCTAAGTTAGATATGCGTATGAACCAACAGCAATCTTTGACGGCAGAAGAGATTATCAATCACTGGGAAGAAGTTAAACTAGCAGACATTATTTACAAATACGGCGAGGAGCGACTGTCGCGGCGCATCGCGAGGCGGATTGTCGCACAACGTCCTTTTGAAACTACTACAGAACTCGCAGGGGCGATCGCTAGCAGCTTCCCACCTAAGCAGCGCAACGGTAGAATCCATCCCGCCACCCGCACTTTCCAAGCTTTAAGGATAGCCGTCAACTCCGAACTAGCGTCTTTAGACACTTTCCTCAACCAAGCGCCTAAATGGTTGAAACCCGGTGGTAGAATCGGAATTATTACTTTTCACAGTCTCGAAGACAGACCGGTCAAGCACCAACTCAGAGCCACAGACTGTTTGCAGGTACTGACAAAAAAGCCGATCGTGCCACAATCGGAAGAAGTAGCTAGAAATCCCCGCTCTCGTTCTGCTAAGCTCAGACTGGCAGAAAAATTAACTTGATTCGGCAGTAAGGGGAGTAAAGGACGAGATCCAAACAAAGGCGAGGTTAGGTAAGACCGCGACCGGATGCCAGTTCCGAATATCCTTGTGGTATCACTAATATGGCACTGACCTATGAAACCCGAAGCCCTGACGCAGATTCGGCTCGGCCCAATCAGCCAAGGGTACTTGACAAGCTAGTTTTAGACCTGATTAATTCGCCTAGGAAGGGAATAGCATGAGTCGGGGAGATGGAAGCAAGCTGAAACTAATGGTAGTCGATGACGAACCCGACAACTTGGATTTGCTGTACCGGACGTTTCGACGCGACTTTCAGGTTTACAAAGCAGATAGCGCTCTCAGCGCCCTGGAAGTTCTAGACGCACAGGGCGAGATGGCGGTGATTATATCTGACCAGCGGATGCCTGAAATGAATGGCACCGAGTTTTTGGGGAAAACAGTCGATCGCTTTCCTGATACGATTCGGATTCTGCTGACTGGATACACAGATGTTGAAGATTTGGTTGAGGCTATTAACGCTGGTCAAGTTTTCAAGTACATCACCAAACCGTGGAATCCTGAAGAACTGAAATCAGTTATCAATCAAGCGTCAGAAACTTACAAATACTACAAGCAGCGCAGCGTTTCACTGCGCCGCGCTTTACGCAAAGAATCTCTGTTTAATGAGGTGATGAGCGTGATTCGCGGGTCGCTAGATTACTCTAGTATGGTACAAACTATTGTTCAAACCGTAGGTCAAACTTTTGAGGCCAACTATTGTATGCTGCGGCCGGTAGAGTTCGATCGACTATTACCCAGTACCTTCCCCTACCAAGCCCAAACCGCCGAAGCCAGCAGCTTTGATTTTGACGAAAATTTGCTGGTGCAAGCCGTAGCCAGCCGCCAAACTCAAGTCAACGCCAACAGTGGGGGTGATGGTAACTCGGTTGAGATTGCTGTGCCCCTGACTTATCAGCAAGACTTGCTGGGGATACTGGCTCTGTGTCAGATTGGCGGCACTAACCCTTGGTCGGGAGAAGATATAGAGTTGATAGAAGGTGTAGCGGCTCAAGCTGCTCTCGCCCTCTCCCAAGCTAAGCTCTACCAGCGCACTGTGGAGTTAGCCGAGCAGATGCAAAATGAGTTGGAAGTGGCCCGCCAAATCCAAACAAACTTGTTGCGCCAAAGTTGGCCGGATTTTGAAACTGTCAGGGTGCAAGCTTGTTGCTATCCGGCGCGGGCAGTTGGCGGCGACTTTTTTGAAGTTTACGTCCACTCCCAAGGGGATATTTGGATAGCGGTGGGAGATGTTTCTGGTAAGGGTGTTCCGGCTGCTCTATTTATGGCTAGCGCGATTTCGGTGATGCGGCGGGAACTTTCTCAAGAAATTTCTCCAGAGCCCGATCGAGTTATGCAGAATATGAATAGCACTATGTCTGACGACCTGATCGGCAACAACCATTTTATTACAATGGTTGTTGCTCGTTACACTCCGTCAACGGGACACCTGGCTTTTGCTAATGCCGGTCACATTTACCCGATTGTTTGGTCTCACTCGGAAGTGCAAGCTCAGGCCGCTAGCGGTGCAACGCCAGCAGAGCCGAATTTCCTGAAAGCTCGTGGCATTCCCTTGGGGATACTGCCAGTCTGGAAAGGTAAAGCCGGTGCGATCGAATTAAAGTCAGGAGATGTATTTCTGCTGACGAGTGACGGGATTACTGAAGCTAGCGTGACTACTGCGGCGGTCGCAGGAGGTCAACCAACTCGTTCTATGCTACAACAAGAAGGGCTTTGGAAACTTTTGATTGAGGAGCCTGGTTCCTTCAACTTGGACAATTTGTTGGCTTACATCCGAGCTGACAATCCGGTTCAGGAAGACGACCAAACCATACTCTCTCTGGAGGTTCTCTGAATCTGTCAGCCATCCCGACGAATAGTCGGGGCTTCGGGTCTCGAAAACTGAAGCCCTCAGTTGACAGCCCACAGATTACCGCCTTGAAGGCGGGCGACTGGCAAAAGTTACAGAACTAGCGCGTCAATGCCTAACTCTTAACTGATGCTTGTCGATCGATGCTTTCAAAAAAAGTCTCTTGCATCGATCGCCCGGTCTTGAGTATCCTTCATGTAGCGACAAATATCAACGCCAAATAAATGCGGCGTGTCGTATTTCATCCCTGGTCTGAAGACACAGGTTTCCAAATTTACAGGATTTCTTTTATGAATACTGAGCTTCATGTGCCAAGCGACTTGCGGTTTTTAACAATTGTTGAAAATTGGTTGCTGAGCAGTTTGGAAGTTGAGCTAGGAGAGCACGTCGATTGGCCACGTCAGTCGAATCGTTTGCGCTTGGTGTTAGCAGAAGCCTATTCTAACGTGATCCGCCATGCTCACAAAGATCAACCCCATTTGCCCGTGTTAATTCGCTTGAATTTAAAAAATCGGGATATTGGTTTAGAAATTTGGGATTACGGTAAAGGTTACGAAATGGATACTTACAGTCCCCCGAGACCGGAAGCCAAACAGGAAAGCGGCTATGGCTGGCTGATTATGAGCAGGCTTATGGATCGGGTGGACTATAGTTTGCAACTAGACGGTCGCAATTGTCTGAAGTTGGAAGCGAGTTTGCCGGAAAAATCTTAATTAGTGATTAGTGATTAGTGATTAGTCATTAGTGATTAGTCATTAGTCATTAGTGATTAGTGATTGACAATGTTTTTTGATTCTAGTGGTTGTCTGTCGCACCGTGCGGTGACAGCAACTTTTTCGTGCAATCTCGTCCCTCTCTAAGAGACTGTAAAATTGTTAGGGTACAGTCCCAGGTGCACGAATACCGAAGAAACCGGGTTTTTATACCGTTGGCGACGCTTCAGCACAGATTTGGGTGAAAAACCCGGTTTCTGCGTGACTTGCCCACAAATACGGAAGAAACCGGGTTTTTATAATTTGATTGCGGTAGCGTTCTTAGCAATTACCAATTACCAATTAGCAATTAGCAATTAGCAATTACCAATCTGTACCTCACTCACTTAAAAATTGCTATATTAAACATTGAATTTCTGATGCGGCCGCAGATTTAGCAATTCTTGAGGAGACGCTAATAGTTTGACGGTAACAGAGAGAATTTTTTGGTGAGAATTGAGCACGAACAGCCATCCGACATTAACACCAAATGCGGAAGTTTGCACCCGACCGCTGACCTGAACTTCAATTTGGCCATCTTCTAAAATTTGGCTGATACCTTGCTGGGGTTCGAGCTGCATTCCTCGCGCTTCTGTTTTTAGATAAGTGGCGATCGAGCTTTTACCGATAATTGGCTCTTCAAACGGTGCGCGCAGAACTCCGTCCTCAGCAAATAAATTAGCAGTCGCTTCAAAATCGCCCGCGTTTAATGTTTCAAAATATCCCAGTACCGCTGGCTTTGTGATGCCAGCAATCTTTATAGAGCGAGTTAAAATAGGTCTAGTTGTGGCGGTCATAAAAGAAGTGATTGCAAATGAATGAATATACTCTAATCATTCTCTTTGGCCCAGCAAATCCCTCAAAAGATATAAGTAGGGTGAGGATAAATTATATTACAAAAGGAATAAGCCGCGATACCGAGCGCAGCTAAAAGAGCGCTCGACCCAAATTAATATTATTTTAAAAAAAGTATACAATTGTAGACTTGCGCTCCAAACCCTTATACAGTCAGTAATTGCCAATTATAAAATCTTCAACGCGAAAATCAAAAATAGTAAAAACCCAGACACCAGAAGGCATCTGGGTTTCTGCACCAGTCTGTTTTACTGAAGCCAACCAGAATATTCTATTTGCGCATCAGGTTGAGCAATTCCTTAGGAGAAGCCAACAAGTCTATCGCCACAAAGAAAATTTGACCTTGAGGATCGAGCATAAAGCGCCACGCGATGTTCATGCCCACATTCGATCCAAACCAAGGAGTTTCCACTTTACCCGTGACTTTCACTTGGCGGTAGCCATCTTCTGCCGGTTCCGATAGGCCTTGCTGCGGCATCATTTTCAGTCCGATACACTCTTCCCGCATATAGTTGAGGATAGCTTCGCGACCGACGATCGGCTTTTGGAAAGGCGGTTGCAGGGCACCTTCCTCGGCAAACAAACCAACGGCTGGGGTAAAGTCGAAGGCGTTCATGTAGTCGATGTAGTTGAGAACTGTCTGCTCGGTGATACCGTCAATTTGGGTTTTCACCCGCCCTTCTACAGCGGTGGGAGTGCTTTTAGGAGCCGATCGTTTGCCGTACTCTTGGCTGAAATCTGGATCGTAGCCCATGTGAACTACGGTATTGCGAAGTACGGTAATTTGCTGACCTGGATCTAGTTTCTTGATTGTTTCGAGAACTGTGGTGGCTTCGGGAGACATTTGATAGCCAGCCGGGATCGGAGCGACAAGGCCCTGTTTCATCAACTGTCCCAATTCGTACCAGAAACCGAGTTTGGTGTTGACGCGCAAGGATGTGTAAATCCGGCCGATAGTGGTGTCGGCGTTGCTGGCGAGGTCAAACATGGTTTTGCTTTGAGCCTCCGGCGACATTTGCTTGATTTCGCTCAGAACACCTTCGACAAGCGCCATGCTGGCTACTCCCGGAGCTGCTGCGGTGATGGAAATGCCCATTTCGGTGTAGGCATACCAGAGCAGTGCGAGTTGGTCTTCAACGCTGAGTTTGTAGAACGAGTCCGTGGTAGCCGGAACAGCGCTAGCAATCTCGGTGTTGGAGAAAATAGATTGAGCTGATTGAATACTAACTGCCATGTGTATACTTTGGGATTCGCTGTCGGTTTTACTTGCGTACTTGCAAATTGCGAATCGAATTCTCCCTTAGTTAAAATTATGTAACGTTTTTGACAAATTAGAGTTCAAATTTATAAATATAAAGATTGTGAAAGTATTATCAATTTTGTTTCAAAATTAGTCTAAATATTAATAGACTTATAGCGCATTTTGTGATATGGTTGCTGACCCGATGAAAATATCAATTAATCGCGATCGCATTAAGCAAAAAACCCTAGAGTTGGGATTTCACCAAGTCGGGATAGCCTCGGCAGATGCGGATTTTGATCGAGAAAAACAAAGATTGCAGGCCTGGCTGGACAAGGGTTATCAGGCGGATATGGCATGGATGGCCAACCCGAAGCGCCAGGATATTCGATCGCTCGTGCCAGATGTGCAGTCAGTGATATGTGTCGCCATCAACTATTACACGCCTCACCAACGCCCCGACGGTGCTGAATATGCCAAAATCTCTCGCTACGGCTGGGGGCGGGATTATCACAAAATTCTGCACAAAAAACTGAAGGTTTTGGCGGAGTGGGTGCGATCGCAAGGCGAAGGAATTGAAGCGCGCTATTATGCTGATACCGGGCCGATTCAGGACAAGGTTTGGGCCGAGAAGGCGGGGATTGGCTGGATTGCTAAAAATGGTAATGTAATTTCGCGGGAATACGGCTCTTGGGTGTTTTTGGGCGAAATTTTGACTAATCTGGAGTTAGCGCCGGATGCTGCTCATACCCAACATTGCGGTACTTGCACTCGCTGCATTGAGGCCTGTCCGACGGGAGCTATTACTGAGCCTTTTGTCGTGAATGCCGATCGGTGCATAGCTTATCATACGATCGAGAATCGAGCCGAAAAACTCCCCGATGAAATTGCATCTAATTTACAAGGTTGGGTAGCAGGTTGCGACATTTGTCAAGATGTTTGTCCCTGGAATCAGCGATTTGCTCAACCAACTGACGTTGCGGAATTTGAGCCTTATCCTGAAAATATCGCGCCCACACTTGCAGAATTAGCCGAAATTTCCGATGAGGAGTGGAACCGCAGATTTACAGCTTCGGCGCTGCGGCGAATTAAACCCGAAATGCTGCGGCGGAATGCCAAAGCCAGTCAAATTAAGAGTCAGTAGTCAGCAGTCAGTAGTCAGTAGTCATTAGTCATTAGTCATTAGTCATTTAGTAAGTAGTTCCACTCTTTTTTCCTTCTTCCTGACATCCGTTACATCCGCGGAGCGAATCCGTTGCCGAACTTCCTTCTTCTAAAATCCATGTCTGCAAACGAACCCACACAATACGATGCAATTTTGGGCGGTAAAAATCCACCTCCAATTAATGCTGCTTTATTGGGCGGCATAGCAGGAATCAAGCACCGCTTAGCAAGCCCGCTAGCTGAAACAAGGCTAGCAGCACTTTCAGAGGCTCTCAACTACGGAGAAGCAGGTTTAGAAGCAGTAATTACAGTTTTTGACGATGCTGACGAGCGGGTGCGAGCTACCGCTGCTGCGATATTTGGTCAGGAATCACAAATCATTTTGCTCAAAAAAGGTGCAGCAATCTGGAATAAATGGAGAGTGCAAAATCTACTTTTGTTGGGCGGTTTCGTAGACTTGAGTTGGGCAAATTTAAGCGGAGCTAATTTGAGCCGCGCTAACCTGAGAGAGTCAAATTTAGCAGGAGCAAATTTTGAAGGCAGCAATTTGCAAACAGCCAAAATTTTTCAGAGTAACTTGGAAGTAACTAATCTGAGAAATGCCGATTTTAGCGGCGCTAACCTGAGCCGCTCGAATCTCAGCGGGGCTGATTTGCAGGGAGCTAATCTCAGTCAAGCAAACCTTCGTTCAGTTAATTTTAGGGAAGCTAATTTATCTCAAAGCATCCTGAAAAAAGCTAAACTCGGTAGAGCTGATTTAAGCGGTGCTAATTTGAGTGGTGCTGACTTGAGCGGGGCTGATTTGAGTCTGGCTGAGCTGGGGCAAATTTGACAGGAGCAAATCTGGCGGGGATTAAATTAATTCGCTCTAACTTGAATGGCTGGAATTTTAAAGGATTTGTTTTTGCAGGAGCTAATTTGTGGTGGAGTAAATTTGCAGGGGCTTGTTTTATGAGAGCTAATTTGCGCGGTGCTAATCTAGAGAGCACAGATTTGACAAATGCTGATTTTTATCAAGCTGATTTTACGGGAGCTAACCTGTGCGATGCTGATTTTAATAAAGCTTCTTTGGCTGGTGCTAATCTCAGCGGTGCTGTTGTGAAAAGAGCAACTTTCCTGAAAGCAAATCTCAGCGGGGCTAATTTCAGGAATGCTAATCTCAGCCGTGCTATTTTGAAAAAAGCTAATATTGATGGGGCAAATTTTACTGATGCTAATCTTTCGCGATGTGCCTGGACATGATATAGCCTTTCTCAGAAAGATCATGTACGCGAACGGCATAGGGCTCCGTGGCCTCCGTGGGCATAGGCCTCCGTGGGCATAGGCCTCCGTGGGCATAGGGCTATCCTCACCACGCTTGAGAACCGCTATAGTTATTCTTGTTTGATTTCAATTATGGATTGAATATGGATAAACTGCAACGCTGTTTTGTCTGCAAGAATATTTTTCAACAGCCGCATTCTTTTGATCGCGGTTTGTGTTTGGATTGTGGCGAATTTAATTATGCGAAACGGAACGAAACGGCTAATTTCCACGGGCTGTTTGCTTTGGTGACGGGAGCGAGGGTAAAAATTGGGTATGCTGTAACTTTGAGGTTGCTGAGGGCTGGTGCTTCGGTAATTGCTACGACTCGTTTTGCTCGGGATGCTGCTAAGAAATATGCTGCTGAAACTGATTTTGGTGATTGGGGCGATCGCCTGCACGTTTACGAGTTAGATTTGCGATATATTGCCAAGGTTGAGCGCTTTGCACAACACCTCACTTGTTCCTATCCCCGACTCGATATTATTGTCAACAATGCAGCTCAAACCGTTCGCCGCCCTGTGGCATTTTACCAGCATTTGAGGGATTTGGAAGCTCTGCCTTTCGAGGTTTTGCCTGCGGAAATTCAGCCGCTGGTAGTGCGATCCTCTTCTGCAAGCTTCGCTAACGCACTTTTTGGATCTGGGTGGGGATGTGCTAAAGTCGATCGCACCGGGAGATTCCGACAACCAAACTGCAAGTGCTTTAGCCTTGACTTTAGAGCAAGAGAACTTGATATCAGAGGAAGATAACTCTAGTTGGTTTCCGCTGGGGATGTACGATAGCGACGGACAGCAAGTGGATTTGCGTCCTTTCAACAGTTGGCTGATGAAGGACGATGAGGTGAGCATTTTGGAATTATTAGAAGTTCATGTAATTAATGCGAACGCTCCTTTTGCTATCAACAGCAGGCTCAAAAGGCTCATGAATATTTTTCCTAAAAACAGCAAGTATATTGTCAATGTTTCCTCAAAAGAATGGCTGTTTAACGGCGACAAATCTTGGCGTCACCCGCATACTAACATGGCAAAAGCTTCGCTGAACATGATGACTCGCACCTGCGCCAAAGAGTACGCAAAATACAAAATTTTTATGAATGCGGTCGATCCGGGATGGGTAAGTTTTATACACCCTCATCCTCAAGTTTTAACTATGCAAGCACGCGGCGTTCAACCTCCTTTTGATGCGATAGATGCGGCGGCGCGCATTTGTGACCCGATTTATGCAGGAATAAATGATAAACGCTATGTTTATGGCAAGTTATTTAAAGATTATACTGATTCGCCCTGGTGATAATTTGAAGGAAAGAAGGAATAAGGAATAAGGAAAAAGGAAGAAAGAAAAAGGGTTATTTATCGGTAAGGTGCGTCAGTTAGCAGAATTTTGATAGAGATGAAACATCTATTGCTGACGCACCATTTTTTGCCGGTGCGTCAGTTTTGAGGTTATTGGTGGGAAACACAAATCATCCAAACTGATGCACCCTACTTGATGGTTATTTATCTGTAGAGTGCGTTATTTTGGCAATTATCAAATTGTCGCATTTAAAATGTATAATCAAATGGGGCAGTGTAGTTCAGTGGTAGAGCGTCGCCTCTACAAGGCGAGAGACAACCGTTTGATTCGGTTCGCTGCCACCAGCAACGTAGTTTAAGTGATAGAATTCCCTGGAGTATACCGGGAGATGCGGGTGCGATTCCCGCCGTTGCTATCTTTTTTGCGTTAACAATCAAGAGGTAATGGGTAATATAGAATAGATTTCCCATTCCTGATTTAATCTTTCCCAATGACCAAAGTAATTATTTTTGATTTTGACGGTACTTTAGCAGATACAATCGATATTCTTCTGAGCATCACTAACCGTTTGTCAGCAGAATTCGGCTTTAAGTCTGCGACAAAAGAGGAACTCGCTCAACTGAGCAATTTAAATTCTTGGCAAATCCTTAGGTATTCTGGCATTTCTATCTTCAAAGTCCCGCTGCTGATTAGAAAGTTGAAAGCAGAGTTGCGCAGTGAAATTCCCAACATTAAATTATTTTCGGGAATTAAGGAAGTTTTGCTGGAGTTAAAAAAACTTGGCTTTCAACTGGGTATTATTACCTCTAATTCCAGAGAAAATGTCTTAGCATTGCTGGAAATCAATGGTTTGCAAGACAGTTTCACCTTTATTTACTCCGGTTCAACTTTTGGGAAAAATAAAGTTATTGATAGATGGCTAAAAAGAGAGCATATAAATCCTGAAGAAGTCATTTATGTGGGAGATGAAATCCGAGATATAGATGCTGCTAAAAAAACTGGAATTAAGATAATTGCTGTAGGTTGGGGTTTTAATTCTCTGGAGGCTTTGGCTGCACACAATCCCGATTTTTTGATTGAACGCCCCCAGGCATTGATCGAGATTATGAGTAATCTGAGGTATATGTAAACTTATGTAACAGAATATTGCCAAGTTTAAAGTAGTAAAAACTTTATGTGCAAGCCGATTGAAAAAATGGATTGAGGCTGATATAAAGATAAAGGAAAAGACTTGCTCGATCGCTCAAATTAAGAGGAACACGATTATGTCAGCTTTTGAAACTTTCTTGACTTTCAGCTTGGCTTCTGTTTTCGCTGTAGCAACTTTGGCAACTTGGTTGCGTTTCACAAACCCTCCTTCTGCTAAACGCAATTAGATCATAAGACTCGGCGGTTGAAACCGCTACTATACAAACGAAATCCGCCTCCGCGGATTGAATAAAGAATAATCTGTTAGTCTCCTTCGCCCCGTTTCAGGGCGGCTAAAACTGCTTGCTGGCTAACTGCTTGGTAGATTTTGCTAAATTGCTGCTTCAGCGCGTCAGATGCGGGGGAGGATTTGCTGGCGGTTCCTTTTCCGTCGGTGGTGAGGGGAATTGGGCCTAAAATATCTAAGACTGTTTCGCTGCTGGGCGGCGGTACAATTACGACTAAAGATGATTCTAGCTGCTGGTTGTATTCCCAGAAGCGATCGACCTTGGGCAATTTAGCATTCGCAGTCGGGGAATTTTCGCCGGAGTTGAGTTGGGAATTTTCCTCTGCTTGCGTACCTCGTCTCTGACGGAGTGCTGTCAAGATTTGCTCTTTGGTTCTTCCCCGCATTTGAAACAGTACGAAGGGGTCTTCGCTGAAGCGATCGCCCAACAAGTAGTATACTGCACTGATGTGCTTGCAAGGATTTTTCGGGTCAGGACAGCTACAGCGCGATCGAATATCTGACAAACTTAAGGGAAATAGGGTTTTGCCGGCCGCTGCAAATACATCCTCAATATTGTGCGGCATTTCTCCTGCTAATAGTTTAGCTGAAAAAACCGCTCTTTGCGACATATTTTCAATCACATAATCCCAATCTTCATCAGTTAATGTATCAAGTCCTAAAGAAACTTGATAGGGTTTGGGATCAGTGCCTTGAACTAGGGCGATTACTTCTTGGTTGGGAAACTTAATGCTGAGGACTTTACCTTCGCGCGCGTATTGCCAGCCGCGTTCTAAGCGCTTTTTGAAGCGGTAGGTATTGATTAAATCTAACCACTGTTGTGTCCACCATTCTCTGTCTATCATAAAACGCAATTATAAAACGATATTTTCTCCGCTCGACTCTCCCTGCAAAATGCCAATAATCGTCCGAGTTACAAACTCCAAATCCTGCGGCACTCGATGCAGCGGTATATATTCTACCACATGACGTGCTGCGCGATCGTACAGCCCAAATCGCCAAATTTCCCCCGTCGAAACCGCACCGTACAAAATCGGACTATTACTTTCTATCCAGCCATCAACAGCAATTAATTCAACAGCAAGCTGAGTAAAACCTTTGGTCAAATCCGACTGTTTTGCTTCAATGACTAGAAGATTGCTCGGACTGGGAATATAGTAATCTAGGGAGCCTTTTAACCAATTGCTCACACTAATCGAATACTCAATATTAATTGAATAGTCAAATAAATCGCAAATCCGATCGAGCAACGGAAAAATTAATGCCTCCCGGCGGGCCTGTTCAGTGGTTGTATTCACCCGTTTCAGTCTGCGTCGCATACTCTCTGCTAGTTCTGGCAACCAATCTAATTCGCATTGCGTGTAAGGGAGATTTTCGCGATCGGTGCGCTCGATCGTGCAGCCCAAATCTGCTAAAATATCTTCAGGCGAAAAAGGCAAATCAAAATACTTGCTAAAGCTGTAAGACTCGTTTGGATCTAAAACCTTCGGCATGGTGTCGATCTCCTTACTGAAACAGTATGCCCATGTTACTGAAATTATTCTTCTGTTTCTATAATAGCATTGCGATCGAGAATTAGTAAATTGCGAAGTTGGTCAGTATCAAGTTCAGTCAGCCAGTTTTCGCCAGCACTAACTACTTGTTCGGCGAGAGCTTTCTTACTCTCAATCATATCATGTATTTTCTCCTCTAACGTACCCGTGCAGACAAATTTGTGGACTTGCACGTTGCGAGTTTGACCGATGCGAAATACGCGGTCAGTTGCCTGATTTTCTACTGCGGGATTCCACCATCTATCATAGTGAAAAACGTGCGTTGCTCTGGTTAAATTCAAGCCAGTACCGCCCGCTTTCAACGATAATATCATAATCGGCGGGCCTTGGGGATCGTGCTGGAAGCGATCGATCATTTCTTCCCGCTGCTGCTGCCGAATTCCGCCGTATAAAAACAAAACTTCTCGCCCTAAATGCTGTTCTAGATGCGGTTTCAGGAGTTTTCCCCATTCGGCAAATTGAGTAAAAATCAAAGCCCGATCGCCCTCAGCGACAACCTCTTCCAACATTTCCACCAACCGCTGCAATTTCCCCGATTCTTGGCTGTTAATGCTCAATTCTTTGGGCTTAGCTTCTGCTTTCACAAGAGCCGGATGGTTGCAAAGTTGCTTGAGTTTTACCAGCAAAGCCAGAATCATTCCCCGGCGCTGAATGCCCTCGGCTGATTCCAAATTAGCGATTGACTCTTCGACTACTTTCTGATAAAGTGCGGCCTGTCCAGCCGCCAGACTGCAAAATACAGTCATCTCTTGTTTTTCCGGCAAATCTTGGATGATTTCCTTGTCAGTTTTCAGGCGGCGGAGGATGAAAGGCCGAACGAGCGATCGCAAAGTATGCAATGATTCTCTATCTCCATATTTTTCGATCGGAATTGCAAATCGGCGCTGAAAGAAATTGCGCGGCCCCAAATAGCCGGGATTCAGAAACTCCAAAATTGACCACAATTCTTGCAGTCTATTTTCCACCGGAGTTCCCGTCAGCGCAATTCTAAAAGATGCCTCGATTTGCCGCACCGCTTGCGACTGCTTAGCCTCGGAATTCTTAATATTTTGGGCTTCGTCTAAAACCAATCCTTGCCATTTAGTGCTTTGAATTTCCTTAGCATCGCGAAACACCAGCGCGTAACTGGTAACTATTAAATCTTTGCCCTTAATTGCGGCCGCGAATGCTTTACCTTTAGCGCGTTGCTCTCCGTGGTGAACTAACACTTTCAGCGTCGGCCCAAATTTCTTGACTTCGCGCTCCCAATTGCCTAATACTGATGTGGGACAAACCAGTAATGTCGGCGCTTTTAGGGCATTTTGTTCTTGTAAGTGCAGGAGGAAAGTGATTAGCTGGATCGTCTTTCCCAATCCCATATCGTCGGCGAGACAAGCACCTAAACCCCAGCGTTCTAAGAATGCCAACCAGCCCGCCCCTAGCGCTTGATAAGGCCGCAATTGTCCTCGGAAACTCGCCGGAGTCGCGATCGCACTTACGGCCTGATTATCGCTTAAAGTATTCAACAATTCCTGAAGTTGACCAGTTGCTTCAAAATTCACCACAGGCAACTTTTCAATCATCTGAGAATCGCCAGAAGCCAAACGCAAAGCATCCTCCAAAGAAAGAGTCATTTGCTCTTTGCGACTAGCAAAAAAAGTTTTAGCAGCCTTCACATCGGTTGCGCGCAACTCTACCCACTCGCCGTTAATTTCCACCAAAGGCGAATTAAGTTCTACCAGCCGATCGAATTCTGCCTTAGAAATGCGCTGTCCGCCGATCGTCAATTCCCACTTAAAATTTAGCAGACTTTGCAAGCCCCGCCCACCTTTCGCCGGATTCACCTTCGGAGTTTCCGCTTGAATGCTCAAACCCAAACGACTCGCCCAACCATCAGCCTTTGTCAAACTCGGCGGCAAAACTACGCCCAACCCGCTATCAGCAAACCGCCAAGCCACAGACTTAATAAACTCGTAAGCTTGCAGCGGATTTAATTGACAAGATTGAGGGCGCTGGGTTTGCAAAGTCGGTTCAATTAAAGGATAAAGTTTCGATGCTAAACCCAAGCCGCTGAGCAAAGTTTCTTGAGGTAATTCAATTGTCCGCCCCGCATAATTAAAACGCTCGACTGAGTTATTCCAAACAGTTGTCGCGTCCACCAAAAAGTCGATTTCATCTACTGCTTGCAAGCAATAATTTAAGCTCCAGTTAACTTTACCGGGAGACGGCGGTAGGAGTTGAAAGCAAGTGTGAAATTGATTTTGTTGAGACAGTTGGTTTTGCAGCGGTGCACTCCAAGCACTCAGCTTGGTTGCCAATTTTTCCAAGGCTGCTGATTCTACTTGCACAATTCCAGATTCCTGTTGCAAAGCTTGCAGCCATTCGCGGGTTGGAGAAACTGTTTTGATGTCAAAATTTGAGCTAGCAGCCGTTAGCGCAGCCCTCGAAGAGGATCGCACTTCACAATCTACCACACTACTCAAAAACCCCAACACCAACTCCTGGGCCCCCACAGGCAAATCCACCGCTAAAGCCTTTACCAACTCCGCAGCCGAATTTCCATCTCTTAAATCCGTTAAATCCGTTAAATCCGCTACAAAATCCGCTGCCAATCTTCCATCCGTTAAATCCGCTACAAAATCCGCTGCCAATCTTCCATCCGCTAAATCCGCTGCCGAACCCTTCTGATAAGTTCGACAAGCCGTCGGCATTTGCTTAGAAAAAGTAGCGAGACGGAGAATATCAGTAGAACTATCTAACAAAGGTTGCCATTTAGCAATAGCAGAACCGTCCGATAGTTGCTCTAATGCTGGCAAAAATTTGCATCTCGCCAATAAATCCAAACTCCACCTAGCAAGATGAGACCAAAAACGCAAATCCGAGCCAACAAAAAAGTCAGTTTCTGTGCTATTGAGCGGTAGCGATTGCAAGAAAACAAAAGCTGCTTGAGGATTAAGTAAATAGCCCTCGACTTGCCAAGGATAAAGATAAATTTCCTCAGTTTGGGCCGGTTCTGAGAGTGCGGCTGCTGAGTGCTGCGGCATCAGAGTTGCGTTGTCTGCGGAGATTTGGGTGGGAAGTGCGAGCGCCCGAATTTGCCTCTGAATCGATAAATTTTCCGTGGGAATCGCTGCGTTTTGAGTTTTGGGCGATCGCCTAGTTTTCTTACTTTTTTCCTGAATCTCTGCGGTTTCCGGCAATTGCCAGTTTAGTTTGCCCGACTGCTGCAAGGAAGTTACGAAAATCTTAAATTCAGCTTCCGTCATTGCTAAGGGATGCAGAATATTTCTCGATTCAACGATATCGATGGTCCCAATTTTTCGCCAAGTTTCTCCCCAAATAAATAAGCCACTTTTTTCGCTTTCGAGCTGCCAACTGCCGTGTAAAATTGCCATTTTTTAATCCGGATAATTTTATTTAATTGCGAGGTTGACTACAGCATTTATATGGGATTTATGAAGATTTTTTTAACAAACAGAGGATATTTTGAGCCAGACAGGACTTAGGTATAACCTCTATATGTAGGGTGCTTACGGCGCACCTTACCAATTACCGATTACCAATCTCTAAATCGAAAATTCATCGTACCATCTATGGAAGGCGTTTGGCGGGCGATCGACCGGAGAATCGACGGGAGAACATGAAAAACCCCCCAAAGAGTATAAATGCTTACAATCGAGGCGCTGACAGTCGATCGCCCGCCGATTATCTCTCTCTTTTGGCGTTGGACTCTCAAACCTCCTGTGGTAATGTTACGATCCCGACAGAGAAAGAATGTGGTAGATAAGGAAGCAGTCCTAAATGGTAGAGATAGACAAGTCAATATCCTTCGATGGAAGGGATATTAGACTGAAGATTGGTTTACTAGCGCCTCAAGCAGGCGGTGCAGTTTTGATTCAGTCGGGTGACACGGCGGTTTTAGTGACGGCGACTCGATCGCAGGGGAGAGAAGGAATTGATTTCCTGCCCCTGTTGGTAGATTACGAAGAGAGACTGTACGCTGGCGGTAAAATTCCCGGTGGATTTTTGCGCCGGGAAGGGCGTCCCCCAGAAAAAGTGACTTTGACTGGCCGTTTGATCGATCGCCCGCTGCGCCCGCTATTCCCAAGCTGGTTACGAGACGACATCCAAGTCGTAGCAACAACGCTGTCGATGGACGAACAAGTGCCGCCAGACGTTTTGGCGGTGACGGGGGCTTCGGTGGCAATCCTGCTGGCGAAAATGCCGTTTTACGGGCCAATGGCTGCCGTGCGAGTCGGTTTGGTAGGGGACGATTTCATCATCAACCCAACCTACAGCGAAATCAAAGAAGGCGAGTTGGATCTCGTGGTAGCCGGTTCTCCTGATGGAGTAATCATGGTGGAAGCTTCCGCGAACCAATTGCCGGAACAGGATATCATCGAGGCGATCGACTTCGGCTATGAAGCAGCCTGTGACTTGATTCAAGCCCAGCGCGAAATCATGGCAGAATTGGGCATTGACTTCGTGGTAGAGGAACGCCCACCGCAAGATTTCGCCCTCGAAAACTTCATTCGCGATCGCGCCCAAGAACCAATCCGCATCATTTTGTCAAGATTTGAAAAAGACAAAGCAATACGGAATGCAGCTTTGGATGAAGTTAAAGCCAATGCAGTCGAATCGGCGATCGCCGAACTCGCCGAAGACGATCCGATCAAAGTAGCCGCTACCGCCAACGGCAAAGTAATCGGCAACGTTTTCAAAGACGTTACCAAAAAAATGATGCGGAAGCAAATCATCGAAGATGGCGTCCGTGTAGACGGCCGCAAGCTAGACGAGGTGCGCTCCGTTTCTTGTCGCGTAGGCGTGCTGCCGTCGCGAGTACACGGCTGTGCGTTGTTCAATCGCGGGTTAACCCAAGTCTTGTCCGCAGCTACCCTGGGAACCCCAGGCGACGCCCAAGATTTAGGAGACGACTTGCACCCGCAGCAAGACAAACGCTACTTGCATCACTACAACTTCCCGCCATTTTCCGTGGGAGAAACTAAGCCGATGCGATCGCCCGGACGCCGAGAAATCGGTCACGGAGCCCTCGCAGAACGCGCTTTGCTACCCGTTTTGCCATCCAAAGAAGATTTCCCCTACGTGATTCGCGTAGTTTCAGAAATCCTTTCTTCCGACGGTTCAACCTCAATGGGTTCAGTTTGCGCCTCAACGCTAGCATTAATGGATGCAGGCGTTCCCATTTCCCAACCCGTCAGCGGCGCGGCAATGGGCTTAATTAAAGAAGGCGATGAAGTCCGAATTTTGACTGACATTCAGGCAATTGAAGACTTCTTAGGCGACATGGACTTCAAAGTAGCCGGTACCGACACCGGAATTACTGCTTTGCAAATGGACATGAAAATCAAAGGTTTGCCCTTAGATGTAATTGCCACGGCCATCCGCCAAGCGAAACCTGCGAGACTGCACATTTTAGAAAGAATGCTGGCAACTATCGACACTCCCCGCAAGGAAATGTCGCAGTTTGCACCGCGTTTGCTAACGCTGAAAATCGATCCAGAATTTATCGGTTTGGTAATTGGGCCTGGTGGCAAAACAATCAAAGCCATCACCGAAGAAACCGGTGTCAAGATTGACATCGAAGACGACGGAACCGTGACAATTGCTGGTAACGACAGCGAAAAAGCTCAGCGGGCTTACAACATTGTCCTAGGCATGACGCGCAAGTTGAATGCTGGAGACGTGTATGTCGGCCGCGTAACTCGAATTATTCCGATCGGCGCTTTTGTGGAAATTTTGCCAGGAAAAGAAGGAATGATTCACATTTCCCAGTTAGCGGACTACCGCGTCGGGAAAGTGGAAGACGAGTTAGCTGTGAATGATGAAGTGATTGTCAAAGTGCGAGAAATTGACAATAAAGGTCGAATTAATTTGACCCGCTTGAACATTCATCCAGACGAAGCGGTAGCCGCCCGCGAAGCGTTGAATAAATAGTTTACGGTTGGTAATTGGTAATTACTTGTAGAGTAATTGCTAATTGCTAATTGGTAACTGGTGATTAGTAATTGCTAATTGCTAATTGAGATTAAATCTGATTGTTTCAGATTGATTTGGGAGTAGGTGCGCGACAGCGACAGATCGACAAAAGTGCGATCCTCTTCGAGGGCTGCGCTAACGGCTGTAGAAGTTAATACAGTCGCGCACTTTACCCTCGGCGGTTGCTATAAATAAACCTTGGAATTATTCATCTCTCTCCCCTCTTCCTCTGCGCCCTCTGCGCCCTCTGCGGTTAAATCGCCCATAAATATAAAAAAAACAAAATATCCAGAAACCAGACTTATTGAAAAAGCCTGGTTTCTCAAAGAAGCTCAAATCAAATCACGGCAATACAGTCAATCTCAACTAACACATCTTTGGGCAAACGCGAAACCTCCACACAAGCGCGCGCCGGTGCAGTTGCCTCATCAAAATATTTCCCATAAACCGCATTCACAGCGGCAAAATCATTCATATCCTTGAGAAAAACCGTAGTTTTCACAACATCCAACCAAGTAGCGCCGGCTTCTGTGAGAATCGCTTCCAGATTTGCCATAACTTGTTCGGTTTGTTTTGCCACGTCGTCGGTGTAGACAATATCGTTTAGTCTAATGTCGATCGCAATTTGACCGGCTACAAACAGCATAGTGCCCGTTGCGGCGATCGCTTGATTGTAAGGGCCGACAGGTGCGGGTGCTTTGTCAGTACGAATAATTTTGCGCGTCATAGATATCACTTTTTGGGATAATTTTTCCGAGGTGTCGGGCTGGTGAAGTTCTGCGTCAGAGGTTTCGGGCTGGTAGAGTTCTCCATCAGGCATTGTAGCACCAGTTAAGTCTGCATTTTTGATATTCCAGCCATAGGTTATTGCTCCTGTCAAGTCGGATCTTCTCAAATTTGCTTCATTTAGATTTGCTCTGCTCAAATTTGCCCATCTGAAATTTACTTTCTCTAGGTTTGCGCCTTCAAGACAGGCTTTTTTTAGCTTTGCACTTTGAAGACAGGCTTCTTTAAGATCTACGTCAGTTAAATTCATGCCTGACAAATCAACTTGAGACAGATTGGATCTCTGGAGTTTAGAGCCGTGAAACTTTGCATTTTCGAGTGTTGCCTCTGTTAGATTTGCCAGAGTCAAGTCTGCTTCAACCAAGTATGCCTCACCCATGTCTGCTTTGCTCAGATTGGCTCTATTTAGGCTTGCCCGATGTAAAGAAGCTACACTCATATCTGTGCTACTCAGATTTGCCCCATTTAAGTTTGCATTGTCTAGTCTGGTATAAATTAATTTAGCGCTAGTTAAGTTTGCTCCTGTTAAATTTGCCTTCTCTAGGTTGGCATTACTCAATATCGCATTACTAAAATTCGATCGACTCAAATCTGCACCACTTAAATCAGCCCAACTCAGATTTGCTGAACCAGCTATTGCGCAACTTAAATTAGCACCGATCAGCGATGCCTTAGTGAGGTTTGTACTCTGAAGATATGCCCCTGTGAGAATTACCTCACTCAAATCTGCACCTGAAAGATTTGCCTGGTCTAGATTTATGCCGCTTAAGTCAGCGCCTTTAAGGTTTTCTTCACTTAACTGTGCATTCTTAAATGCACGTTCGCCTTTGGCGTATCTTTCTAAAAGTTCTTCAGCTTTCATTCATAACCTCGATCGCCCTCACGTCCCACAAATCACTATACCATCCGCGCGAATCCGCGTGCACCTGCGGTCAAGCGCGTGCATGATTATGGGATTCTCTACCACTGACTTACCCGTGAAAGAACGTCAGCCAGCAATAAACTTCATCGCAACACCATTCATGCAGTAGCGTTTGCCAGTAGGCGCAGGGCCGTCATCAAATACGTGACCCAAATGCCCGCCGCACCGATGACAATGCACCTCAATTCTAGTCCCAAACAGCGAATTATCCACCGATGTGGCTATCGCCCCTTTGATCGGTTCATAAAAACTTGGCCAACCAGTACCGCTATCAAATTTGGTTTGCGACGAAAAAACTGGCAAATCACACGCAGCACACGCATAAATCCCCTTCCCATATTGCTTATCCAGAATGCTAGTATGAGAGCGTTCAGTACCGTGTTTTCGCAACACATCAAACTGTGCCGGAGTCAAAAGTTTGCGCCACTCTTCCTCAGTTTTAGTAACTTCAAAAACACCATTACCAGCAGCCATAACATTTGACTTCCCAGGTAAACAGGACGATAACCATGCCATGCTTACTGTTACTAGACCAGCTTTCAAAAAAAATCGTTTATTCATGATCCATCATCCACTTATTGCTAATTAACTAACTAATCTAAACCCCGAGCAGTCACATTCAAGATGTTTAAATTGCTTTTTCCCCCAATACAGCTTTAATACCCCCCATTTATTCTTTAGTCCGCGGAGGCGGACTTCGTTTGTGTAGGGGCGGTTTCAACCGCCGACTTTTATTGCTTCCAAAACACATTATTACAGCCCTCCAAACCACTCATAACCTTGATCCTCCCAGTAACCCTTTTTAGGCAACAAGTCACCAACCAAAGTAATTCGAGTCACCCACTTACTCTGTTTGTAACCCAGCTTAATTGGAGATGCGAGACGTAAAGGCGCACCATTCTCAACACTCAGAGGATTACCATTCTTCTGATAAACCATCAAAGTCTGCGGGTGCAACGCCGAAGGCATATCCCAACTCTCGTAATAGCCATCAGCAGACTTAAAATAAACATAGCGAGCATTTGTCTTTGGTTGAGCAAGGGCCACCAAATCCCGCAGCCGTACCCCGCCCCACTGCACAATAGCAGCCCAACCCTCCACACAAACATGGCGAATTGTCATGACACTCAAAGGCATAATCTGAAGTTGTTCCAGACTGAGATTAAGGGGACGATTTACCTCACCATCAATTATCAGACGGAAAGCTTTTGCATCAAGATTTGGAGTAGAATCAAAGGTATTGATAATTAAGGCATTCGGCTCGATCGCACTTACAGGAAATTCCGGTACGAGTTTTTGAGGATTCAACAACAAAGCTTCAACACTTTGGTTGAGAGGTTCAAAAGTCTTACCAATCGCAGCCTCGAATGGAATCAACCCACAACCGCCTAAAACTAAACCAATGCCAGAAAGTCCAGATAATTGGAGAAATTGGCGGCGCTGCCATAAACGAGGAGAGTCTGGAAACATTAGGAAACCTCTACCTAAAAATTGACTTAATCAGGCGCGACCCCCCTACCTTGAGGCCCAGCCAAGAGTGAATTAGTGCAAAAATGATGACGGTAGGAACCGATATAAAGTGAACGACTCTCAGCGCCTGCCAACTGCCGAATAAATCAACAATCCAGTGGAAGTGAGCAGGTTTATACATTCCCATTCCGCTAAATAAAGCTAGCAGCAAAACAGGAATAATTGCTGTGTAAGCTAGGCGGTGCCACGAATAATTTTTGCGCTTGGTGTTCCGAGAATTCTGCAAAGCTTTCAAGTCATTATAACCGAGAAAACGATGCTGCCAGCGGCGGGTGATGAAAATATAGAGACCGTACCAAAATAGATTGAGTGCGAATAACCACATGGCGGCGAAATGCCAATGTCTGCCGCCAGCCAGCCAACCGCCTAGCAAAAATATGGGTGGGAACTGCCATCCTCCCCGCCCACCAAAAACCGGATTCGAGTTGTAAATTTGCAATCCACTGCCAATCATCATCACGAGACTAATGATATTTAACCAGTGAAATAACTTCGCCCCAGTTGCCTGAGTCGGTAAAGATTTAAACCGAGATTTTTTAGAAGGAGCAGATGAATCCATAGTGCGTAAGGGTGACAAGAACAGGATTTATGCAAAACCTCTATATGTAGGACTCCATGCACACCGCACCTTATCGCTATAAATAGCACGTAAAACCACTTTTTGCATAAGTCCAGTAGAGACTGGGTTTTTAGCAGTCTCTAACTTAATACGAGGCTAACTCTATTTTGGATTTAAAATTTTTCCTCTTTGCATAAAACATCCAATTTCCAGTCATCTCCGTATATAAAGTAAATAAGGAAGGAAATTACTTTATGAACGATCGCAGGCTCTTTCGACGCCAATTGCTTTGGTATTTAGGGCTGGGAGCTAGTGGAACTGCTCTGGGTTGTGGCCTTAAGAAAGATATTATCCCAACTTCTAGCTCAGACAATATCCCCATACCTGCTCCTGCTAAAAGTCCTAATTTGCCTAAAGTCGAGAACGTTGCGGCCTCAGCAACCGGAAAGTCTTTACCAGAATTTCAAGGCATCAGCCAGTGGCTAAATTCTGCGCCGCTGAAAATAGCGGATCTTAAAGGCAAAGTGGTGTTGGTGCAATTTTGGACATTTTCCTGCATTAACTGTCAGCGCACTCTGCCCTACATCGTCCGCTGGAACCAGCAATATGCCGATCGCGGATTGAAGATTGTGGGCATACACACCCCTGAATTTCCCTTTGAGCGGGATGCAAACAACGTCAAAAAAGCTTTGAAAGAACACCAAATTACCTATCCAGTGCCGCTGGATAACGAATTTAAAACTTGGGCTGCTTACCAGAATGAATATTGGCCTCATTTATTTTTAGCCGATCGCCAAGGCATCTGGCGCTATGACCATATTGGAGAAGGAGCTTATGAGGAAACCGAACAGACTATTCGCAAATTATTAGGGTAGTTCAGATGGCAATTTCACTCACTTCGGCTGGTGTGGCTTTACTAGCAGGACTTTTAACAATTCTCTCGCCCTGCGTCTTACCAATCCTACCCATATTATTAGGACGCAGCCTTCAATCTCATCGCTATGGCCCCATTGCTTTGGTATCAGGATTGATCGCTGGTTTTGCGGCAATTGGGAGCTTGTTGGGAGTGACATCAGGGTGGTTTGTCAACTTTGCTAGCATTCTCCGAACAGGAGCACTTGCCTTTCTTCTGATTGCTGGGATAAGTGCCATTTTCCCGCAGAGTTACCAACTGTTGTTTAAATACTTAAACTTTGAAAGTTGGCCCAAAGCACCCGCACGAGTAGGGTTGATTGGCGAATTTTGGCTGGGAACCCAACTCGGCTTACTTTGGACACCTTGTGCGGGGTCTGTTCTGGCGAGTATTCTGGTTTTAGCTGTTGTCAATCCTCAGCCTATAACTGCGTTTGTTTTACTGATTTTGTACGGTTTGGGAGCCGGGTTGCCGCTACTGGCGATCGCCTATGGAGGACGCTATTTCAGCCGACACTTATTACGTTTGCGCCCCCACAGTGCAGCTTTACAAAGAATCGGCGGCGTAATTGTTGTCGGAAGTGCGATCGCAATTCTGTTGGGTTGGGATGTTAAGATACAGCTTTGGTTAGCTCCGTTTTTTCCAACTCTGCCACTGTGAAGGGGACTGTGAAGTGCGGGTATCAACTAAGCTCGCTCAGCATTTAAATTGTCTAAGTAGGTCATTGCAAAAAAACAATAGTATCTGGTAGGGGCGGGTTTAGTTCAGAATCCATGATACAAGCCAGTTTATCAAGGCAAAACCCGCCCGACCCATAAGAATGTTTATTTGTACCCACTTATAAAGATACAATCAAATTGTTGTGGGGCGTTGCTCCGCAGCACCGCCCCAAATCAGCAATTTAAATTCGGTGATGTCTTTGGTGGAGGCTATTTTTTCATAGCATCAGGACTCTTCATCGCATCAGGACTTTTCATCGCATCAGGACTCTTCATCGCACCGGGAGCCTTCATAGCATCGGGAGGCTGCATCGCATCGGGAGCCTTCATAGCATCGGGAGGCTGCATCCCATCGGGAGCCTTCATCGCATCGGGGGAAGCATTAGGAGCAGCCTGATTTGTGCTGCTAGGAGTATCAGAGCAGGCATACAGACTAGCCGTTAGAGTCAGACCAACAATCAAATAAAGCACTTTCCGGTTCATATTTTTCTTCCAAATGTGAGGAATTTTGATTTAAGCAGTCAGCAGGTAATAGCTAGCCGTGGTTCCTTTTATAGTACGGATTACTTCTTTGATTGGATTGCGAATATCGTAAATTTGTGGCGATCGAGGTTAAGATACCCAGCTTGCAGACATCCAATCAGCTCTGTAGGTCGTATTTAAGAAGATGGGGCCCGATTATTTTTGGAGACGCGCTTGCTGCAATAACCAGCATCAACTTAAAATTATCAGTTTAGGTCTGTTCTACGAAACACCTATGGATTTGAACTCTGCCGAAACAAGCGCGGACAACCCTGACAAACAGACTGACGCTGAGTTATTTCGGTTGATGAGTGTTGGTCAACCCTCTGCTTTGGGCATTCTCTATAACCGCTATGGCAGCTTAGTCTACAGATTGGCACTGAGAATTCTCACCAATCCTCAAGAGGCAGAAGACTTAACCCAAGAGATTTTTCTCAATCTCTGGAATAGGGGTACATACAATCCGAATCGCGGCTCTATGAGCAGCTTTTTGACAACTATGACTCGATCGCGCGCCATTGATAAACTACGTTCCCGCAGCACTAACTTAAAATTTCTCCAGCGATGGAGTCAGATGATGGCTACAGAAATTCCCCCTCTCACACCTTTTGAGTCAGCTTCTTTAAGCGATCGATCGCACTGTGTTCGCGATGCCTTAGCTGAACTTCCAGAAAAACAGCGACAGGTTTTAGAGATGGCTTACTATGAGGGTCTGAGTCAATCAGAAATCGCAGCTAAACTTAGTATACCGCTGGGAACAATTAAAACTTGGTCTCGGCAAGGTTTATTGAACTTAAGAAAAAACTTACAAAATTTAATTGGCTAATTTCACCTATGACAGAGCCTTTATTTCCTGAACACTCAGAAGAATTGATGGCAGGTTATGTACTTGGCAACCTCAGCTCAGAAGAAGCTGAGGAATTAAGGCTATTGCTGAAAGAAAATCCCGAACTAGCTACAGAGGTTGCTAGCCTGCAAGAAGTCCTAGAAGTTATGCCCTACGCTTTACCTGATATCGCACCGCCACCACACCTCTATTCTGCCATTTTAGAAGCTGCCGAGGCAGCTAGCGTTGCAGAACCAAATCCTCATGTTTCTGGAGTTCCTAACTCATTAGGCCAGGAAAAACGGCAGCATTCACCTCTACAATGGAGTCGCGTTTTTGGTAGCATAGCCGCACTATTGGCGTTAGCCTTTGGTTTGGATAACTACCGAATCAGGCAAGAAATAACAACGCTTGAGGCTCAGGTAATGCGGCAAAAAGATGTGATTGCAATGTTGCAACAGCCTAATACTCGTCTAGTTTCCCTCAAAGGCATGGCTGACGCATCTGCTGCCTCTGGAAGTATTGTGATCACACCGGGTGAACCCAAAGCTGTTTTAATCTTAAGGAACCTTCCGGTTTTACCAAAGGGTCAGTTTTATCAATTATGGTCGGTTATTAATAATGAAAAAATCGCTTGGGAGCAGTTTAATACTAATGAAAGAGGAACTGTTTTTGTCAAACTTTCTCTACCGGCTAATGCGGAAGTAACACCATTAGTTGTCACGGTTGAAGCATCGCCCTTACTGAAAAATCCTGCTGGGCCTATGGTAATGACAGGAACATTATAAACTAATTGGTAGTGGTACATCATCATGGCGCTAGGCTAGAATTCTAGATTGAGAAGCAATTTTGATTGTTATCTTCTTAATTGTGCTTTGTGAAAATTTCGTTGTCTTTTGCCGTATTTTAATAAAAATTATTCAGCAGTCATTCCTCACCTCCATCGCCCTTTTATCGCACAAATCAGTATACCATCCGCGCGAATATGCTATGGTATCAAATATCAGTAGCGATCGCAAAAATAGCATTTCTCACATTTAAAATGGAAACTCTGCTGTTAGCCATAGTTATTATCTTGCAACTGGTGCTAATCTTTCTCATTTTACAGCGCCGTGAATACCGCCTATTGCCAGAAGGTTTAGTTGTTCCCGATCAACCTAAATCTTTACAGGAGAAAACAAATCAAGCAAATGTCAGTTCAGAAAATTTGTGGGACAATCCGCCGCCAGCATCAGAAGAATTAAAATTAACTGTTGCTGAATTTAAGAATAAGTATGACAGGAGTGAGCCGTGGGATGGAGATTTTGTACTTTAAAAACTTTTCCCAATTTCCCAAGAGATGATTTTGTGCCTTTTAAAAAGAGTAAGCGTTCTCTGTTTTTGCCAGTCCATACTCTTCTGAGAGAGCTATAATTTTAGTTTGATTTCCAAAAGGCGAACGCTTTCCCTATTTAAACTACCATTAAAGATATATCTAGGACTACATTAGGGACACTTCCTGCACCTAAAACCTCTGTAGCATCTAAAATTTCTATCCCTACCAATAACTCATTTTCACCAAAATTTAAAGCAATTTCGTCAGTTAACTGTAAAGTACGACACTGATGCTTACCTTCTACAAGTCTAATGTAGAGAGCCTCGATTTCTGAATCATAACTAATCTTCATAAACTTTTAGCTCAAAAATAACCAGTATTGCGTTAAATTAACCGGACATGATTAGGACTTAGGCATCAAGACCAAAGAAACCGGGTTTTTTATCGAATCTGCGGGTTGCAACGCGTCTTTTCGTGAAAAAACCCGGTTTCTGACCACCCATGCGTCCAGGAGTGATGAGATAAGTCCTGTGATCACGATCGCCCCTTCGCGATCGCCCCCACAGAACCCATACCCCTTCAAACATCACCTAACCTAGACAACAGCCGGAGCACCAACAACCTCACCCTTCAACATCCGAGAAGCAGCATCAAGCAATTGCTCCTCCAAATAAGGCTTAGTAAAATAGCCCTTCGCGCCCAAACCATAAGCCATTTGGCGGTGTCTGTCAGCACCACGAGAAGTTAGCATCGCGATCGGCAATTCACACAAAACCGCATCCTTCTGCATCCGAGAAAGTAGCTCCAAACCATCCATTCTCGGCATCTCAATATCGCAAAACACGATATCGCAAGGCAAACCGGATTTCATCTTTTCCCAAGCCTCCTTACCGTCGCGAGCTTCCTCAACCCGGTAGCCAGACTTCTCAAAAGTAATCGACAACAGCGATCGCACCGTAATCGAATCATCCACAATTAGTACAGTCGGCTCAGTCTTCTCAACTTCCGCCTCAGCAGCAGCCCGATCGCTCTCATCCCACAGCGTACCCCCAGCTTCCTTCTGCAGCCTGCCGGTAGCCAAATCGATCAGCTCCAGAACATCCGCAATCGCCACAATCCGGCCATCCCCGAGCACCGTAGCACCCGCAATCCCGATCGGCTTCGGCACAGGCCCCTCCAACTGCTTGATCACGATTTCCTGTTCCGTCGAAACCTGATCCACCTGCACCGCCAAGAAATTGCCAGCAGAGCGCAGCACGATCACCGAAATCATGTCATCGTCAGTATTAAACCCGTAAACACTGCCCCGGCCCAAATGGCGGTTGTAAGCCAGCAAATCCCGCAGCGGCCGGAACGGCAAAATCGAACCCCGCCACTCAATGCAAGGCAAACCATCCGCCCCCGTCGTCACCTGATCCCGAGGCACATCGATCATGTCCTCCACCCCATCCATCGGGAAAGCAATCCGAGCTCGATCGCTAATGCAAGTCAGAGCCTTAGAAATGCTCAACACCAGAGGCAAACGGATAGTAAATACAGTGCCTTTGCCGATCGTCGAATCAATCCCCACAGTCCCCCGAATCTCCTGCAAGGAAGTCCGCACCACATCCATACCAACCCCGCGGCCGGCGTATTCAGTCGCCTGTTCCTGAGTGCTGAAACCGGGCATAAACAGCAAATCGTAAACTTCCGAGCGAGACATCCTCTGAGCCTGAGCCGCCGTCAGCAAACCCTGCTTGATCGCCTTCGCCTTCACCCTTTGCGGGTCAATTCCCGCCCCGTCGTCAGAAACCGAAATCACCGTTTGATTCCCTTGGTGGAAAGCGCGAATCGTAATTCTGCCGACTGCTGGCTTTCCGGCCGCCAGACGCACTTCCGGAGGTTCGATGCCGTGGGTAATCGCATTGTTGACTAAGTGAGTCATCGGGTCATAAAGCTGATCCACAATCATCTTGTCGATCAAAATATCCTTACCCTCAACCTGCAACTGAGCCTGCTTCCCGCACTTGATCGCAACTTCCCGCACGGCGCGGAACAGCCTGTCAGTCGTCTCCGCAAACGGTTTCATCCGGGCGCGAGTCAAACCTTCTTGCAGTTGAGTCGTGACTTGGCGCAGTTGGCGAGTCACCTGATCCGCCTCATCCACCAAAAACTCAATGTCAGCCGCCGACTCCCGCACTCGCACAATCAGCTCAATAATCTCCTGAGCCAAACTGTGGAAAGGAGTAAACCTGTCCATTTCCTCTGGTCTCCAGGCACTTTCACGGTTGTGAGATGATTCTTCGCTGCGCCATGCCGATCGATGTCCTTGGCGGTTTGCCAGCAAAGCAATCTCCAAAAGACTCCGCTCGTAGAAATCCTGAGTCCGCTGGCTGACATCGCTCAGCAGCGTCACTTGATGTAGCAAATTGTCCAAAAACTGCCGCATCCGTTCTTGGTCTTGCTCCAAACTGTTGCGGTTGACTACCAGTTCCCCCATCAAATTGCTGAGGTTGTCCAGTTGCTTGACCGGCACCCGCATCGTCTGGTCGCCAAAGCCGCCCGCGCGGGCATTTCGCCTCGATCTGTTGAGCGCCGACGGCCCGATATTACCTTCCCCTTGGCGGCCGCCCCCATCCCTGGAATCTTCTAGCAGTTTTTCTAGGTCGCCAAATTCGTCGTCACTTTCTTCAGCAGTGGGGGGCGAAGCAATGCTGGGGGCTCTGCTGGCAGTTGTCGCCGTTAGCGAAGCCCTCGAAGAGGATCGCCCTTGAATTTCCGGCATCGTGGCGCTCTCGCTCAGGAGTTCTTCGAGATCGGAGAATACTTCTGTAGTCACTGAAGTTTGATTTGTGCCGATCGATGCGGCGATCGCCGCTCCTGCGCCCCCTGCAATTAACAGAGCTTCTAAATCGTCAAAATTGCTTTCAGCATCTTCTGAGCCGGATACTGCACTGCCAAAGAAATCTGCCAGGGATTCTTCTGATTCTTCTGGTTCTTCTGGTTCTTCTAACCCTGAGATATCTTGTTCCAGAGATGAATCATCAGTGTCCCACAAGCCCGATGTCAGTTCCGAAGTCGCCAGAGTTCCAGCATCCATCGAATCCAATAAATCATCAAAACCCTCCAATTCTTCAGTGTTCAGAGTCGCCCCAGTTTCTAGAGCTTGCCAGTGCATTTCAGCATCGCCATCAAACATATTCTCCAGAGATTCGGCAGACAGCGCTTCTAAATCCCCAGCAAAATCTGTTTCCAGCGCCTCAAACAAGTCATCCTCGCCGCTCGACTCTGTGGCGGTTTCCGCGGACTCGAATCGATCGAACAAATCCGCAGATTCCGCATCGAACAAACTCTCAGTTTCAGGAGCAGACGATTCCTGCAAATCAACAGTAGAGCCGGCATCCGCAGGCGATAGAACCTCTTCCCCGAACATATCCTCTAATAAATCGAAAGTGTTGCTATCAGACTCGACACTTCGGCTGCGCTCCGTGGAATTTTCTGCATCCGAACCAAAGGGCTCGGCGCCAAGTTCAAATCCTGCCAAATCCGTCAAACCTGCGTCGGAAACTGCCGACGCCGACGAGTTCGAGAACCAACTCCCCAAGTCGTCCTCAAACGCTGAGTCGCCGGCACTCGGCAACTCTGCATCCCCATCTAAATTCAGCCAATCGCCATTGTTCTGCCCGGAAGCTTCTCCGTCATACTCGGTACCTGTGGGGACAGAACCGAACAGCTCAGCCAAATCTGCCGCTTCTTGGGAAGTAGCGCCCCCGAGCGGCTTCGCTGGCGGTGTTTCTTCTTCCTCAGAAATCGGGCCCGAGGTGATGTCGCCAAACAGCGCATCTAAATCAGTATCTTCTAGTTCAAGGTTGGCTGTTGGCATAGACTCGTCTTCTGTACCGAAAGCATCTTCTAGCCAATTGCTATCCGATGAGATGTCTAATTCTGAATTTATGGCACTCTTAAAAACGCTGTCAATTTCTGCGTTTTGTGAGTTGCGAGCAGTTAAATTGCGATCGCCCCTACTCTCTCCACTTTCGTTTTCTGAGGTCAAGAAACCTGAAGAGATGTTCAACAGTTCGCTCAAATCCGACTCTTCGCCCAGATCCGACAGCAAGTCAAAGTCATCTATTTCCGGCAGGGTGAGTGCTTCGACATCTTCCGAATCATCGTTGTTGCCGCTAAACGCTGACTCCGCATCTCCTGTATCGAAACCTTCTGGGTTGAGATCATAGTTGTCAGAAGAATTTGCCGGTACCCTTGCTGTGGTTTCTTCTAAGTCGCCGAACAGGTTGTCAAAATCGGGATTTTCTTCTGTAAATACCGCAGAAGTTTGGGCGGCCACTTCGTCTAACAGTGTGCCCAGAGCATCTTCTTCAGCTTGCCTTTTGGTAAGTTCCATGGTTTTTTCTCGCTGCTCTAAGCGCCCCCTGTGAGACATTTCAAGTTTTTTGGAAGTTGGGGCCAGTCTGAAACTGAGATTTTCCCGATCGGCCGCCGAGGATGCCGAACTGTCTGATTTGCTGTCTGCGATCAAATCCTCTCCGAACAAACTTGTGAAGTCGTCAATAGCAGGCGCTGTGCCGATTTCCGAATTTTCTACCGAGTATTCGTCAAACAACAAATCAGTAAAATCGCCAGAATTGTCATCGTCAGACAACAGCATTCTCCCCGCCGGCATTCTCGAAGATTGCCCATACTCAAGGTCTTCTTCTTCTTCCCAAGCGCCGTCGAGATCCGGGGATTCCCCGTCGAACAAATCAGCTAATGTATTGAGTTCGGCTGCGCCCACTTCCGGGCCCGTGCGGGTTGAGGTTCTGAAACTACCTGTATCTATGTCGGATTCTCCGAACCCCGGGGAATCATCGAACTGGGGCCGACCCCTGCCGTAATCGTCGTTCTCGCTGCCGTCGAGTTGTTCAAACAGCTCATCTATGCTCAGCCCTGAAATAGTCGGCAGCATTTGTTCTCCCGCCCGGGAATCGTTGAGCCTCCTCATATCCCACGCTGAATCTTCGAGAGAAACCACTTTTGCTGCTGAGGTACTGGGTTGAGCGAATGCCAACAAATCTTCAAAGTCGGTTTCAGGGGCCACAACAGCCGGCAGCAGCGTCAGAAGTTTGGCGCCCGGCGCGATCGACCTTTCTTGATCCGCAAGTACCTGCTCCTGAGCTTGTTTGATCTCTTTAATGACTGTTGGGGCTAGGGTGCGGTAGGTATTCGCTGAGTTGGCGATCGACTTTTCTACAACTTCAATCAACTCTATCCAGCGCGGCAAATCAAACTCTTCCCCCGCCATTTTCAAATTTCGACAAATGCTCTTGAGTTGGCGCCTGCTTTCTGGCCCCTCCGGCTGTTTGAACTCTTGCAGCATTTCCCGCATCCTCGCCGGGACATCCGAATCAAATACTAGAGAAAGCGCGTTTTCTTCTCTTGAAGAAGCATCGTCGGGTGCGTAAACAGACCCCGAGTCCGCAAAACTCATCGATGAATTAAACACCCCCACTCCCATCCCCGCCAGAACTTGTTGGGGTAATGGCAGCGGGCCGCTCTCATCTGCATCGTGTCCCGTGTGTCCCACGAGTCCCCCCAAATGCCCGTTAAGCTCTTCAAATACCGGTTCTAATTCTCGAACCATCTGCTCTCCCAATTCCTCTGTCAGCCCAAAAGGCCCTGACAGTTGCTCTAACAGCCCTTGCAACGTGTCAAAAATTCGCAGGAACAGAGACTCTAGCTGTTGGTCTACCTTAACGCTGCACTCTTTTAAAACCTTAAAACTATCTTCTAGTCGGTGAGCTGTTTGCTGAATGCTGGTCAGCCCCAGCATTGCCGCTCCTCCCTTCACAGAATGAGCGGCCCTAAATACTTCGTTGACCAGTTCTGGGTCTTCGATCGTAGTTTGCAGGTTCAGCAAGCCTTGCTCGATCGTATTGAGATGGTCTTTTGCCTCCTCAATAAAGTAGCCCATAATCCTCTGTTGTTGTTCCGGCAGCATATTTTTATTCCTGATTTTAATCGTTATTGTATTGGGTCTATTTTAGTATTCTTAGAGAATATCTCTGTAAATCTCTCCCCTTGCCAACAGAATAATCTGACTGCGAGATATTACAAATGTCCTAGCTATTTCTGCTTTCGATATCCCCTCACCTAAAAGATAGCGAATCTGCTGCACCTGTTCGGCTTTTAGTTTGCGGTTAGGGCATATCTTGCCAGGAACGAAAGGAAAGCGGTTTTTTTCTATAGCATCGCGGGAGTTATCGGCGGGAGTTCCTTCCCACAAATGGTCGGGATTGACACAACCGCGTTCGTCGCAACTGTGACAAGCAAAATAACCCGGTTTGATCGATCTTCCCAGTTTATCTTCAAGTACAAGTCTGTGGGGATAAAAACTTTTTGTTTTGCCATTAACTTTAGTACCCTTAATAGCGTAACCATCACTTCTTTTAGCCAAGGTACAAATCATGCAGCCATTCGGCTGTATCTCAGCCCGAATACCAGGAATTATTTCTATGCCTCGCGGTAGTTTTTGAGGTTGAGGAGCCGATGTACTTCCTACATCTTTAATCCGTCCTTTCTTAAACCTATCTTGAGAGTTTTCCAGTCTAGAACCTTCCCATAAATGGTTAGGATTGATGCAGTTGCGAACATCGCAACTGTGGCAAGCAAAGTATTCCGGTATAATCGGACGACCCAAACTATTTTCTAATACTAAACGGTGAACTGTAAGCGTCTTCCATTCACCGTCAATCTTAAGTCTTTTGGTGGCATAGCCCCTGCTATTTTTTGAGAGAGTAGAGATGATACAGCCCGTCGGCTGAATTTCACCAAAGATGCCAGAAATTACCTCTACTATGTTATCGTTCATTTATACAACTCCTAGTTTGTTTAGGTGCTGGATTAGCCTCCCCGCAGCGGCTTCAAGACTGCGAGGTTGCTTTTTGTCTGTTATTATTGCTACGCTACTGTGCTTGTAAATCAGCAAGTAAAAAAAGCATTAAACAATCAATTATTGTCTTTCTGCTGTTTCTACTCGGAATCTTTCCACCGATGTCAAAAGGTCGCGAGCAACGCCCACCAAATTTTGCAAAGCACCCGAAACTCGCTGCGCTTCTTGGGACGTTTCCTGAGCGGTTAATTCCACAGCCTGCATCACACTTGCGACCGAGCGAGCTGTTTCGTTCTGCTCCACAGTGTCGGCTGTAATCGATCGCACCAGCACGTCAATTCGATTAGTAACTTGAATGATATCTTCAAGCGATCGCTTCGCTTGTTCTGCCAATCTTGTACCCTCAATAACCTGCTGCGTACCTTCTTCCATCGCCGTCATAACCGCGCCGGTTTCGCTTTGAATTTGCATCACGATCTGCTCGATTTCTTTCAAAGACTTAGCCGATCGATCTGCCAACTGTCGCACCTCATCCGCCACGATCGCAAAACCCCTACCCGCTTCCCCAGCCCTCGCCGCCTCAATACTAGCGTTGAGAGCCAACAAATTAGTCCGAGAGGCGATCGTAGCGATCAGAGCCACAATCTTAGAAATTTCTTGAGAAGCTTCCGCCAACCGCTTGACTTTTCTAGTGGTTTCTGCTACCGTTTCTCGAATTTCCAAAATCCCGGCCACCGTCCGCTCCACAGCCTCGCCCCCTTTCAGAGCCGTTGCCGCAGCGCCCCGCGCCACTTCTTCCGCCTCCCTAGCACTCTCTGCGACCCGCTGAATCGCATCGGTCAGCACTTGCACCGAATTCAGCGTCGCCGCCAGTTCCTCAGCCTGCCGCAGCGCGTCAGAAGACAAATCGCCCGCAAACTTAGCACTATCCGTAGCGCCCTTGCTGACCTCCCGAGCCGCCTGCTTCACCTGATGCACGATTTCGCGCAGATTTTGAATTGTCAAGTTAAACGAGTCAGCCACAGCACCCAAAACGTCGGCTGTTACCTCCGCAGTCACAGTCAAATCGCCCCGAGCCGCTCCTTCCACGTCATCTAGCAAGCGAATCACTTGGCGCTGCAAATCTTCCTTTGCCTGTTCCTGCTCGTCAGACTTGCGCCTGGTATCGCTAATCGTAGTTTGGATCACCTTCGCCATGTGGTTGAATTTAGCAGCCATTTTGCCAAATTCATCTTCCGAGTAAATCGTAGCGCGAGCGTCCAAAGTTCCTTGAGATACGGCATCGAACTGAGCTTGCAAATTGTCCGAGGATTTACGCACCTGCTTGGCGATCAACTGGCCGATGCCCCAAGAAGTTAAAAAGCTCGTAACGCCAGCGGCTGCGGTCATTACCCAGCCTGTTTGGCGCAGGTAAACGATCGCCTCCGGCTTGTTTTGCCGCAGAGCTTGATAAGAGGCAATATTAGTCACAAAAGCCACAGCTACCAGAGAAACCAGTCCCGCCCCGATCGCCGTATACAACTGTTTGGTAAACAAAGGGGCATTTTCCAAGAAAGCCAGTCCCCCCTGTTCCACAGTCACCGAAGTATCGAGCGCTTCTGTTTCTGTCGGCGAAAAACTCGGCACCGACGCATCAGCCGGGCCGGAAATGCTAAATATCTCGTCATCCCGAATTGCCGAGCCGTCGCTGTTGTCAAAATCCAGACTGCTGCCCGTCGTCCCCATCATGCCGCTGGTCGAATTGCCGAAATTGGTGTTACCTCTAGTCAGGATCGAACTGCTGGCATCTTCTGAGATGTCAAAGTCCGGCAAATTGCCCAAATCGTCAAACTCGTCAAATTCGTCTAAAAAGTCGCTGTGTTCTCGAGCATTCCCAGTAGTTTTTGGCGACCAGTCGCTGCTGTTCTTGCCCGCCGCCCCAAAAGCCGTCGCTTGCTCGTTTTCGTCTATCGAGAAAGAATCGCTGAAAGCGTCATCATCAAAAGCGTCCAACTCGAAGCTGTCCATCGAGCCAAATGCCGGAGGCTCCGAGTCGCCGTAACCGTTGCTGTTAGCGTTTGAGCTAGAGACCGAATTAAATTGTCCCCGGCTCGACCTTTGACTTTGAGAGTTGGGAACAGCACCTCCCATCAGCAGCGTTTCGTCTTCCGCCAGCGAATAATTTGACGAGTAGTCCGAGTCAGTTTCCGTCTTCTTGTTTTGAGGTCGAGAAGACCCCAAACCCGACGAAAGCGGCTGTGCAAACGGGTCTGCCTCTGGGGCCTCTGGTGCGTTCTTGCCGCGAGCCGCGCCAGTCTGGGGCGGCGTTTGGTAGTCGTAATCCGAGTTCCCGTCGAGTTCATCTGGCAAATTTAGCGGTGCAAAAGGTTCGCCAAAATTGTCGGACGGCCCGGTGGGAGAGTCAAATTGGTTCGAGTCGAAGGAATTCTCGATTTCTGCTGCGGCATAATTTTGACCGTTGAGCATTTGAGTCGGAGCTTCAGAAAACAAATCTCCTGAGTCTGATGCGCTTGAACCCGACACTTGGCCACCAGACAAGTCAGCAGCATTAAACTCTGCGTCATCTAAGGCAAAAGGATCTCCAAAGTCCGAGCCGTCAAATTCATCCATGTCTAGCGGTGAGGAAGCTTCAGCATAAGCTGCCATCGCTCCGCTGTCGCTAGCAAAGGGGTTAGAATGCGAAGTTAAATCTTCGACAGAGACCGCGCGCGACTCGTCTTCTGGCTCCCACTCCAACCCGCTCATCCCCAAGTCTGCCAAGTCCTCGTTTTCCCGATCCTTTGGCGATTGACTTTTCACCGACTGCGATGGGGAATTTCCACCGAAAAGTCCCACATCCAGGTCTTCTAATCCTTGATCGAGAGATAAGTCTGGGTAGAATTCCAATTCTGTTTCAGCAGACAAAGCCTCGAAACTTTCCGTGTGCAGTTCGCCGGATAAAAATTGGTCTGTGTAGCTAATTCCGCTGTGAGCGTGTTCGACCAAACTGGGGTCGTCACTCAGGCCTAGCACAACCGTGTACTGTTCCCGCGCTACCTCGTACTGTTGCAGTCCGTAACAGTAGATGTGTCCGCACAGCAGGCGAGCGCTGGGGTCTTCGGGAAAATCTTCTACTAATTGATAAACTAGGGCCGCGGCTTCTGAATAGTTGCCATCCATGTAAGCCGCTTCTGCCCGTTGGTAGTCCTGCTGAAAGTTGGTACTTGTTGCCATTTTCCGCCCTCTTTTGATTTTAGATTTTAGATTTTAGATTTTAGATTTTTATCTTGAATGTGTTTAGATGCGCGCCTCAAGTCGTGTGACTGTTAATGGTTAGACCCCAATCGCAAATCGCAAATCGCAAATCTAAAATCGATTTCACGCTGCCCACCGCGCAGAGCGCAGAATTTTCACTTGATCTAGCAGTCGGAGCACTTTGTCAGCTTGTGCACCTAACATCCATTCTCCCCTCAGAAATGGAATCATGCCGTCTGGTGCATTGTTCTGAGAATGCAGTTGCTCTACGTCGAGCCAGTCCATCCCCACAATTCGATCGACCGCTAGCCCCAAAATCGTATCTTGGTCTTCCACAGCCACGATCGGGATTTCGGGTCTGTCTGTGTTCAGAGGTGTTTGGTCTCCCAGAAATTGACCGAGGTCTGCCACCCAAATCACTCGTCCCCTCATGTTTAGCGTACCTAAAAGCAAAGAGGAAACGTTAGGGATGGGTGTCATGCGGTCTGGGGACGGCGATAGTACCTCTCTAATCCCTGTCGCCGGCAGTGCGAACTCGTTCCCCGAAGGAACGTAGAACCGCAGGTGCAGCTCGCCTTCGGGAGTTTCTAGTTCTTGGAATTCCGGAGCGTGATCTACACCTTGTCCTGGTAATATAAAGTCTGGGCTGCCACTAATCATAAATTCTGACACTGCTTTTCTAGCAAATTGTTGACCTTTCGGGCATCTGAATATCCCGAGCGAAACTTCGACGGTCGAAACTTAACACAGCCAAGCTTTACACAGCCAAGGGGTGAATGGCACTACTGTCAAGGATTACTTGGCAATAGATGTGTTCCGTCAATAATTCACGGCGCCATCAATAATTCACGCTTCAAGTGCTGACAAATTGGCTCAACTTGACTCCAAACCATGAATTTGGAACCGCGAAGCTTGACTTTGTACTACCACTGCCGTCTAAATTGGTAAAAATTGCGGGCAATTTCTGCGATTAATGCTAATCCGAGTACCGGTTTAGCCACGGGTTGTTGACATTGCTGGTGTCGCTACTAAAGGAACTTCCGTCAGTTAAGACTCTCGACTGCACTCTCCGACTTCTTTGTACAGAAATGCCTAGCAATGACTAGCTCTGCGCATCAGTTTTGGCGAGTAGCTGCAAGTGGAGAACAAGTATATTATATTTGCACTTTGAGCGTGTTATGCCGGCTTGGGTCGAGAAATTGAACAGAGTTTTATCGGCGCCCTCATCAGGGCGCGCGGATTTATACATTCTAGTTTATGGTGCGATCGCCCCAAAGCCTAAGTTTATACCATTTGAGAGTGAAGATTTGAGGTTGATAATTGGGAATGACATACTGCGTAAGGGTTTGGAGTTTTCCTACAGTTCATTCTTTTTTGAAAATGGTATTCTCTCTTTGACGATAGAGACGCCCCGGGCGTCCGGAGCTACAAAAAAGCGTTATAGCAGTGGACAGTTGACAGCTTGCCGTGAGCGTAGTCGAAGGGTGGACAGCTCGCCGAGCGCAGTCGAAGGGTTGACAGTTGCAGAACCAGGAAATCAAACCGTTTAGGCTATGGGTGAGGAGGCTCTATTCATGAGGTTATTTATGTCCTCACCGCTGTGGCGGTTGCTATATACCAATTCTCAACAATCCTGCAATATTAGCTAGGGCCGATCAAATGTAGTCCCATCCGGTTCAAGATGAAGAGTGTTTCTGTTTAAAATTTTCCCCTAAAAACGCAACTTTTTGTTTAAAAATATATAAACTTTCACAGTTTACCCAACTCAATTCTTGTTTTATCTACTGCCATAGCCTCTCCTAAATTAAGGGGAGAAACGACCGCTAATTTTGACACTAACAAAGTGGATTCGTTGAGCCAAGAATCTCAGTCTATGAAAGAACCCAGAGGGCAAATTTTATTCTAATTCGTCTTCTAGCGATCGGCTTAATAATCTTTCGGATAGATTCGCCCGAGGGTAGCCCGGGCCCACATATTTTTCTACCAGCATTAATAACTCGCTTGCGCCAAAAGGTTTGGTGTAGAAGTCTGTAGCTCCGGCCATCCGGGCTTTAACGCGATCGATAAATCCGTCGATGCCTGTTAGCATGACGATCGGCGTTTGCCGGAAAGCGCTAGAATTGCGGAGCATGGCGCAAACTTCGTAGCCGTCGAGTTCTGGCATGGCGATATCGCACAGAATTAAATCAGGTTTGAGTTGAAAAACCAAACTCAGGGCTTGGAGGGGGTTGCCGATGGCAGTAGCTTCGTAACCGTGTTCGTTTAAAATTGACTCGACTGTTTTGCGAATAATATTGTCGTCGTCAATGCAGACAACTCTCTTGACCTTGGTTTCGGGAGACGACCATTCTTTTTTGTGGTTGGCCGGGGCAACAGAGGACTCATAAAATAGTTGCACCAATCCCTGCTGCACGAAGGGGTAAATCGCCTTAGCGACACTAAGCACGTCTCGGTTGAGGTAGCGCGCCATTTGGCGGATAGAAGTGCGACCGTCGGCCCAGCGTTTGAGAGTATTAAAGGTATTGACCGGCAGCGCTGCTCGCAGCTCGGCGGGGTTTGAAATCACCGGGCATTGGTTGGGCGATTGAATGTGAGGGTGAAACTGCTTCCACTGCTGCACCTGTTTGACAATCTTCGCCAGCAGCGAGCTAATTTCTAAGCTGGTGAGTTGAGGAGCCAAAGCTGTGCCCATTTCAAAAGTGAATGAACCCTGGTGGAGACTGAGCAAGTCAAACAGGGTTTCGTGGATCATGCTGTGGATGATGTTGCGCCCTTGAGCTGGGGTAAGGATGTGGTTTTCTAGCAGGGCCCACAGGTAGCCGTATTCTGGGGCATTGGTAGATGCCATATAGGGAACTTGGATTTTGTCCAGGGCGGTATCTGCTTTGTAGCGGCGCAGGTAGTCCCGCAAGCGAAACAAACTGCCCGCGCTCTGGGTAGCGTAAATAATCTGACCGTTGAAGCAGAAGACATACCAGGATTGTCCTGCAAGGGAGCGCTGGGTTGGTTGAGTACCCGTGCTGCTGGCGGAGCTGTAGGCCTCTACGAACAGTTCTCCAGTGCGCTGACCTAACTCAATTAATTGCAGGATGCTGCGGATGTCTATTTCACTCAAATTTCCCTGCATGCAGCTAAAGTGTCCTCCTTAAAACCGTTGGCGTCTGAGCTCGGAAAGACTGTGTGCTGGCCCAAAGATTGACTTGAGTTTCTGTCAATAATTTAGGCGCTTATGCCGATGATCACACAATTGGGAATTGACGAAAGGGCGATTTTCTCTTTAGTAAGTCGGCTACGCTACCAGTCCACAAGCTGAAACCTCGAAACTATGACTGCCGATCGACTTTTTTGCTCGCTTGTGGCTCAGTCACAGGCTCGCCTTATTCCCCTATTCTAAAGCAGCGCGGTTCAAATCCCTAATCCGCCTGCCGATGGTGGTCGGTTGGGGTCGATCGCGCCTTTTGTGCGATCGACCCGCAACTAAAGCCTGCTACAATCAATAGAAAGTTTTTGACTGACTCACCTTTTTCGGCTTGGGGCGATCGGCTGTCCCCGCAGTTTTGCTAGTCTTGAATCAAGCGGCATTGATACTGCTCTTCCATTCGTCCAGAAAACTGGCGGCGGCAGTGCTTTCTGGACGCTCTCCCGTGAGGTAGTGCTGTGCGTGAGCGCTGTGCGCGAGTGGGAAAGGATGCTATCCCGAAATAAGGCAAACGACACCTTCATAGAGGACTATTAGTGTGCTGTATCTAGCGGAAGTACAAAAACAGAGAAGCGGCTTTGGTCTCGGTGGCGGTAAGGCTGAACTGAAACTGCTAGCTTGTCAGCGGGGCGAACATAATTGGAGCGCCGTACCAGGCGATGACGCGATTCCAGTTGAGGAAGCTAATAAGTTTAACGACGGCACGCTGGTGCTGGTGGAATTGAGTGCTAGCAAGCAAGTGCAGCGAATTCAGGAGGCGGCCCGCCAGTTGGTGAGCATTCTGCAAAATTTCTCGCGCTTGCAGGACAAGTTTAAGGATAAGGAAGAGGAAATTGAACAGTGGAAGGCTTCTCTGACGTTTTCGAGTCAGGAACTCAATCGCCGGGAAATGGAAATGCAAGCCCGCGAAGAGCAGTTGGCTCAAATGGAAGAGGAGTTGGAGCGGCTGGAGGCTCAGCGCTCGGAAATTGAAAATACTCGGGATGAAGCTAACCGACTGCGGGATGAGGTCGATCGCAGCCGCGTGGAAATTGAGACGGCTTGGGAACAGTTGCGGGGCGAGCAGCAGCAGGTGGCTCAGCAGCAGTCTGAGGTTCCCCAGGGGGCGGTGGTCGATGAGCAGCAGGCACTGAGGATTCAGGAGTTGATGAACAAGCTGGGAGGGGCAATTTCTTCGGCTCAAGGGGTTCGGGAACAACTGAATCAGTCTTTTGGTGTTGTGGGGGCTCAGCAGGCAATTTTGGATTTGCACTGGCAGCAGTTGGAGCATAAACACAGCATAGCTCAACAGCAGGAAGAAGAGGTCGATCAACAAAATCAAAGCCTCCAAAACCGCCAGGCTGAGTGGTATCAATCTCAAGATGCTTTGGCGCAAGCTCGGGCTGAGCTGAAAGGGCAGCAATGTACCCTCAGTGCTAAGCAGGAGCAGGCTCAGTCGGTGTCTTTGCAGGTGCGGGCTGTTGAGGATTTGTACCAGCAACTTTCTAGGCTGGCATCTGCTGCGGGTGCTGGAGGCTCAGAGCAGGTGGTAGATGTGTCTGCTCTGGAGAAGATGTCGGTTGAGGAGTTGCAGGGGCTGGTGCAACATTTGCAACAGGATTTGGAAAAGGTGTTCCGGTTTGTTAACGATCAAGAGGAGGAGTTGACTCTCCAGCGGGAGACAATCGAGGAACTGCAAGCGAAAATTCAAGCGGCTTCCGAGTACGATCGCATGGCTTTGGAAAATGAAATGGCTGATGAACTTGAGGGTTATCAGATGTTGAATGAAACTCTGGTGGGACAGCGCCTCCGTTTGCGGGAACGGGAGGATGTTTTGAAGCAGCATCAGGCGGTGCTGTGGCGCCGCTTGGGTACTGCTAATGCTCCAAAATCAGAACCCGGAGGTATTGATTTGGGGCCGATCGTTACACAGATAAATTCTGGGCGCCAGCAGCAAAGCCAAGAATTGCAAAGGCTGGAAAATGAAATTCAGCAGGTGCGGGAAGCCGTATCTCAAATTGAGGCAAATGTCAACCGCCTTCAGGGGGAAAGTGAGTCTAAACGCTACGAACTCAAGCAGTTGGAGCAGAATTTGTTGAACCAGAAAGTTGCTGTGGCGGAACTCTGGAGCCGGGTGAATGTTTATCAGGAGGTGTTGCAGCCGGTGCAGGATAATTTGAGGGGGCTGCGCGAAAGGTTGGAAGCGGTGGGGGGGGAGCTCGATCGCGTGCAGCAGATTGGAGAGGAGCAAGATCGGGTAATTTCTGATTTACGGCAAGCTTTTTCGGGTTTGATGGAGCTTCCTTAACCTAAAATTAAATGTTGATAGCGATCCAGGGGTGTTCAACTCGGGCGATCGCTCCTCCTGGAAATGGATCGGTTTGCGATCGGTTGGGCGCTACGATTAAGCTGGTGAGTTTTTCTACGCTGTGAAAGCTAGGTGCACAGGGTAATATTTGTAGCAGTACCTGCCGCATTGCCCGCCGCTGCAAGGCTAAGGGTGCTTCTCGCAAAATCGGGCGATTTAACTTGACGGGCAGTTGAATTTTTACCTGCGGGCTGTCTCCAATTGGAGAGATTGCTTGCTGTAGCAAGTCGCTGGCTGCAAGTTGGAGATATTCTACGTCGGCGCGGAGGAGTTCGGCTGTTTGGGCGAGGGCTTGTTGGGCTTTTGGGTTGAAATGAGTTTCTAAATAAGGCAATAATTGCGATCGAATGCGGTTGCGGGCATATTTGAGGTCTTGATTTGTGGAATCTTCCCAAATTGGTAGTTTTTGCTGTTGACAAAATTGACCTGTTTGCGATCGGGTTATTTCCAGTAAGGGACGAACTAAGTAAATTTGAGATTGAGGATTTTCATCCAGATTGTCCGATCCTCTTCGAGGGCTTCGCCAACGCAAATCGGCAAGGGGGCGCGTCCAAGTCAGGGCGGAAAGTCCGTCGGCGCCGCTGCCGCGAATTAGGTTGTAGAGGAGTGTTTCGGCGCGATCGCTGGCTGTGTGGCCTGTCACAATGTATGGGTAGTTGCGGGCGATCCTCTTCGTTGGCGTAGCCCCCGTAGGGGCGGGCTTCGCTAACGCAATTTCGGTTAAAGCTTGATATCGCCACTGTCTGGCGGCTGCTTCGGTTTTGGGGATGTCGGAGGCTGTTTGCAAATAATAGGATATTCCCAAATTTTTAGCTAAATTTTCTACATGATTGGCATTAGATTGGGAATCAGAACGCCAGCGGTGATCGCAGTGAGCAATTGCTAGATTCCAGCCCCATTTTGGCTGCAAATCTAGCAGTAATTTAATTAAGCACAGAGAATCTTGTCCGCCGGATACTGCTACTAACAATCGCTGATTCGAGGGCAAAATTTGTCGTTGCAGCAGTGTCCGGTGCAGTTGAGCGTGGAGGTGCGTCCAATGGTCAGATTCAGGCATTACGGTTGTCGGTTGACGGTTGACGGTTGACGGTTGTTAGGAAAGCAGTGGGGAGTGGGCAGTTGACAGTTGTCAGTGGTAGGAAGGCAGTGCAGTTTTAAGCTCCTCAACTCAAAACTCTCAACTTAAAACTTAAAAATCTTCCCCTTCCCATCTCCCATCAATAGCAGCTTAGCTCCACATTCCTCGACTGTGGGGGTTGCTGTCTGGATACCTAGAATTAGGAAAATTATTACTTATTTGTGTTGAGTCGCTGACAGTCGTTTGCTCGTTTATATCAGTTTGCTGTGAGCTCTCTTCGCCGTAGTTTGGCGCGGTGTCTGAGGTGTCTGGGGCGGCGGGAAGGGCTTTTTGTTCTTTGACATCAGGTGCGATCCTCTTCGTTGGCGTAGCCCCCGTAGGGGCGGGCTTCGCTAACGGGCAGAACTCCAAACGCATCCTAAGTTTGCCTTTTGTCCAGTCTTTTCCGGCACTTAAAACCTCGCAATCCATGCCGTCTGAGAATAAGTTTTGTTCTTGCAATTTTGACTGCATCACAGTCATAAATTCGCTGGCTTTGAATGTACATTGATACATCAAAGCGCTGGTAGGAGCAGACAAAACATCGTCTTCTTTGAGAAATATTTGCGAGTCGTCCATATCAATTGTCATTTTAATGAAGGAAGAAGGAAGAGGGAAGAAGGAAGAAGGCAGAAGGAAGAGGGAAGAAAGAAGAGGGAAGAGGGAAGAAGGAAGAGGGAAGAAGGAAGAGGGAAGAAGGAAGAGGGAAGAAGGAAGAGGGAATAAAGTTTACAGTCTCGGTAGTTGAGTAAGCTGGGCATTGGATTGGTGTCAACTTAACGTCAAATGTAGTATCGGTCTGCTGTTTTACTATTAGGCTCTCGATCCCCCCTAGCCCCCCTTAAGAAGGGGGGATCGGAACCGCTCGAAGCCCCCCGGGAGGGGGAGTAGGGGGTATGCGAGGGGGATCGATACTCGGCTGTAAACAACGAGAGATACAAAAGATTTTAGGCTTGAGTTGACACTTGTATTGGGCGTTGCCCACCCTACAACTGGAGATGATATTAATCCCTATTCTTAGATTTATGCTGTTTTTATGTGGCTGATTGGTGGCTGGAAAATTAGAAAAACCAACCGTAGGAATGTAAACCTTTGCCTAACAGATTAACGCCTAGATAGCAAATCCAAACTACCACAAAACCTGTGGCGGCTAAAATTGCTGGGCTTCTTCCCTGCCAGCCGCGTGTGATGCGGGCGTGGAGGTAGGCAGCAAATACTAACCAAGTAATCAGCGCCCAAGTTTCTTTCGGGTCCCAACTCCAGTATGAGCCCCAAGCTTCGTTAGCCCAAACGGCACCGGCAATAATCCCAACTGTGAGTAAGGGGAATCCTAAACCGATGATGCGATAGCTAATGTTATCAAGAGTTTCTGCTAGATTCAAGCGCTGGGGCGAGAGAGGTTCTGCGGTTTGAGTTGGGGCGGTTGATGCGGTTTGAACGGTTGCTAATTCGAGCACTGCGGTGGTGCCTGAACCGTTATTGTTGGGGTTGAAAGATGGTTCGCTGAAAGCTAATGCGCTGTCGCCGACTGTTTCGAGGGTTGGAGATTCGGGGTTTTGAGCGCGTTGGATGCGGTAGTTGCCGTTACGGTTGCCGTTGGTGCCGAAGGAACTACCTGTGAGTTCGATTTTTTGGCCGCGGGTGACGATTAAAAATGCGATCGCCAGCAATGCTCCTACCATTAAAGTTGAGTAACTGAGCATCATGACGCTAACGTGCATCATCAGCCAGTTGGATTTGAGGGCGGGTACTAGGGGCTCTGCCGATTGCATGGTGTCGGGCAGAGTCAGGGCTGCAAAGGCGGATATTGCCATTGCTACGGGGGAGGTGGCTACTCCTACTAGGCGGGAACGGCTCATGTTTTCCGCGACTAGGTGGATGGCGGTGATTCCCCAAACTAGGAAAAATAGGGATTCGTAGAGGTTGCTGAGTGGGAAGTAGCCGGCTTCTATCCACCTAGAACCGAGTAAGGCGGCGATGGAGAGGTTGGCGACGGCCATTCCTGCGCTTCCTAGGGCTGATAGGTAGGGAATGCCGGGGAATGCTGCCCCAACCCAGTAGATGAGCATTGTTGAGAACAAGATGGCGAAGGAGATGTTGTCCAGCCAGTTCTGGAGTAAGACCAGATCCATAAAATTTACCCTCGTAGGTTTTTACTTATTTTTGCTAACTATCTCGATCGTACTGGGCTTCGGGAGTTTTGGGTTTGGGATTTTGAATTTTTGTGGCAATTCTGAGTTTTTGGCGGTTGTTGAGGTGCGGGATCAGGTGTGAGTGGGCGATCGCACGCTAGATCCTGTGGACGCATCAAACAAGCTACTATTGACGCACCAGACGAGTGTCAAGCGGGTAATGAGTCACGCTTGTTGATTCTGGCTTGCGGATTTTGGATAAGTTGCACAGGCTAGAGGAGATGTTGAGTTAATGCGTCGAGATTCAATTTTTTATAAGTTATTTCAAGAAGCTCCGACGCTGCTGTTTGAGTTATTGGAAGAGTCACCATTGAATGCAGAACAGTATCGATTTGACTCGGTTGCTGTGAAAGAACCGAAGTTTGAAATTGATGGGGTGTTTTTGCCACCGGATGCTGAACCTGGAGTTGTATATTTCTGTGAGGTGCAGTTTCAGCGGGATGAATTGCTTTATGAGAGATTGTTTGGTGAGTCGTTTTTGTATTTCTATCGCAATCGTCAGCGATTTACTGATTGGGAAGCGGTGGTAATTTATCCGAGTCGATCGACTGAACAATCAGAAACGCATCCCTATCGATCGCTCTTGAGCAGCAATCAGGTGCATCTGGTATATTTGGATGAGTTGGGTGCGATCGAACAGTTGCCGCTGGGAGTGGCGCTAATGGCTTTGACAACCCTCGATGAAGCGAGTACGCCGACAGTGGCCCGATTGTTGCTGGGGCGATCGCAGCGGGAGGAGTCGGAAGCAGCTAGTCGCGCAATAATAGAGATGCTGACGACGATACTGGTTTACAAGTTTACCAATTTGAACCGAAGGGAGGCAGAGGCGATGTTAGGGATTACGCTTGAGGAAACGCGGTTTTATCGGGAAGCTAAGGAAGAAGGCCGTGAACAAGGCATCGAACAAGGCATCGAACAAGGCCGCGCACAAGGCCGCGCACAAGAAGGAAGAGCCTTGATTTTACGTCAGTTAAATCGCCGTCTGTTAAATCGGCGAGTTGGAATTTTGCCGGAATCTATCACCACTAGAATTGCTGATTTGTCGATCGAGCAAATTGAAACTCTAGCAGAGGAATTGTTGGATTTTCAGTCGATCGAGGATTTAGAGGTTTGGCTGGAAAATTTGCCGCAGGAAGATTGAGGCGATGCGCCGGGATTACGTTTGAGGGGGCGATCGCGCCATTTACGCGAACAAATACCTCAAACGCACTCCCTCTCGGATGACCGGGTTTTGGGGCGGTATGAAAGTGCGTCCGCTGTTGCTGGGAAGAGGTTAAGCGTGCGATCGGGGAGGGTATTTTTTCGGCGGATTAGAAGCTGATTGAAGATGGTGGAAGATGTTTTGGGCGATCGGACCCACAGACTTATGTTAAATTAGACCTCTTGCAAAAAATAGCTAAGACGGGCTCTCCCGCCCATTCCACAAGAAAAGATGATTTTTGTGGGATGGGCCGGAGAGCCCGTCCTTATAATTTCATTAAAAGGACTTTTGCAAAAGGTCTATTTTCCTGTAGTTTCAGTCCCTCACAGTACCTCCGGCGAACGACTTCTTTTTAAAGCAATAGATAATTGCCTCAATCGTTCGCTAACTTCTAAATTCGATTCTTGTGACTTCAAGTTATCAGGTATTTCAGCAAACATAAGTGGATTTTCCTGCAACCACTCATTGAGAGCAACGCCAGTCCAAGTACCTTCTTTGTCTCGGAAACTATCAACTAAACCCTTCAGTTCTTGAATACAGTATGACTCGAAACCAGCAGCACTAAAAATTGCATAGCGTAGGTATTCTTCAAACGCATTAATATCATTTTCTACCTCAAAAACTACAGATTCTTGTGAAGATATGAGGTCTTTAGAAACATCTACTACTATCTGCGTTGCTACCCCAGCAATTTGTGTTGCTACTTCTGTAACTCCTAATACTTGTTGCCGAATCTCAGAATTAAATAGTAAATCTGAACCATACTTTACATATTTCTTGAGAACTTTAAAGGCAGCTTCTTCACCACTATAGTAGTTATCAATAATTTCAATATCTACCCCTAAACTTTTGATGATTTTATTTCGAGTATCACTATTAACTGGGCCGCGAATCAGCGCTTCAGCAACTGGACGAGCAAAGCGTAAAAACAATACACTTAAGCTATTCTCTAGTTTTGCTAAAAAATACTCCTCTGAATTTTCAATCAGCCTGGGTTTTACTTGATTACTTTCCCATAATAAACTTGTCATATATTCAACTAATTTTAATGCTTCATCCTTAAGTTCTAAAGCAAGTTGATGAGCAATTGCAGAGAGAAGCTTACTAATATCACCGTACAAATCATCACGCCATGCAAAATTGGCTTTCATGCGGTCAAACTCTGGATTGGAGTTAGCAAGAAAGATAGTATCTTTCTTTTTAAATGTTTCCTCCCTGAGTTTCTGCATTTCATTCTCAACGATTTGTAAATATCGTTCTCTAAATTTTTCTATTTGAGTGAATGACTTAGCATTATAACTATCTAAGGATTTGTTGACAACAGAATATTCATAGTATTTTTGTAAATCAGCTTTGATTGTTTCCCATTTTCGATTCCACCATTCTGTAAATAAAACCCGCCGATTATTTTCTTCAAATAGCTTTGCTTCTTCAGGATTTTCTGGATACTTTTTGCTGAGTGTAATATAAATTTGTTCAGAATTGCTGAAAATTTTATTGATAGACGCTTCGCATCTTTTCTTTAAAATAGAGACACGCTCAGTGTTGATATAGTTAAATATTTTATCTTTAATTTCTGGAATGCCCGTGCCATTTTTATTGATAGTTTCTTCATCGGTAATTCCAGTTAATCTCTTCAACTGAGCTTGGATATTACTTGCGTCACCAATTTCTAACTTAGTCTGTTCTCCTGCTAAACCATTCAAAATTAGATATGCTCCCGCTGAACCATATACAATGCGTTCAGGTGGAAGGTTTGCACGCCTTAACCAATCTTGAGAAGCTTCTTCAATATGTGTTTTAAGCGCCTCTGCACTACCTAATGAATCAATGCGACTTAAAAAAACAAATAGCTTATCAGCAACGGTGACGTTTTTATCACCAAGTTCTGTGAATTTTATTATTTCTAGTTCCTTTTCTCGGAGGCTCGTAAATCGTTGTACCAATATTACAGCATCACAGTCAGACAGCATTTCTTGTGCTTCGTCAACGTGCTTTGCTAAACCAGAATCTAAACCCGGAACATCATAAAAAACAATCCCTTCAGCTTGAGCAAGTTTGTTAGTATAAAGTCGAGCTTCTAAAACAGCGTGAGCATACTTTTCATCTGCTACATACTTCTTTAGCGGTTCCCTAATATCTTCCAGTCTAGTAAAGGGAAAAGTAAGATTACCTTCTTTTTTTACCTGTTGTAAAGTTACTTCGTTTATTTTTATAGTATTTAGGTCTTCTTTTGCCCCTACTTTCTCAAGTTCCTTTAGTAAATTGATAAACTCTTCTTCAGTTCTCGCTTGTACTTCCAGCCTTTGTTCGGACTCATTTTCAACTGAATAAATTTGGGTGGTTGTAAACGTACATCTTCCTCCCTTAGCTGGAAGTAAATCGCATTCTAGCCAAGCATTAATAAATGTGCTTTTTCCGGCTTTTTCTAGCCCGACAACAGCGATGCGAAACTCACGCTTTCTAAGTCTTTCAAGTTGGCGGCGAGTTGGTTCGGCTTCTTGTAAAAGTACCTCTTTTAATCGAGCCGGAACTTCAGCTTGGGGTAACATAGCTAAGTTAACCGCGTGTCGCTGCACGTTGAGAGCCTCGCTAAGACGAGCTTCATAGTAAGAAGATGCTGTTTTCCAATCCATTTTGAGGTTCCTTAAATGCGGTTAAAGTTTTCTAAGCCAGATACAGATAGATATTCCAGACAAGCTAATTTTTCCACCGTACCTTGTCCATTAGAAGGGAGATTTCTTTTTAAAATATATGGGACTTTCTTCCCAATCATGTCTTCTCCATCAGCAATGTTAATCCTGACGTAAATTTCTCTTTGTTCACTTACATCTTTAATATCTTCGTTAGTTAATTTTAGACGCTGCTGTATGGTATTCGCCTCTTCAGGACTTGTACATAGAAAATATGAAGCATTTTCTATTAGTGTTTCTATATCAGAGACATTAATTGTATGATTTTCTCTGATATTTCCCACCACCGATGCTGGAACAATAAGACACAAAGCTACAGACACGGAAGACTTTTTTGGAGAAGGAGCTAGAGCTGGTCTATTATTTGATGAGTCTCCTTGCGTTTGCTTCCTCTTTGGTTCTTGAGAATTTGGCCGCTCCACAAATTTGGTAGCTGTAGCAACAACATCCTGGATAGCTGTAGCAACAACATCCTGGATAACTTTAGCAGTATCCCTAATTTTTTCAAAATCCATTTCTTTATCGCTCCAATAGCAAATTTGATTGGTGTTCCTTAATATTCATTTGAATTTAACACTCATTTTTTAGGATTATGTCCAAGCTAGAAAATTCTTCTGCTAAGCTTTGAGCTTTTTGTTTCATAGGTTGCCAGACGTTTCTTTGCTTTTCATAATTTAGGGTAATTTCTTGGTTTGCCTTATCGAGCCTTTCTTGATAACGGTCAATAATATCACTCTGAATTTTGTCTACATTTTTTTTTAGACAATCAATTTGTTCTAGCAACCAGCGTGCAACTTGATTTACTCTTTCTGACTC
>JANYGO010000038.1 GCA_025362325.1 Cyanobacteriota bacterium | reverse complement strand
AGAGGGGCGATCGATCATTTCGATTCATACTGGTTTTTTTGTTAAAAACAGTTGATCCCTCTTTTTCTCTTTAATCCAGTCTGGGTCAGCTTTTATCCCGATCTTGACTGACTTTTGTCAGTCAACCAGGAGTTTTGCTTGAAGAGCCTGAAGTATTTGTTCTAGCTTAACCCTTGCTTCAAGTTGAAGTCGGTATTACCACAAGTAAGCTTAAATCACCATCAGCGCTACACTAAGTTAGGTAAACGACCTGATATACTCATGACTATTTTTACTCTGCGATCGATCAAAAAAGACTTCGGCATCAAGGAACTCTTGACAAATGCCAGTTTCAGCCTCGATGAAGGCGATAAAGTCGGACTCATCGGCACCAACGGTTCCGGGAAATCCACCCTGCTGAAAATGATTGCCGGTATGGAGTCGATCGATGCGGGCGATCGCTGGGTCAATCCAGGCTCTAAAATTGTCTATCTCCCGCAACAGCCGGATTTAGACGAAAGTCACACGGTTTTAGAGCAAGTATTTGCCGACAGTGGCGAACAAATGGCTTTGGTGCGCGAATATGAGGAAATTTCCGATCAATTGTCCCACGGAAAAGGCGATACGGACAAGTTGATGTCGCGTTTGTCTACCGTGTCGGCGCGCATCGACGAGGTGGGTGCGTGGGACTTGGAAACCAAGGCAAAATTGATTTTGACTAAGTTGGGGATTGAGGATTTTGATGCGAAAATTGCCGACTTGTCCGGCGGCTACCGCAAGCGAATTGCCTTAGCCACGGCTTTGTTGTCGGAACCCGATGTGTTGTTGATGGATGAACCGACAAACCACTTGGATGCGCTGTCTGTGGAGTGGTTGCAGAACTATTTGAACGGCTATCGCGGTGCACTGCTGCTGATTACGCACGATCGCTATTTTCTCGATCGCGTCACCAATCGCATTCTGGAGATCGATCGCGGCGATCTATACAATTATGCTGGCAATTACGCTTATTACTTGGAGAAAAAGGCGCTATCTGAAGAATCCGCTAGCAGCACTCAGCGCAAACACGCGGGAGTATTGCGGCGCGAGTTGGAATGGCTCAAAAAAGGGCCGAAAGCCCGCAGTACCAAGCAAAAAGCTCGGATCGATCGCATTAAGGATATGCGCGCCCAGGAATTCAAAACATCCAACGGTAAAGTCGAAATTGCCACAGCGGGACGCCGGATTGGTAAGAAAGTCATTGAGTTATTGAATATCTGTAAAGCTTATGGCGATCGCACTTTAATCAAAGATTTTACCTACAATTTTACTCCCGAAGACCGGATTGGAATTATTGGCTGCAACGGTGCGGGAAAATCGACGCTGATGGATATCATTACCGGACGAATTCAGCCAGATTCCGGTACTGTCGAAATTGGCACAACCATTCATATCGGTTATTTCGACCAGCATTCAGAGGATTTGACACCGAATGAAGACCAGCGAGTCATTGAATACCTGAAAAGTGTGGCGGAATTGGTGCAAACGGCGGATGGGGAAATCATTACCGCTTCTCAAATGTTGGAGAAGTTTTTGTTTCCGCCTAACCAACAGTATGCACCAATTAACAAGCTTTCCGGTGGGGAAAAGCGCCGGTTATTTCTGCTGAAGGTGCTGATGAGTGCGCCGAACGTGCTGATTTTGGACGAACCTACAAACGACCTAGACGTACAGACTCTGGCGGTTTTGGAGGATTATCTCGAAGACTTTAACGGCTGCGTAATTGTGGTGTCGCACGATCGCTATTTTCTCGATCGCACGATCGACATGGTGTTCGCCTTGGAGCCTGGGGGAAATCTGCGATTGTATCCCGGCAATTACTCGGTATATTTAGATCACAAAAAAGCCGAAGAAGCCAAGGAACTCAAAGGACAAAAAGACAAAGAAAAACTTACACGCACCGCTGAATCTAACAATTCAAAAGCTAAAGTTTCTCATCCAAAATCCACAAAAATTTCGTTCAATGACAAGCGGGAATACGAGCAGTTAGAGACTAAAATTCCGAAGCTGGAAGCAGAGAAACAAGAGATTGAGAAGATTTTGTCCAACAATGCTCCCAGCGGGTTTGCGGAGGTGAAGAAGTTATCGGATCGTTTGGCTCAATTGACGAAAGAAATCGATCGCGCGACTGAGCGGTGGTTGGAGTTGGCGGAACTGGTGGGTTAATTTTGAAGCGTGCGAGTATTGTGTTTAGCTCCTGTTAACAATGACAGGAGCTAAAATAATTATGACTGAAAAAATCCATGCTGAAACGAATATATATTGACAATTTTCGATGTTTAGTAAATTTTGAACTTGAGCTTGATGCAATTAATCTATTTCTGGGTTCTAACGGATCTGGTAAATCAACAGTTTTTGAAGTCTTACAGAAAATCCAAGCATTTGTCAGCGGTGACAGTAAAGTAGAAGCAATTTTCAAGCCTGCGGACTGCACCCGCTGGCAAACTTTACAAGTTCAGCGTTTCGAGCTACAAATTATCGGTAATGATGGCTGCTACAAATATCAATTAGGAATTGGTCACAATCGAGATAAATGTCGTGTTGAGTACGAGCGTCTGTGGTTTGATAACCAACCTTTATTAAAATTTGAATTAGGCGAAGTTCAACTCTATCGAGATAATTATTCAAAGGGGCCGCAATACCCCTTTGACTGGTCGCAATCTCTACTCGCTTCATTAATGCCTAGAAATAACAACACTAAGTTAACTTGGTTTAGAGAACGGATGGCGCGATTTATTATCGTGCAAATGGTTCCGAGTTTGATGGTTGATGAAAGTAATCAAGAACAAAAGCGTTTGACTCCTAAAATAAAGAATTTTGTTTCTTGGTATCGATACCTGTCTGAAGATCAAGGTAAGATTGCGGAAATAGGAAATATTTTAAAAGAGGTTTTGAATGGATTTACAAATTTTAAGTTTGAGAGAGTTAGTGAAGACAATTTGATATTAAAGCTGCGATTTTCAGGAGACAAAGATAATATCAAGCCTATTGACTATCGTTTGGTGAATTGTCGGACGGACAAAAAACATTAGTTGCTTTATACGCGCTGATTCACGGTACTAAATCTGAAGATTACACCTTGTGGATTGATGAACCTGAAAACTTTTTAGCATTACCAGAAATTCAACCTTGGCTGATTGAACTTTATGACCTTTGTACAGAAGGAAAACTCCAAGCATTACTAATTTGTCACCATCCAGAATTAATTAACTACCTTTTAGCTTCACCGATTGGCTATTGGTTTGAGCGTCAAAGCAATGCTGCTGTTCGAGTCAAACGAATTAGCGATAAAGTAGCTGACAAGTCTGGATTGCCAGTTTCTGAACTGATTGCACGGGGATGGTTGAATGAGTCAGCGTAGAGTTCAGATTGTCATTCTCTGCGAGGACAGACAGCAGGAGGTTTTTGCGCGTTATTTCCTAAAAAAGCGAGGTTTTAGAGGTCAATTTCGGGCTAATATTTGTCCGAAAAATAGCCAATCGGGAGAACAGTATGTACGCAGTCAGTATCCGGTGGAAGTGAAAGCTTATCGTCAGAATAGAAATCGTGTGTCGATTGGATTAGTTGTGTTGATTGATGCAGATACTTGTATACTGAAAGCAAGGCTTAATGAATTAGCTGGTATGCTTGAGGAAGATGAGCAAGAAAATAGGCGATTGGATGAAGCGATAGCGATTTTTGTTCCCAAGCGCAATATTGAGACTTGGATACATTATTTGCAGGGAGAATCTGTGAATGAGGAGGCTGGTTATGCAAAGTTTGAGCAAAATGAGGCTGTTTGCAAAACATCTGTTGAGGATTTAGCCGATCGATGTTATTCTCAGAGCATACCAGAAGATGCGCCGCGATCGCTTCAGGCAGCTTGTGGGGAATTACAGCAGTTGTTACCACTGTTGGAGTCATGAGTTATGAGAAAATCGGGAGCTTGTTATTACTCTCAAGCAAACTGACCAACAAACTTAAGACTGGTAAAAGTCTAAAATCCTTGTCTAAGCTGCAATGCGAGCGGAAACAGCGGCAAAAAACCCGCTTTTTTTGCGAGAGCCTCAAGTAAAGCTGTGTGTCAAAAACTGCGAATTCCCGCTGGGTGGGGTTGACAAAAGCAGTAGAATATGCAGTAAAAGTCAGGGTAAGCAAAATAAGACTGGCAGCAGAAAACAGGGGTGAAAAAGCCCAAAACAGGTAAAACAAAAGTCGATCGCACAAAGTAACTTGACCGAAGACTAAAAATATTGTAATCGGTGAGATACAATTAACCTGTTCTCAGCCAAGAATTGGTAAAAATCACAAGTATCCTGTAGAAGTCTGAACTTGAGAATCTCAGGGTGGTCGAGGAGCGGGAGTAAACATAAAACTATGCCTCAAAAAGTAATCGCCAAACAAATGTCCTTGGAATCATCGTCCGATCCGATCGCCGTGGTGGCAAGAGTCGAAACAGTACCAGCCGAAGCAGTGGCAGTAGAGTCCTACGCCGATAGGTTGATGGACGAACTGTTTGAAGGAGTCGATCGGGCATTCGACGGCAGCGCCGGACTGCCACCCGAGCCAGTGGCGCCAGAGTTCGTGGCGCTCAAATCGATCTCGGTACCTCAAATAGTTTTGTCGCAGTTGGCGCCAGAGCCTCCGCGAGGCGGCGAAAAAGACGTAGAAGCGATCGCCCGCCAAGTCGCCCTAGAAACAACCAAAAAACAGCAGTCCAAACAATCATTCGACAAAATCCTGCTGGGAGCAGCCTGCGGCTCGCTGCTGCTAGTCATGGGATTGTGGCTGGCAAGTAGGTCGGGACTGGTGCGCTTGCCAACAGCCCCCGCCCCGCAGACGCCCGCAGCAAGTGGCAAAACCGCACCAGACACCCAGTTTGTCGAATACGTGCAGCGCTCGCTAGTAGCGATCGAACAAAAGAAAGCACCCCAAGCACTGCCACAACTAGCGGGAGTGTCCGGAGCCACTACCCCAGGGACGCTGCCGAGCATTTCAATTTCCGGTCAGCCGCCTGCAACCGCAGGTCTTTCGACAGCAGTCAACCGCATCGCTAATGCCCTAGAACAAGTCGCCGCGCAGCCGGGCGCACCTGCACCCCAAGTCGTAGTCATCCCACCCCCCGCTCAGGTGACAGTGGCTCCCGCTGCTCCGGCTCAGGTGACAGTGGCTGCTGCTCCGGCTCCGGCAGCTTCTCAAACCGCAGCAGGTTCGACTTCGCCGGCGGCTCCAGCCTCCGGTCGGGCGATCGCCGCTGCTGGCAATCGCACTCCCCTCGCCGCTTCCCCGAACCCCTCAGATTCTCCACAGCCCAAGATTTTGGCTCGCGAAACCGAAGCAGCACCAGCACCCGCAGCTCAGCAATCCGCGCCCGCGCCCCAGCAATCCGCGGCTGTTAGCAGCGCGCCGACAGCCGCGCACACGCTAGTGGGGATTTTGGAGTTGGGCGACCGATCGGCTGCTTTGTTTGAAGTAGACGGTGTAGCCCGCAGAATTTATGTCGGCGAAAGCATCGGCGCTAGCGGTTGGACTCTGGCAGAAATCAAAAATCAAGAAGCAGTTATCCGCAAGGGTGGAGATGTGCGATCGGTTTTTGTCGGGCAAAAGTTCTAATCAGTCATTAGTCATTGGTCATCAGTCATTGGTCATTGGTCATCAGTCATTAGTCATCAGTCATCAGTCATCAGTCATCAGTTAGGATTTTGGTGATCGGTAATTGGTAATTGCCAGCGATCGGGCTGTACCTCACGAGCGGTGACAACAGTTATAATATAGCAACCGTGCCCGACGTTCTTAATTGCTGAAACGCTTGCTATTATTGCTCCTTCCTTCTATCCGTTTGCATCCCGTACACGGAGACGGAAGCCGAACTTGCGAATGCTATAACTAACAACTAATGACGGATGACCGATGGCCAGTAACTGAGAACCAATGACTCACAATTAATGACCAATGACTAATAACTAATGACTGAGGAATTATAAAAAATGGGTTTATTTGACGATTTCAGCCGCTTTCTAGAAACCAGATTAGAAGAATTTTTGCGCAGCAACCCCCATCTGGAATTGCAGGCAATAGAAGAACAACTCAAGGAACAAGAAGAAGACACGCTGCGGCTGATTCTGGAGATTCAAAAACAAGAGAAAACACTGCAAGCTGAAATTCTATCCGCCGCCCAAGAAATTCAGCGCTGGAACGATCGCGCGAACAAAGCTAAAGCAGCTAAAAGGCTCGATTTAGCTCAAGCAGCCCAAGAGCGACAAGCAGCTTTGCTGCGTCAGGGAAATCAGCGCTGGGGACAAATGCAAGGCTGCAAAGAACGGATTGAAAAAGCCAAAGAACTGTACCGCCAAATTCAATTGCGGCGAAAAGAAGTCCGATCCAAAGCAGCGGAAGCGGCAACTCGAACCACCGCGAAAACAGAGCCGAATTGGGATACAAAGGGTTGGAATCAGAGTTCTAATTATAGCAGTTTTAATGCGGCAGACCCTCTCGAAGAAAAGTTTCAACACTGGGAAGCTCAGGAAGAACTCGATCGCATGAAGCGCAATATCAACCGATAGTTACCACAGCATCTCGATGCTGTAGGGCTGACTTACTCGGAACTCGGATTTTCCGTGCAAATATTTGTCAACCGCCAATCGCTCGGGTATAGCGCTCGATCGAACTTGAGATTAAATAAAATTCTCATATTTTAGGGACGATCGCGCGATCGTCCCTAAAATATTCTAGGCTAATTCATGAAGCGCGATCGCACTACAGGATCGCAAAATCTGTAGCAGTAATCAGGCTCGCCTGCACATTGCTGAGAGTTGCCAGAAGTTGACCTGAACTGGTAACTCGGATCAGAGTAGAACTATTCTCCGCCACAATACTCAGTTGCGAGAAATTCAGACCGCCGATTAAGCCGATCGCATCCAGGCCATCTTGAAAGTCTAAAATAGTCTCGCTGCCTAAGTCAAGCCCCAACATAAATCGATCGTTCCCAGTACCTCCAATCAGAGTATCATTCCCCTCATCTCCAAACAGCCAATCATCCCCAGCACCGCCGAGCAAACTATCGTCATCCTTCCCGCCGTAAAGAGTATCATTTCCAGCATCGCCGTTAACAGTATCCTGACCTTCATTGCCAAATAACAAATCGTTGCCGGAACCGCCACAGATTTGGTCTTGTCCGCCAACAGAACCAATGGGAAGAGGACTGCCAATGTCCCCATAGATTGTATCTTCCCCGTCGCCTCCACAGATAGTATCGCTGCCCTGGTCGCCAAACAGCAAGTCATTGCCCAACTCGCCCACAACTAAGTCATCGCCCTTGCCTGCACGCACTGTATCATTACCGTCACCGCCTGCGATCGTATCGTATCTTGACCTTCCTGACCGCTGAGGAAGTCATCACCCGCCAAACCAAACAGCAAATCGTTACCATTGAAATCCGGGTCGAACGGGTTAAGAGTTCCCCCGTAGATAGTATCGTTACCCTGGTCGCCAATTAAAGTATCGTTACCCTGGTCGCCAAAAATAACATCATCATCTTTGCCACCGTAAACAACATCATTGTTCTTGCCGGCAAAGATTAAATCATTTCCAGCAACCCCATTGAGGTAATCATTACCCTCATTGCCAAACAGCGTGTCTTTGTCTAAATTGGGGCCAACTGGGAAATCGCTGTTAAGTCCCCCGTAAATATTATCATTGCCCCGGAACCCGACCAGCAAATCGTTGCCGTTAAAGCCGTTAATTTCGTCATTGTTATTGGTACCGAGAATAGTGTCGCTGCCGTTAGTACCGTTGCGGGTATTAGTGACAGAATTTGGGCCGCGAATACTGCTAATGCTGGGTAAAACAATTTGCGAACAAATGCAGTCAGCATCTTGTCCTGCTTGCGGTGGTGTTGGTGGTTGGATTTGGGCGAAGGAATTCCCAAAGTTAATATTGCTCGTATTAGTGCCGCCGCTGACAGCAACAATATCAGCAGGATTGGCAGTAGTTTGCGTCCAACCCGGTTGATTGACTTCCCGAACTCGATAAGTTCCCGGGCCTAAGTTAGTAAAACTGTAGCCGCCCAAACTATCAGTGGTAGTGTTAACTTCTCCACCATTTAAAGAATCGTCGCCGTTAGCGTCAAGGAAGACTTGCCAGTTGGGCAATAGCGGTTCTTGAGCATCCAAAACCCCATTGTTGTTGAGGTCATTAAACTTGCTGCCGGAGATGCTAATATTTTGGAAATTGCCGAAGTTAATTCCACTGCGACTTTCGCCAATGCCGAGATTAATCGGCGCGGGATTAGTAGTAGTTTGCGTCCAACCAGTCCGCTGCAATTCCCGCACGTTGTAAGTGCCGGCATTGAGGTTGTTGAAGCTGTAATTGCCAGAAGTGTCGGTGGTAAGAGTAGTTTCGCCCGAATCTAAGGAGTTGTTGCCGTTAGCATCAAGGAAAATTTGCCATCCCGAAAGACCAGTTTCCCCTGCATCTTGAGTGCCGTTACCGTTGGCATCGTTAAATTTAAGACCGCTGATGCTGCCTTGCTGGACGGGAGTCGGAATCGAAATCGGAGTCGGAGCGGGAGTCGGAGTCGGAGCGGGAGTCGGAGTGGTAACAGGAGTAGGAGTCGGAGTCGGAGTCGGAACCGGTATCGCTTGGTTGCCAAAATTAACTGTAGCAGGAGCAGTTTGACCTGCTGCCAGGGTTACTGGGGGCGGGTTTTGAGTAGTTGGTTGACTTCCAGGCGGTACAACTTCCCGGACGTTGTAAGTACCTGCGGGCAAGTTGCCGAAAGTGAAGCTGCCGTTAGGAGAAGTACCCGTGATAACGAAAGTTTCACTTGTATCTAGAGCGTTGTTGTTGTTGGTGTCAAGGAAAATCGTCACTCCTGGTACACCGAGTTCTCCGGCTGTTTGAGTGCCATTGCCGTCTGAGTCGTTAAATTTTACACCAGTAATGCTGCCGAGTATCGCAGGTATCGATCGATTGCCGAAACTCACCGCAGCGGGAGTCGTTTGACCCGCCGCCAGCGTCACTGGAACCGGGTTGAGAGTAGTTGATTGGCTGCCTGCTGGCACGACTTCCCGAACGTTGTAAGTGCCTGCGGGCAAGTTGGGGAAAGCAAAGCTACCGTTTGCACCAGTAGTCACCGAAGTTTCTCCAGCCCCGAGAACGCCGTCACCGTTAGTGTCGAGGAAAACAGTCACTCCGGGGACACCGAGTTCTGTGGCGGCTTGAGTGCCGTTGCCGTCAGTATCGTTAAATTTGATACCAGTAATGCTACTGAGTACGGGGGGTATCGGTTGATTCCCGAAATTCACCGTAGTTGTTTGGCCAGCCGCCAGCGCTACTGAAACTGGATTGGGAGTAGTTGGTCGGTTTCCAGGAGGCACAACTTCCCGAACGTTGTAAGTAGCTGGGGGCAAGTTGGGGAAATTAAAGTTTCCGTTAGCACCCGTAGTCACCGAAGTTTCCCCAGCGCCGAGAATGCCGTCACCGTTAGTGTCGAGGAAAACAGTCACTCCGGCGACACCAAGTTCTCCGGCTGCTTGAGTGCCGTTGCCGTCAAGGTCGTTAAATTTGATACCAGTAATGCTGCCCAGCGGCGCGATCGCAGGTATCGGCTGTGCGGAAAATTCAGAGGTGTTGCCAGCAGCGTCAATGGCTGTGGCAGTGATTAATTGACCGGGAGCCACTGCTACAGGGAAAACTTGATTGAAAGTGGCGTTGCCGGCGGCATCAGTCGTTACGGTGGCAGAACCGATGAAGGTTTGACCTTGGGTACCGGGGGCAGTGTTCGCGAAAAATTGCAGGGTGTAACTGGCGCTAGGAATGCTGTTGAAGGTTCCCGCGACGGTGACGTTGCTGGCGCCGACGTTGGCAGTGGTGAGTACGGGGAAGTTTTGGAGGTTGTTGGCTCCGATGTCGGGGTCGCCCGGATCGTTGGCGGTGATGCCGTTGTTGCCGAGGTCGATGCCCGAGCCAGTGTTGGCGAAGATCGAGTTATTTTGGATGCGGTTGCCGGTGCCGGCGATGATATTTATTGCCGAAAGGAGGTTGCTGGCGATCGTATTTCCTTGGCCTGCTGCCGTACCGCCGATCGCATTATTGCTTGCACCATCAGGAATCAATACCCCGGTAACATTGGGCAGCGCAGTCGTACCATTGGCAGCAACGCCGATGAAATTGCCAAACAAGGAGTTGCCGACAGTGGTGGGGCCAGTAAGAACGACACCATTACCGTTGCTGTTGCCCGAAATAATGTTTCGAGCCGCTGGGGTTGCTCCGCCAATGGTATTGTTGGTTGCACCTCCCCCAATGACTACGCCAACATTAGTATTAGGGACAGCGGTGGTGCCGTCAAAATTAGTGCCGATGAAGTTGCCTGTGAGAATGTTGTTCGTGGCACTGAGAATGGCTGTACCGATATTGCTGTTGCCGGAAATAACATTTCCGCTAATAGTGTTGTTCGGTACGCCGTTGACTGTAACTCCGCTGGCGTTGGGCAAAGCAGCGGTGCCTGCGGCGTTGGTGCCGACGTAGTTGCCCAGCACTTGGTTGCCCCCTGTACCGCCAACGATGATGATGCCATCGGCAGCATTGCCGGAAATGACGTTGCGATCGCCCGGTGCAATCCCCCCAATAATATTATTGCTGCCGCCATTCTGAACGGCGATGCCAAATAGGGCGTTAGGCGAGGCTGCGGTACCTGTGGCATTAGTACCAATGTAGTTACCCGCTACGGTGTTGCCGTTGCTTTCGAGGGAAATACCAGTATTACCGAACCGATTAATTATCAATCCCCGCAAGGTGCTCCCACCGCCACCAGCCAAGACGCGAAAACCGCTGATAGCACCTGCACCCGCTCCATTAATTTCGATGAGCGGACTACCGGCGAACCCCGGTTGGGTAGTGCCGTTGATGATTGTAGGAACGTTAATGTTTGGTAAGATAGACAGCGGCGCGATCGTCTGCACGCCTGCACCGGGAATATTAAAGTTAATATTGTGCGGTGGCCCAGCAGTGGCATTAGCTTGAGTAATCGCATCTCGCAGCGAACCCGGTCCAGCATCATTGGTATTAATAACGGTAAACGTAGTCAAGGCGTGGGCGTAATTTGCCATCACCTCCGGCTCGATCGCCAATCCAGCTTTAATCGCTCCAGTCGCGTATTCAAGTAACCAATTTCCGCCTTTTTGGACACTCCCAGTAAGATTGGTAGAAGCAGCAACATTAGCTTTTGTTAACTTGCTGAGCTTTTCGACAAAAGCTGCTCCTGTTTCACCCGCTGCTACATTACAACCGTAGAGCAGAATTTCAAATTGATTTTGAATTGAATTGACAGATGACGAAAACCACCGTTGCAAACAGTCGCGATACGTTTCTAAATTGTCGGAATTCAGCTTAGTTTTTCCTAGCTGCAAACTTCCCGATTCCCCGTGAGAAATAATGTGAACGCTTTCTATACCTTTGCGGCTTTGCAATGCTTCGGAAATTTGTTCGATGCCGTCCCGCGTGCGATCGACTAAAATTACCTCTATCCCCGGTTTCACACCTGCCGCCAGACTCTGCCAATCTTCAACTGCGGAATCTACGAATACTATTTGTTGGTTTTTCATAATTACCTTTCTCCATGCACCTAACTAGGTTTTCAAATTGTTGTTTCCGTGCGAGCCTCGCCCCAACTTCCAAGCACAAATACCGCTACCACAAAACCAGCCTTCAACTCCATAAAAGTTGCACAGGCAAAACTTGACAATTATCGGTTTTTGTGATTTTTTTTTAATTTGTTGGAGAGCGAAAGTTGGTCGATCGCACTTTTTTATTCTCAACTTATAAAAATCAGACCGCAGGTACAGCTAGCTTGTTCCCGATTCCGGAAATATTTCAAAAAATGTCAATATAATTTACACAACTTAATGTGATATTTTTAACTCAGTACAATTTTGTGAACAATAGTGTAACTCTACGCAAGTTTCAAACCCAGTAAAGTTGTAAGTATCCAGCAATTCTCAAATCTCAAACTGCGCCACTGGGATTTTGGCAAATCTAACGTGTCCCTCATAAAATAGAGAAATAGTCGCCTTCATGGCATCATAGAAACCTATCCCTCACATAATTGAAATCGATGACAGCTCAAAACTCTCCAGTTTCCCCCATAACTTGGCTCGAAGACCGAGTTCTGCTAATTGAGCAAAACCGACTGCCGAAAGAATACGCTACAGTCGAAATTACCAGCTCTCAAGATATGGCTGAAGCGATTAAAACTATGATCGTTCGAGGTGCTCCGGCGATCGGCGTAGCGGCAGCTTACGGGATGTATTTGGGCGCGCTAGAAATCGAAACGGGCGATCGCACCGAATTTCTGGCTAAACTAGAAGAAGTTGGTGATTTATTGCGATCGACTCGTCCCACCGCTGTTAATTTGTTTTGGGCAATATCCCGAATGCTCAAAACAGCCGAGAAAACTAGCGGTTCCGTCGAACAAATACAAAAAACTTTGTTAGAAATGGCCAAAACCATTCAAGCCGAAGACTTGCAAACTTGCAAAAATATCGGCGACAAAGGTTTAGAAGTTCTGCCAGCCACACCCGAAAAATTGAACTTACTAACTCACTGCAACGCCGGTGCTTTAGCAACAGCAGGTTACGGTACAGCTTTGGGCGTAATTCGTTCTGCTTGGCGAGAAGGCAGACTTGGCAGAGTATTTGCTGACGAAACACGGCCCCGTCTCCAAGGTGCAAAACTCACCACTTGGGAATGCGTGCAAGAAGGAATTCCCGTCACATTAATCGCCGACAATATGGCCGCTCACTGCATGAAACTCGGCATGATTCACGCAGTAGTTGTCGGTGCAGATAGAATCGCTGCTAACGGCGACGCAGCCAATAAAATTGGTACTTACAGTTTAGCAATTGTTGCCAAAGCTCACAACGTCCCGTTTTTTGTTGCCGCTCCTCTGTCAACAATTGATTTTGAACTTTCCGACGGTAGCAAAATCCCCATAGAAGAACGCGATCCAGTTGAAATGTACCAAGTCGGAACTACGCGAATTTGTCCTGAAGGAGTAGAATTTTACAATCCCGCTTTTGACGTAACTCCGGCGGCATTAATCTCGGGAATCATCACAGAACACGGCACGGTTGCTTCTGGGAATTTGAGAAAATTTCAAGCCAAACAATTAGTTTAATTGTATGTTACTCAACCGCTCAATTTACCAGCGATTTCTGAAATTTAGCAGGATTGATAGCCACCGCAACTGGCAGAGTAGAGTTGTGCTGACAACTCTAAGTCTGCCAGTTTTTTTGATTGCAGCCGCCGAGGCTCAACTTCCAAACGGGATGACGAAATCTCCGGCAGAAATTATTAAATCCCAGGAATCGGAAGCCAGACAATATGTTACCTCGATGAACAGAGCTCAGCAAGCCTACTATGCAGAAAATGCGGGTTTTACAAGTTCTGTTGCCAATCTTGGTATTGGCATCAAACCTCAAACTGACAATTACAGCTATGCAATTAATGGGGGGAACAAAGCTGTATTTAATTATGGGATATCGCGGCAACCCAATCTCAAAAGTTTTGTAGGCGGAGTATTTTTGACAGTAAACAAAACCCAAACAATCCTCTGTGAAGCCTCTGTTGCGGGCCGAGCAAAACCAGCTAATCCTACCAATAAAAATGGCGTTTTAGCTTGCGGTGCAAATACCGCTGTGCCTCAACTTGCTGTCCCAACCTATTCAGGCCAACGCAGCAGAAGCCAAACAATATCTTAAGTAGGTCGGCGCTATAAAACGCAAGTATGTTAACGGGTGCATCTCAGTTTGGCATAAATACCGATATTAACGGCCCAAAACCTGATTATGTTGTAGAGATTTGCAAATGTGAGATGCACCCATGTTAACGATTGTCAAGTATCAAAATGCCCCTAGCAGCGTCTCGCAGCCGCTCCACATCGCGCATCGGTGGTGCACCAAAGAGCCGCTTGTACTCCCGGTTGAAGTGCGAGGCATCGTCATAACCCACACGGTAGGCAGCACTGCTAGCATTAAGGTTTTCCCCCAGCATCAGACGGCGAGCCTCCTGGAGCCGCAGTTGTTTCTGGAACTGCAAGGGACTCATTGCAGTGACAGACTTGAAGTGATGGTGAAAGCCCGAGACACTCATTCCAAGCTCTCGTGCGATGCTTTCAATACGAAGCGGCTCCTTAAAGTCTTTACGAAGTCGATCGACTGCAAGAGCGATGTGGTGGGTGGAGCCTCCCAGAACTGCAATCTGACGAAGCCGACCACCTTGCTCTCCCATCAGCAGTCGATAAATGATTTCCCGCTTAATCAATGGTGCGAGAACATGAGCTTCAGCAGGGGAATCGAGAAGCCTGACGAGCCGCACTACAGAGTCCAACAGATTTGAATCCAACGGACTGACATCGATCGCTTTTACATTGGCACCTCTTTGTGCTGAGGGATGCCCTGCCTCGACCATGACTGAACCGACAAAGGTGGGGTCGAGATCGAGGCGAAGGCTAAGGTACGGTTGCGCCTTGGACGCTTCAAGAATTTGACTCACAATCGGCAGTTCAACCGTCGCCAGCAGATAGTGCATCGGGTCGTACTGATAACGATCGTTACCCAGAAGCACTTCTTTGCTGCCCTGAGCGATCGCACAAAAGGCAGGGATAGAGACACTATAAATGCACTCCGAAGGCGAAGAGGAGCGATTGAAGTGCAATCCTTTGAGCGGCTCAATCGTCCCATCCTGACGAATTGCTTGTGCAATCCGCTCAGTCAGTTCGTCTCTATTGGCTTGCGCTCTGTCTGCCTGACGCTTTGCCTGCGGGTCGTTCCTTAAAGCCCGATCGGACGTTTCAAGTGTTTTAGCAGGGTTCATTTCTAAGTTTGCAAGCCATACAACAATCTTAGACGATCGTTTTATGGCTTGCCCCTGAGAGTTCCTAGAATGAAGCTAAAGCAATAAAAAACGATTCCGGCTTCTTGCAAGCGTCTGGACTTTTATACAAGAGAAAACTCAGTCTTGATTGGGCCAGAGATTCGCCTACTGACAACCAAAAGGACATCAAGGCTAACCCTGCGGCTTAAAAAATCCATCCCTACCGATAGAGCAGGCGTTAAGTGCTCAATCTCTAAGATTGGGCCGCAACCAAAATGGCATCAATTGAAGGAATTAACCAAATGAACATCAAAAGAAGTGGCTCACAGCCTTCTGCCAAAGGGCCGGCCGAGTATTTTACGGGCACTGTCGGCATTGACCCCCTGTTCGAGGCACACGATCCGGCACGCACGTCTGGCGCCAGTGTCACCTTCGAGCCCGGCGCTCGGACAGCATGGCACACCCACCCGTTGGGCCAGACGCTAATTGTGACGGCTGGCTGCGGTTTCGTACAGCTCTGGGGTGGTGCGATCGAGCAAATTCGCCCAGGGGACGTGATCTGGATCTCGCCCGGTCAGGAACCCCATAGCTAAAGCTAGGGGCTTGTAAACTGTCCGACCTGGTTGACTGACAAAAGTCAGTCAAGATCGGGATAAAAGCTGACCCAGACTGGATTAAAGAGAAAAAGAGGGATCAACTGTTTTTAACAAAAAAACCAGTATGAATCGAAATGATCGATCGCCCCTCTCATCTTCA